>JAKROC010000001.1 GCA_024509075.1 Endozoicomonas sp.
CTGCACCCAGTCACTTGGCGAATTCAGCGGCTCCTGATTGGTCATGCCACCGACGATGTAGCCAACAAAGTAGCAGCTTAAAAGGCGACGGGTATATCGCCATATTGACGTTGAGCGAGAATTGCTTGCCTGTCAATGCCTTGCAACCCCTTTCCCTTCCTTTGGCTGTCCATGCTGAACATTTATTGATTGCCCGGGATGGAGGCATAAAGCCTGCTTGACGTGGGATTTTCAGATTCCTATAGTGTGTCAGGCGGAGTAAAGTGGGTAATTGTGGAGAATTCATGCCGAGGATTGTCTCGGAATCATCTCTTCTAATTCCGAATCTCAGTGCCGCGCTGACCTGGAGTCAGTGTTGTTTGCCTGCGAAGGGACAGATATTGGTCAGGGCTGTAGGTGTATACCCAATGGATTTCATGTTGCTACGCGGCGGCAATTGAGCGAATGCAGTCAACAAAGTTGCAACTTGAAAGGTGACGGGTATACGGGTATAGAAGTAGTCAGGTGAGTGAAAAGGCAGGTTCGTGCCAACTTCTGACTGAGTTCGTTTTTATTCTGACAGGGTATCTGTCTGGCCAGATTAATGCAGGTTAAGTTGGCCAGTGATTGCCCTTCATTTTCCGGCAAGTATTCAGCAGGACTGGCGGGCATCATGTTTGCTGCGTGACGCCCATTGGGCGAAACCCCGAAAATACTAAGTGACCGGGGTTAGTCAATAAAGTAGGAGTCTGAACGACAACGACGGTTATTGCAGGGAGAAAGCGTCGTGTTTCGCGGTGTGAATGCCATTAATATGGACGTCAAAGGTCGTTTATCGATACCAGCTCGCTATCGGCTGATACTGCGCGAGCGTTGTAACGGCGCACTGGTGGCTACCATCGATACCGATGAGCCGTGCCTGTTGGTCTACCCACTGGATGAGTGGGAGCTGATAGAACGCAAGATTGCCGCGCTTCCAGCCCTGCACCCAGTCACTTGGCGAATTCAGCGGCTCCTGATTGGTCATGCCACCGACGTCGGGCTGGACGGTAATGGCCGCATTCTGATCCCTCCGTTGTTACGTGATTACGCCGGTCTTGAAAAGCGCACTATTATGCTCGGCCAGGGAAAAAAGTTTGAACTCTGGGCCGAAGATTGCTGGAATCAACGCCGCGACCAATACCTGAAAGAGGTCAGCGAAGCAACCGATATCCCGGTGGAGCTGCAGTCGCTCTCCTTGTAGTGAGCCTGGTGAACAATTGTTGTGCAGGCTCTGGATTTGCTCAGGCTTAATTGTGCCCGAGCGTTGAAAACGTATTGTGACAGGTTTATGGAATCGTTAGATCGCATTGATGATGTCAGCGCAGCAACACAGACGATGGTGGATCACGTGCATGAAACCGTTTTGCTGCAAGAGGCGGTTGGTGCGCTACTGACTGATCTTTCAGGCACTTATGTCGATGGTACTTTTGGGCGTGGTGGCCATAGTCGTTTGATTTTAGGTGCGTTAAACGATACAGGACGATTGATCGGCATTGACAAAGATCCGGCGGCTATTGCCACTGGCGAGGCGCTGGCAGGCGAAGATGCCCGGTTCGTCATCCATCATGGTTCGTTTACTGACCTTGATGTGTTGCATGGGGTTGAGCAGGTGGACGGTATCTTGCTTGATCTTGGGGTTTCCTCACCCCAGTTGGACGATCCGGGACGGGGCTTCAGTTTTATGCGCGACGGGCCACTGGATATGCGCATGAATCACCATCAGGGTGAAAGTGCTGCCCAGTGGCTGGCACGGGCCCAGGAGCAGGAGATCAGTCGGGTAATCTGGGAGTACGGCGAGGATCGGTTCTCCCGGCGAATGGCCAGAGCGATTGTCCGGGAGCGGGAGAATGAGCCGATTCTGACTACAAAACGATTGGCAGCTATCATCGCTGCTGCCTGCCCAAGTCGGGAAAAAGGCAGGCATCCGGCCACTCGGGCGTTTCAGGCGGTCAGGATACACATCAACCGTGAACTGGAGGATCTGGTGCTTTGTCTGGATCGGGCGCTGGAAAAACTGAAACCCGGTGGGCGGTTGGTGATCATCAGCTTTCATTCTCTGGAGGATCGTATTGTCAAGCGGTTTATTCGCAAACATCAAAAAGGTGATGAGCTGCCAAGCTGGCTACCAGTCACCGAGGCGCAACTGAACCGGCGTATGAAGAGTCTCGGTAAAGCAGTGAAGCCTTCACCCCAGGAAGTGGCCGACAACCCAAGGGCCCGTAGTGCAGTGATGCGTGTCGCAGAAAAACTGAGGTGATGATGACATTGGCTCAGGCTTGTGACGTAACGGTGCAATTTATTCGTGCCAGCTGGCTGATATTTTTGTTGCTGCTGCTGACTTTATTGTCCGGGTTATCGCTCGGTTATGTTTCTTATGAAAACCGTCGTTTGAATAACCTGGTTCAGCAGGAGTTGGAACAGAGAAATCGTGCTCAGATGCAATGGAGCAAGTTGTTGTTGGAGCACAGTACACTGACGTCACCGGCCAGGATTGAGCAAATTGCCAGGGAGGAGCTAGATATGGATGTACCAACCAACGATCAGATAGAAATGGTGCTGCCATGAGTCGGGAGCGACGAAAGGCACCATCAAGAGCTGCCGCTGGCGGTCAGCCCGGGAAATGGCGTTTGCGCCTGGTGCAGACCATGCTGGTTGTCAGCAGCTTGTACCTCGGCTATCACATCATTGATTTACAGTTGTTGAATCGACACTTTTTACAAAATGAAGGGGATAAGCGGGCGGTTCGCTATGAATCTGTAACAGCGCACAGAGGGGTTATTTTTGATCGCAATGGCGAACCCTTGGCGGTCAGTGCACCTGTGGTGACAATCTGGGCCGATCCGACCGAGTTGATTGAGGCTCAGGCGCAGTGGCCCGCCCTGGCTAAGGTGCTGGATGTCCCCCTGTCTTGGTTGTCGCAGCGGGTTGAAGGGACAAAAAGCCGCGAATTTATTTATCTCAAACGACAACTGACGCCAGATCAGGGCGGCAGGGTAATGGCCCTGAAAGTTCCCGGTGTGCATGCCACCGATGAACAGCGTCGTTACTACCCTGCGGCTGAGGTGACGGCTCATTTGGTTGGATTCACCAATATCGACGAGTCCGGGCAAGAGGGGATCGAGCTAGCCTATAACAGCTGGCTCTCTGGTGAGCCCGGCGAGCGTCGGTTGCTAAAGGATCGTAAGGGTCAACTGGCCCGACAGGCTCAGCTGGTGACCAGTGCCAGCCCCGGTAAAGAGTTGATGCTCAGCATTGACTTGCGCCTGCAGTACATGGCTTACCGGGAGCTGAAAAAGGCGGTGGAGCTCCATCAGGCCAAGGCTGGCTCGCTGGTGATGCTTGATGTGAAGACCGGTGAGGTGTTGGCGATGGTCAATCAACCGGCATACAACCAGAATAACCGGGCCGATATGCAGGCCAGCAAAATGCGCAACCGGGTGATGACTGACACTATGGAGCCCGGGTCAACCCTGAAACCATTTGCGGTAGCAGCGGCGCTGGAGTCAGGTCAGTTTCGCCGGGACTCGGTGATTAATACCTCCCCCGGTTACCTGACGCTCGGTCGCAATGAGGTGAAAGATAGCCGTGATTACGGTGCCATTGATATCACCACGGTATTGCGAAAATCCAGCAACGTGGGTGTGTCCAAAATGGCTCTGGCCATTGGTCCTGATAAAGTCGTTGACCTGCTGCAACGAGTCGGCCTTGGTCAGAGTGCTGGTACCGGCTTTCCCGGTGAGAGCAGTGGTTATCTGCCGTTCAGGGATCGCTGGAGTGATATAGAAATTGCAACTTTGTCGTTTGGTTATGGTCTGACTGTGACACCTTTGCAACTGGCTCAGGCCTATATGGTTTTAGGTGCTGGCGGAATTATGCGTCCAGTGTCTTTAATAAAGCGCGATGTAGTACCCGACGGTGTGCGTGTCATGGATCAGCAAGTGGCTGATGATATACGGGCCATGTTGCGTGAGGTGGTGCACGGTGGCACTGGTGGCCGGGCGCAAGTGGAAGCGTTTGAAGTGGGAGGCAAGACTGGTACGGCGCGCAAGGTGGGTGCGAATGGCTATATCAAAGATCGCTATACAAGTATGTTTGCCGGCCTGGTGCCCATCGATAACCCCCGCCTGGCCATCGTGGTGGTGATTGACGATCCCTCCGGCAAGGCATATTACGGCGGGCTGACCGCAGCACCGGTGTTTGCCAAAGTCGCAGCCGGCGCATTGCGCTTTTTGGAGATTGAACCGGCGAGGGCAAAAAGTGAGCGTTCAGATTCCCGGATGGTTCTCAATGAAGGTGTAAATGAACCGGTTGAAGAAGGCTAGAGAATGAGAGAACAGATCACGCTGAATGACGTGCTCTTCCAATTACAGTTGCCCCGGGTAGAGAATGACCGGGCGCTGACCGACTTGACCCTCGACAGTCGCACGATTGTCGGGGGTGAATTGTTTATTGCCATGCCCGGTATTCAGTCCGACGGTCGTCAATACATTACCGATGCCCTGGCCAGAGGTGCTGAGGCGGTCCTGGTGGACGACAGCAACGGTTTTGATTTGACTGCTGTCGTCCATCTGACGTCAGTTTTTGTTGTGCCGGGACTGAAAAACAGGGTTGGATTTCTTGCCCGTTTCTTTTATCAACAACCCTCAGAGCGACTGAGGGTGATGGGCGTTACTGGCACCAACGGTAAGACGTCCTGCTGTTGGTTTATTGCCCGGATACTGCGGTGCCTTGGTGTGCAATGCGCTGTGTTGGGTACCATTGGCCGAGGTTTGCCCGGTCAGCTGCAAGCATCGCGCAATACCACAGGGGATGTGGTTTCCCTGAATCGCTTCCTGGCTGAGCTGGTGGACGAACAAGTGCCGGCTCTGGCTATGGAGGTATCATCTCACGGGCTTGACCAGGGGCGGGTCAGTGGCGTTGGCTTTGAAGTGGCGCTGTTTACCCATATCAGTCGCGATCACCTGGATTATCACGGTACGCTGGCCGAGTACGCTGCAGCCAAGGCACGGCTGTTTTCTGACTGCAAATATCGCTTTGCCGTCATCGGCAAAGACGATGGTTACGCAGACTTGATGATATCTTCCTGCCCACCGGGGGCAGATATTACTACCTGGTCTCTGGAAGATACGTCTTCTGACGTTTATCTCAGTAATATTATCGCTTTGCCTCAGGGGTTTCGTGCCTGCGTACACACTCCCTGGGGAGAGGGCGAGTTGAATAGCTCACTGCTTGGCCGGTTTAATCTGGAAAACCTGCTGGCGGTTATTGCTGTGCTTGGTGTGCAAGGGTATCCGCTGACACAGATGCTATCAGCCATCCCCGGCATATCAGCGCCTCCGGGGCGCATGGAGCAGATCGATGGTAAAGACCAGCCGTTAGTGCTGGTGGATTATGCTCATACGCCCGATGCCATCAGTAGTGTGCTCAGTGCCCTGCGTGAGCACTCACAGGGTAACGGTCAGATTGTTTGCGTCTTCGGTTGTGGTGGTGACCGCGACAGGGGCAAGCGCCCCCTGATGACAGCTGCTGCTCTGGCCGGTGCCGACGCGGTGGTGCTGACTTGCGATAACCCAAGAACAGAAGACCCTGAGCAGATTTTTGCCGATGCTCTGTCTGGAGTGAACGACAAGGACCGTCAGCGCATTCAGGTGATTGCCGATCGTGCTGCCGCAATCCGAGTTGCTATCAGTGGTGCCAGTGCCGGGGACGTGGTGGTGATCGCCGGCAAGGGACACGAAAAATACCAGGATATTAACGGTGTGCAACACCATTTTGATGATGTTGAACAGGTGCAGTCTTTGCTGCACCAGTTACAGACAAGTAATGAGGATAGAAATGCCGTGGTTGTTACGCCAGTCATTATTCAAGATGGGAGGCTGGCATGATGGGGCTGATGTTGCTGGCTGAGATTGCTGAGATTGTCGGCGGTCAGTTGTACGAATTGCCGACCGATCAAGCAATGGTGACCGGCGTTAGTATTGATACCCGAACCTTGACGGCTGGCGATCTGTTCGTCGCTATTAGAGGCCCACACTTTGATGGCCATGACTACCTGGAGGCAGCCCGTGCTGGCGGTGCGGTAGCTGCCTTGACCGAACGCTACGTTACCAATGCACCACTGACGCAGATTGTGGTAGCCAGTACTGAGCAGGCTCTTGGTCAGCTCGGTGCGGCCAACCGTCAGCGTTTTGCGGGCTGCTTGATGGGTGTTACTGGTTCCTGTGGCAAAACCTCCGTTAAAGAGATGTTGCTGGCTATTTTTCAGGAGGCAGGGGCGACGCTGGCCACGGAAGGTAATCTTAATAACGCTCTGGGCGTTCCGCTGACGTTGCTGAAAATTGCTCCGTATCACCAGTTTGCCGTGGTGGAAATGGGCACCAGCTCTCCGGGCGAGATTGACTACATCGCCAGATTAGGCCAGCCAAATATTGCCTTGATCACCAATGCTGCCGAAACGCATCTGGCCGATCTGAAGAGCGTGGCCGGCGTTGCCCGGGAAAAAGGCTTTATTCTCGAAGCCCTGGCTGAACAAGGGGTGGCAGTGCTGAATCTTGATGAGCCATTTTACCAGCAATGGCAGGAGCGCGTTCCGGTTGGTCGCAGGATTGTAAGCTTCAGCGTGCAAAACCCGCAGGCGGATTGCTATGCCAGTGACATAAAGCCCAATGAACAAGGCACACACTTTACGCTGCACGTAAACGGCAAACGACGTAAGTTACAGTTGTCATTCTGGGGGCGTTATCAGGTGGGTAATGCCTGTTGCGCTGCGGCTGTGGCACTGGCTCAAGGTTTATCGCTGGACATTATCGTGCAGGGGCTGGAAAATGCCCGCCCTTACCTGCGTCGAGGCCAACGCTTCAAACATGCCTCCGGTGCGGTGGTTATTGATGAAACATATAACGCCAACCCGAAAGCCACTTTCGCTGCTATAGATCAGCTGGTGGACTGTGGTGGTAAGACGTTTATGGTATTTGGCGACATGCTCGAGCTGGGTGGAGTATCCGACGAGCGTCATCGTGATGTTGGCCGTTATGCCAAAGAGCAGGGTATTGACCACTTCCTGAGTTATGGCCCCAGTGCCCGTCTGGCCAGTGAAGCGTTTGGCTCCGGGCAGCATTTTGCTGACAAGCGTGAACTGGTCATGGCACTGGAAGCCCAGTTGCAGGCAAGCAGAGATAATGACGGCGTGGCCGTCATGGTAAAAGGATCAAAAGGGATGAAAATGCTGGACATTATCCAGGCCCTGGTTGGGGCTGGTAACAACAATAAGGGAGATGATTAATGCTAGTCTGGCTGGCTGATTACTTGTCCCAGTATTATCACGGGTTTCTGGTGTTCAAATACCTGACACTGCGTGGGATTTTTGGCGTGCTGACGGCCCTGGTCATGGGGTTGTGGCTCGGTCCGTACTTTATCCGCAAGCTGAGCTTTTACCAGATTGGCCAGTCGGTACGCGACGATGGTCCGCAAAGCCATTTGAGCAAGGCGGGTACTCCCACCATGGGCGGGGGGTTGATTTTGATCTGTATTGCTATCAGTACCCTGTTGTGGAGTGACCTGAATAACCGTTATGTCTGGGTGGCCCTGGTGGTTACTGGCATTTGCGGTGCCGTCGGCTGGGTTGATGACTATCGCAAGGTGGTGGAGAGAAATTCCCGCGGCTTGCCTGCTCGCTGGAAGCTGGTCTGGCAGTCGGTAGCGGGCCTGGGTGCAGGGCTGTTCCTCTACTACACGTCAACTTCAGCCACTGAAACCACGCTGATTATTCCTTTTCTGAAAAATGTTACGTTGCAGCTTGGGCCGTTTTTCATTGTTTTGACCTTCCTCACCATTGTTGGCTCAAGTAATGCCGTTAACCTGACTGATGGTCTGGATGGTCTGGCCATTTTACCCACAGTTATGGTGGCATCAGCACTGGCAATTTTTGCCTATTTAAGCGGCCATGCAACGTTTGCCAACTATTTGCTGATTCCGGCTGTGCCCGGTGCCGGGGAGTTGATTGTATTCTGCGGAGCCATTGCCGGGGCTGGTCTTGGCTTTCTGTGGTTCAACACCTATCCGGCCCAGGTGTTCATGGGGGATGTTGGTGCCCTGGCTCTGGGTGCAGCCCTGGGTGTGGTCGCAGTAATTGTGCGTCAGGAAATTGTGCTGATCATCATGGGTGGCGTTTTCGTTATGGAAACGGTCTCGGTCATTTTGCAGGTTGGTTCCTATAAATTGACCGGTCGGCGTATATTTCGCATGGCGCCGCTGCATCACCACTTTGAGTTGAATGGCTGGCCAGAACCGAGGGTTATTGTTCGCTTCTGGATTATTACTATTGTGCTGGTGCTGATTGGCCTGGCCTCGTTGAAGATTCGCTAGGTCAGTATTATGGGTAACGGAATTATTACCATGGATCTAAGGCAGCTGTCTGAAGGCTCAGGCACAGAGCGGGTGATTGTTGGCCTTGGCAAGACCGGTATATCCTGCGCCCGTTATCTTCATCAGCAGGGCTTGCCCTTTAAGATTATCGACACTCGGACTAACCCTCCCGGTGAGTCCGAGTGTCGTCAGTTGTTTGCTGATGTGCCGTTGCACACCGGTGGCTTTAATGAGTCATGGTTGATGGCTGCGGACGAGCTGGTAGTCAGTCCGGGGATTGCCCTGACAGAGCCGGCTATTGCCCGGGCCATTGCTAATGGTGCCAGGGCTATTGGCGATATTGAACTGTTTTGTCGGGCGCGGAATGAAAGCTTTCCCAGCAAGCTGCTGGTGGCCATCACTGGTTCAAACGGCAAAAGTACTGTGACCACTCTGGTGGGTGAAATGGTGCGTGCCGCCGGCTTGAACCCCGGTGTGGGTGGCAATATTGGTACCCCGGCGCTTGATTTACTCAACGATTCATCTATTGACGTTTTTGTACTGGAGCTGTCCAGCTTCCAGTTGGAAACTACCTTCTCGCTGTGTGCCACGGCCGCTACAGTATTGAATATCACTCCAGATCACATGGATAGATATACGACTATAGTTGAGTATCAGCGAGCCAAGCGACGCATTTATCACCACTGTGAAACGGCAGTTGTTAACCGTGATGATCTGATGGCGTCACCTTTACAAGCTACAAAAACAGTGTCGTTTGGCTGCGATCAGCCTGAGTCCGGTCAGTGGGGACTGCTAACGGATAGCGCAGGCATCTGGTTGAGCAAGGGGGCAGAGAAGCTGGTCAGTGCCGACCAGCTCAGGATTAAAGGACGTCATAATCAACTGAATGCGCTGGCGGCCCTGGCGCTGGGAGAGACCATTGGCCTTGACATGGCTGCCATGATCAGTGCGTTACGTAGCTTCACAGGCTTGCCCCACCGTTGCCAGTGGCTGGTTGAGCGTGCTGGTGTTGCCTGGTTCAACGACTCTAAGGCCACCAATGTTGGTGCCGCCATTGCGGCTATCGAGGGGCTGGGTGCTGGGCTTGGGGGTAAAGTGATTGTCATTGCCGGCGGCGATGGCAAGGGGGCTGATTTTTCCGATTTGCGACTGGTCGTTGCCAGTTATGTCAGTCACCTGTTGCTGCTCGGTCGTGATGGCCCGGTCATGGCGCAGGCATTGTCTGGCAGCGCGATTATCCATGAGTGTACCGGGCTTGAGGAGGCGGTGAGTATGGCAGACAGATTGGCAAAGCCTGGGGATGCGGTGCTGCTGGCACCGGCCTGCGCCAGTCTTGATATGTTTGAAAGCTTTGAGCACCGCGGAGAGCGGTTTGCCGAGCTGGTCAACAGATTGATTGTATGTTGAAACAGGTTCGTCACCTGCGTAAGCGTTTGCCATCGCCGGCACCGGCTGGTATCGATACCGTCCTGCTTGGAGCATTGCTGGCCTTGCTGACCATCGGTCTGGTAATGGTGGGTTCAGCGTCCATGGATGTTTCCGAGGACACCTTTGGTGATCCTTTGCGGATTGTAATCAAGCAGTCTGTGTTCATGGCCGCCGGACTGCTGGTTGCGGGTGGGGCAATGCTCTTTCCCATTGAGCGCATTCAGCGGTGGAGCGGGGTTGGGTTATTGGTGACGTTCATCCTGCTGGTGTTGGTGCTGGTTGTCGGACGAGAGATAAACGGCAGTACTCGTTGGATTCCCCTTGGCTTTTTCAATTTGCAAGCATCGGAAGTCGCCAAGCTGGGTACAGTAATCTACATGGCTGGATACCTGGTCCGACACCTTGATCAAGTTCGCTCTGAATGGTGGGGTTTTTTTAAGCCACTGATTATCATGGTGCTGCTTGGAGGGTTGCTGCTAGCAGAGCCGGATCTTGGCGCTCTGGCAGTACTGGCCATTACCGTGATGGGAATGATTTTCATGGCGGGTATGCCCATTAAACAAATTGTGTTCATGATTGCGTTGGCTTGCGCTGCCCTGGGTGCGGGAATCTACCTTGCACCCTATAGGATGGCTCGGGTGGTCTCGTTCATGGACCCGTGGGCTCACGCTTACGGCAGTGGCTATCAGTTGACCCAGGCGCTGATTGCCTTTGGGCGTGGTGCCTGGTTTGGTGAAGGTTTGGGTAATAGCATCCAGAAATTGTTCTATCTGCCAGAGGCTCATACCGACTTTATTTTTGCTGTGCTGGCTGAGGAGTTTGGCGTTGTCGGCTCGCTTTCAGTGCTGGCACTGATTCTGTTTGTGACTTGGCGATCGTTGCAGTTGGGTGCGCGAGCTGAGGCGAGAGGGATGCTGTACCACGCCTATGTGGCTTATGGCATCACGTTGCTGTTTGCCAGTCAGGCATTGATCAATCTTGGTGTAAACACTGGGGCTTTGCCCACGAAAGGTTTAGCTCTGCCCATGATCAGTTATGGTGGCAGTAGTTTGCTCGTCAACTGTCTGGCATTTGGTATCTTACTGCGAATTGATTATGAACGGCGTCGGCTGACACATTTGCAGCCGGCGATCGAAGATTAAAGAACACAAGGCAAGTGACTCTGCCGGAGGAAGTATTTATGGCTGAGCAGCCAGCACCCAACGTTTCCCCTGGGACGGTGGTGATTATGGCCGGCGGCACCGGCGGTCACATTTTTCCGGGGCTGGCAACGGCCAGAGAGCTGATCAGGCAGGGTTATCGTGTCCACTGGCTGGGCACCCCTGGCAGTATGGAGGCGCAGTTGGTGCCTGCCCACGGGATTGATATCAGCTATATCCCGGTGACCGGGCTGCGTGGCAAAGGGGTAGGTTTTCTGTTGCAGGCTCCCTGGCGTTTGTCCGTGTCACTGATCAAGGCGATACAGATATTGCGGGCGCAAAAGCCGGTCTGTGTCGTTGGTATGGGTGGTTACGTTACCGGGCCTGGCGGTGTTGCTGCCAGGCTGTTGAGTATTCCGTTGGTGGTGCATGAGCAAAATGCTGTGGCCGGGTTGACCAATAAACTGCTGGCCAGAATCGCTACCCGTGTGCTTGAGGCGTTTCCGGGCACTTTTGCTGATGTTTCTGGTGTGGCTGCGGTACTGACGGGTAACCCTGTGCGAGCCGATATTGTGGCGTTGGCGTCGTTTTGCCAGCCCCGCACGCCTCTGCGGTTGCTGGTGCTTGGCGGTAGCCGGGGGGCTTTGGCCATTAACGAGGTGGTTCCGCAGTTGTTGCAACAATGTGCCGGGCGCATAGAGGTGTGGCACCAAACTGGTCAGGCCACCTATGAGCAGAGCCTGGCGGGCTACCAGCAGTGCCAGCAATCTGCTGCCTTGAACAGACTATGGAAAGCGGAGCCGTTTATTGATGACGTGGCTCAGGCTTATCAGTGGGCTGACCTGGTGCTGTGTCGCTCCGGTGCCCTGACGGTGGCCGAGCTGGCGGCAGCGGGCAAGCCAGCCATTCTGATTCCCTTTCCACAGGCGGTGGACGACCACCAGAGTGTTAACGGGCGTTACCTGGTTGACAAAGGTGCCGCTTTGATGGTTCAGCAAAAAGACGTGGACGTGAGTAGTTTGACAGCAATGATTGTGGAGTTGGCGGATAACCCCGCATGCCTGACGGCAATGGCCCGGGCAGCAAAAACGGTGAGTCTGCCTCAGGCGACGGACGACGTTGTTCACCAATGTCTGGCAGCGGCCGGCAGGGAGGCTTCCGATGCCTAACGTGAAAAGCCGGATTCCCGTGGTGCCTGTGCCGGAGATGAGACGAATTCGCAGGATTCACTTTGTCGGCATCGGCGGTTCTGGCATGTGTGGCATTGCCGAGGTGCTGCTGAACCAGGGTTACAGTATTTCCGGTTCAGATATTCGTGCCTCAGCCGTGACTGAACGGCTGGAAAGCCTGGGTATCGAGATTTTTATTGGTCATTTGTCTGATAATGTAGCCAGGGCCGATGTGGTCGTGACCTCGACAGCGGTTGCCAGCGATAACCCAGAGGTAATGGAAGCTCAACGCCGCCGTTTGCCGGTGGTACCCCGTGCCCAAATGCTGGCTGAACTGATGCGTTACCGCCATGGTATTGCTGTAGCCGGTACCCATGGCAAGACTACTACCACCAGTTTACTGGCCTCAGTACTTGGGTTTAGTGGTATGGATCCGACTTTTGTTATTGGCGGCCGACTTAATTCTGCTGGTACTAATGCCAAGCTTGGCGGCAGTCGTATCCTGGTAGCTGAGGCTGACGAGTCAGACGCCTCTTTCTTGCATCTACAACCGATGATTGCCATTGTCACCAATATCGACGCCGATCATATGTCTACTTACGACGGTGATTTTGGCAAACTAAAACAGACGTTTATCGACTTTCTGCATAACCTGCCATTTTACGGTGTTGCGGTGGTTTGTATTGATTGCCCTGTGGTCAGGGAATTGTTGCCAGAGATTAAACGACAAGTTATTACCTATGGCTTTAGTGAAGATGCCGATTATCGTGCTATCAACGTTCAGCAACAGGGCATGAAAACTACGTTTGAGGTGGTGCGCCGAGGCGATGATGAGACGGTTGCTGTACAGCTGGGTTTGCCCGGGCGGCACAACGTGCTCAATGCCCTGGCCACTTTTGCCACCGCTTCGGATGAAGGTGTTCCGGATGCGGTCATTGCCGATGGTTTGAGTCAGTTTGCTGGAGTTGGGCGGCGCTTCCAGGTGCTGGGTGAATTCACCACTGACATCGGGTCGGTCATGCTGGTGGATGATTACGGCCATCACCCCACAGAAGTCAGTGCAACCATCGAGGCAGTGCGCGATGGCTGGGATGATAAGCGACTGGTGATGATCTTCCAGCCCCATCGTTTCTCGCGCACCCGGGATCTGTATGAGGATTTTGTTGATGTGCTGTCAAAGGTAGATGTGCTCATCATGATGGATGTCTATGCGGCCGGGGAAGAACCCATTGCCGGAGCAGACAGTCGTGCGCTGTGTCGCAGTATACGACAGCGTGGTCAGATTGACCCGATTTTTGCTGCTCACCCGCAGGATGTGGAATTGGTGCTGGCCGATGTGCTCCTCGATGGCGATTTGTTGCTGGCTCAGGGAGCAGGAGATATTGGTGCATTGGCGCAGCGGCTGGCAGAGTGTGAGTTGACTCTCGAAACTAGGTAGTAAATATAGTTACATCGTTGCGAGCCAGCGCTATTATCGATCCCAACGGACTTGGTCAAGGCAGGTGCCCGTTGCGATTTGAACAGATAAGGAATGCAGTGCATGCAATATAACTGGAGTTGTGATCACTTTGATCCAGAAGCTTTTGGCAAGGTAGCCGTACTTTATGGCGGTCACTCCGCAGAGCGGGAGGTCAGTCTGGTCAGCGGAGAGCGAGTGCAGGCGGCGCTCGCCCGAATGGGGATAGCGTGTCGGCTGATTGATTCTCGTGAAGACCTGGTGAAGCAGCTTCAGGATTACAGTCCTGATTATGCGTTCATCGCCTTGCACGGTTGTGGTGGTGAAGATGGCTCCATGCAAGGTCTTCTGGAAACCATGGGGATTCCCTATGCTGGCAGTGGTGTTTTGGCCTCGGCGCTGGCCATGGACAAGTATCGCTGTAAGTTGCTGTGGCAGGCTATCGGTTTGCCGACGCCGGAATTTGTCCTGGTTAGCGACAATGAGGATCTGGAGTTAGCCGAGGCTATGGTGCCAGCGTTTGTCAAGCCTGCTCTGGAAGGCTCCAGTGTTGGTGTCACTCGGGTAGATCGTCGGGAAGATCTGGCGACAGCCTGCGAGCTTGCTGGCAAGCACAATGGTCCGGTGCTTGTGGAGATGTTAATAGATGGTCCGGAATTTACCGTGGGTATTCTCAATGGCTGGGCGTTGCCGGTAATAAAAATTGAGGCTGACGGCGAGTTTTATGATTACCAGGCCAAGTATTTGTCTGATAATACTCGTTATTGTATCCCTTGCGGGCTTACTGCGACGAAAGCGCAAGAGTTGCAGGCAATTGCTCTGACTGCCTTTGAGGTCTTAGGTTGCTCGGGGTGGGGACGGGTTGATTTTATGCAAGATCGTCAGGGACGATTCTGGCTGCTCGAAGTGAACACGATTCCTGGTATGACCGGGCACAGTCTGGTACCCATGGCGGCAGCGGATGCCGGGTTGTCTTTCGATGAGCTTGTGATAGAGATTTTGCGCACAGCGGATGTCAGATAGGGCAGGATTTCAGTTTTGGCGGGCCAGACATTGCGAGGTGCCACGCGAAAGCAAGGCAATATCAAAGGTAAAAGACAACTGCCCTGGAATTGGGTGCTGGCAGTAGTGATTTTCCTGATCTTGCTGGCGGGGCTTGTAGTAGCATCCCCTCAGTTGATGAGCTGGATGAATCGGCCGATAGCACGTGTTGAAGTGCATTCGGAGTTCAAGCATTTGTCCCAAGAAGAAGTCGTGGGTGTGTTGTATCCTTTCTTGCAGTCGCGTTTTTTTAGCCTGCAGTTACCAGCGATGCAGCAGGCTGTTTTGGCGATGCCTTGGGTTAAGTCGGCATCTGTTCGACGACAATGGCCTGATGTGCTGCAGGTAAATCTGCTGGAGTATCAGCCAATTGCCCGCTGGGGTAGCAGTCATTTAATTAGCGACGATGGTAGAGTATTTTTGCCGGAGTCAATGGCAGACTTTTCGGCTCTGCCGTTGCTGGTCGGGCCTGATGACTCTGCTGAGCAGGTCATGCAGCAGTATCTGTCCATCAGTCAGTTACTCAGGCCTGTTGGGTTGCGGCCGGAGTCGGTTATGCGCAGTGACAGTGGTTCGTGGCGTTTTACCGTTGGCTGTGTTGAAGTCAACATGGGGCGCGACCGGTTGATGGAGCGATTGCAGCGCTTTGTCCGGTTGTACCATGCTGAGCTGGAGTCTCGCTGGCAACTGGTCAAGCGGGTTGATTTACGGTATTTGAATGGCGCTTCGGTTGCCTGGCGCACGACTCCTGTCGAACAGGAGGAAGTTGAGTATCAGGCAGGTTCAGGCCCATGATGGATAAAGACGTTTAGGAAGATTGATGCCATGACATCGGCAGACAATGGAAGAATGATTGTTGGGCTTGATATAGGCACCTCGAAGGTGGTGGCCATCGTCGGTGAGCTTAATGCTGAAGGCGATATTGAGGTTATTGGTGTTGGCTCACAAGTTTCCCGCGGGCTAAAACGCGGAGTTGTGGTTAATATTGATTCAACGGTTGTTGCCATCCGCCGGGCCATTGAGGAGGCTGAGTTGGTGGCTGGTTGCAAGATTCACTCGGTCTACGCAGGGATTGCCGGCAGTCACATCAAAAGCTTGAACTCCCACGGCATTGTGGCAATCCGTGAACGTGAGGTCAACAGTGCAGATATTGACCGGGTGATCGATGCCGCGCAAGCAGTGGCAATTCCTGCGGATCAGCGTATTTTGCATATTCTGCCTCAGGAGTTCGCTATTGATAATCAGGAAGGCATCAAGGAGCCTTTTGGTATGTCAGGCGTCAGGCTGGAGGCAAAAGTCCATTTGGTCACCTGTGCCGTCAATGCTGCGCAAAACATTGAGAACTGCATTCGCCGTGTCGGTCTTGAAGTGGATGATATTATTCTTGAGCAGCTAGCCTCAAGTTACTCGGTGCTGTCTGAAGATGAGAAAGAGTTGGGCGTGTGCATGGTGGATATTGGTGGAGGTACTACCGATATCGCCATATTTACCGATGGTGCTATACGTCACACGGCCGTTATTCCAATTGCTGGTGACCAGGTAACTAACGACATTGCTATGGCGTTGAGAACGCCGACGCAAAATGCCGAGGATTTGAAAATCAAATACGCTTGTGCTCTGGCGCAACTGGCCGGGGCTGAGGAGACAATCAAGGTGCCGAGCGTTGGTGACCGGCCGGCCCGAGAGCTGTCAAGACAATCATTGGCAGAGGTAGTCGAGCCTCGTTACGATGAATTGTTTACATTGATTAAGGCTGAAATTCGTCGCAGCGGTTTTGATGACCTGATACCGGCCGGCATTGTGTTGACCGGGGGGACCTCAAAAATTGAAGGCGCTATTGAGCTGGCAGAAGAGATTTTCCATATGCCTGTTCGCCTTGGGGTGCCCCAGGCGGTGAAGGGGCTTAGTGACGTGGTCAGTAATCCGATCTACTCAACTGGGGTTGGGTTACTTCACTACGCCCAGAAAAAGCAACAAGATGGGCCGAAAATAACAGGTCCCGGCAAGCCTCCGGAATCTGGTTTGGTTGATAGGATAAAAAACTGGTTAAAGAGCTTTTAAGGTATTGTTGGCGTACCGATGGTTGTTTGGTTTCTGTATTAGTCAGTATTTGCTAGATTGAGGGTGATAAAAAGGAGATGGCCATGTTTGAATTGGTAGATAACGTACCGCAGGAAGCGGTCATCAAAGTCATCGGTGTCGGTGGTGGCGGTGGTAATGCGGTTTGTCACATGCTGAAAAGTCAGCTTGAAGGCGTTGAGTTTGTCTGTGCCAATACAGATGCCCAGGCACTGAAAAAGCAGCATTTGCAGGCTCACACTCACCTACAGCTAGGGGCGTCGATTACCCGAGGGCTTGGGGCGGGAGCCAATCCAAGTGTTGGCCGGGAGGCCGCCATGGAGGATCGTGAGCGCATTGCTGAGCTGCTCAAAGGTGCTGACATGGTCTTTATCGCTGCCGGAATGGGCGGCGGCACCGGTACGGGAGCAGCTCCAGTGGTTGCCCAGGTGGCCAAGGAGCTTGGTGCGCTGACCGTTGCTGTAGTTACCAAGCCGTTTGGTTTTGAAGGCAAGCGTCGTATGCTAACTGCTGAAGAAGGCCTTGGCGAGCTGCAAGAGCACGTGGACTCCCTGATCACTATTCCCAACGAAAAATTACTGCCGGTGCTTGGCAGTGATGTCAGTCTGTTGAATGCTTTTGGTGCGGCTAACGATGTGTTGCTTGGCGCCGTTCAGGGTATTTCTGAATTGATTACCCGCGACGGTCTGGTCAATGTTGACTTTGCTGATGTGCGCACCGTGATGTCGGAAATGGGCATGGCGATGATGGGCACTGGTATAGCCACTGGCACTGGCCGTGCGGCTGAAGCAGCAGAAAAAGCCATTCGCAGCCCACTGCTTGAAGATGTCGACCTGCAAGGCGCAAAAGGTGTGCTGGTTAATATTACTGCTGGTCTCGACTTTACCGTTGGTGAATACACTCAGGTTGGTGAGGTTATCCATCAGTTTGCTTCTAATGAGGCGACAGTGGTCATTGGTACGGTTATTGACCCTGAGGTGACCGACGAGTTGCGGGTTACTGTTGTGGCTACTGGCATTGGTGCTGCCGAGGCCAGGGAGCACTTGAAGGTGGTGGAAAAATCACCTCCGAAAAACAAGGATGGCTCGATTAACTACGAAGACCTGGATACTCCGCCAAGCATGCGTGGCCGTGAGCGGGAGGAAGAGGATGCTGGTCGGCGTGCCATCAGTAAAGAGTCTTCTACTCCTGAATATCTCGATATTCCAGCATTTTTGCGTCGCCAGGCTGATTAGTGGGGTGGAAAATGCAAGCTTGTCTAGGTTGTTACTTTTGTTACAATGTGACGTTGCATCCAAGTAACAGGAACCATACCGGTCGCGGAACAGCGTTATTATGATCAGACAACGTACACTGAAAAACATTATCCGTGCTACGGGCGTCGGCCTTCACTCCGGTGAAAAGGTTTACCTCACCCTGAAGCCCGCGCCCGTCAACACCGGCATTATTTTCTGTCGCACCGACTTGGACCCGGTGGTAGAAATACCGGCCCACGGCCTTAATGTTGGGCAGACGACACTGTGTACATCTTTGCATAAAGGTGACATAAGGGTTGATACCGTTGAGCACCTGATGTCAGCACTCGCTGGTCTGGGTATTGATAATGTTTACGTAGAAGTCAGTGCTCATGAAGTGCCAATTATGGATGGCAGCGCTGGTCCTTTCGTGTTTTTGTTGCAGTCTGCCGGTATTCAGGAGCAAGACGCCCCGAAGAAGTTCATCCGAATCAAGGAAAATATTACCGTTACCGATGGTGACAAAACTGCTACATTTAAGCCATACGACGGATTTAAGGTAAGCTTCACAATAGACTTTGACCACCCGGTGTTTAAAAGTCGCTCGCAAAAGGCCTCGATTGATTTTTCCAGTACCTCCTTTGTCAAGGAAGTGAGCCGGGCACGGACTTTCGGTTTCATGCGTGATGTCGAGTATTTACGCTCCCAGAATCTGGCGTTGGGTGGTAGTGTAGATAACGCTGTCGTTGTGGATGACTTCCGGGTACTGAACGAAGACGGTCTTCGTTATCACGATGAATTCGTCAAGCATAAAATGCTTGATGCAATCGGTGATCTTTATTTGCTTGGACATAGTTTGATTGGTCAGTTTATTGGCCACAAGTCAGGGCACGAGTTGAATAACAAGCTGGTCAGGATGTTGTTGGCAAATCAGGATGTATGGGAAATTGTCACTTTTGAAAATGCTGAGGTTTCCCCCATTTCCTTCCAAAAGCCGGTGGCAATTGCATCGACGACGGCTTGATAATGCTTTTTTGGCAGTTTTACTGCCTCGGTAGTAGTTGTTGGGTTAGGTCGGTGAGCAGGGAGAAATCTGCTTAAGTTGCTGGATGTATGCACTGGCCCTGATCACAGCAAGATGAACAATCTCGCATATGACTTGCGTGAATGTGGCCTTCGTTGGTGTGGAGGTGAATGTGTTGTTCTTTACTACATCTGAGCACTTTTTGAATATGATTTGCTGATGAAAGTCATTGTTGTTGGAAAAGATCACTCCCAGACCCGGACATATTCTGGCAGTGGAGGGAGTTTGTTGGCTGTGCTGGGTGGGCTTTTATTCCTCGCCATGATGGTTGGCGGTGGCTTTGCCTACGTTTGGCTGTCGCTGACTGAGGAGCAGGTGCTGACGCAGGAAGGGGTAAAAAACTGGCAGCAGGTGATTGATACTCAGCAGCAGGATCTTGAGATTGTCCGTCAGGATACGCAGTACCAAGTTGATGCTGTAATGCTCAGGCTGGCCGAGTTGCAGGGGCGCATGACCCGTCTCGACGCGCTGGGTGAGCGTCTGGTTGCTAAAGCCAAGCTCAATGATGGAGAGTTTGACTTCAATGAAGATCCAGCCTTGGGTGGGCCGCAGGAGACTATCGATGCCGATCACAAGGTTACTTTGCTTGATGCTATTGATCAGCTGGCCGATCAAATTGAGGATCGTGAGCAGCAACTGGACATGCTGGACGCACTTATTGCCAACCGCACAACTCATGTCGACTCGCTGGTAGCTGGTCTACCGGTGAAAAAAGGCTGGCTTTCTTCACGCTACGGGCGCCGAACAGATCCCTTTACTGGTAAACCTGCTTGGCACAAAGGTATCGATTTTGCCAGTAAGCGTGGTACACAGATTAACGCAGTAGCAGCCGGTGTGGTGGTTTACTCTGGCTCTCGATATGGATATGGCATGATGGTTGAAGTTAATCATGGTAATGGTTACGTAACCCGTTATGGCCATAACGAATCAAACCTGGTGAAAGTTGGTGACATTGTTTCGCGCGGGCAAGTCGTTGCTACCATGGGTAGTTCTGGGCGATCAACTGGACCACATGTTCATTTCGAAGTGTTGAAAGATGGCAAGCACCAGGATCCCATGCAATACCTCTACAAGGATATCAACTAAACTTGTGACTGCTTGTTTCTAATGTGGCTAGTGTGATTTTGCCTGTCGTGCTGGCGGTTCCTGTCTTGATCCCCGCCCTGAAATAACCCCCCCCCAAAAAAACGTTGCTATTGTTGGGCCAGTTTTGGTGCAAACAGGCGGAAGGGTGAGTTTTTTATCTTTTTATACGACAATTGTCTGTATTAATCTGGTCGAAAAGTGATAGTAAATCCGGTCGTGAAGTAATATACCCGTCGCCTTTCAAGTTGCTACTTTGTTGGCTGCACTTGTACCCTTTAGGGTATTTGCTCGGCAACTGCTCCATGCGTTGCCCTACCTCCTGCATCCATGCAGTCGTCACCCCGGTCACATAGTATTTCCATGCTCCCGGGGCTCCGCTCATTTGCCGCCTGGAATCAACTTGAAATCCTTTGGGTATAGCCGTTCTGGTGATGAGTAACGAGGATACGGTGCTGCAGCGTTTATTTGCCTGATCGGCGGTCATTGCTGTTTTGGCGACATAAGTAGTGTTACTTTAGGTAACCGCCCTAATTTGTAATGACAATTATTCATAGAGGGAATAATCTGTGTCTGAAACCCGCTGCCCGGTAAGCAGCCCGAAGGCTGATTCGCCGTCCGGTTTTCCAGCCTGAAACAAAAGATTGTACAGAAATACAGCTAATATAGATGAGCCTTTTACAAGATTATCTTAGAATGTGTCGCTATTGTCCGCTTGTCTGCTCCAATCCGAATTCACTGGTAAGGAGGACAGCTCCGGAAACAGAGTATGAGACTGTTAACAACCTATGTTTTCCTCTTTATTTAAAAAAGTTTTTGGTAGCCAAAATGATCGTCAGCTCAAGCGAATGGGCAAGATTGTCAAGTCAATAAGTGCTCTTGAAGAGAGCTTGGCCACCTTGAGTGATGTTGAGCTTAAGGCAAAAACGGCTGAGTTCCGCCAGCGCTTCGAGCAAGGCGAGAACCTTGACAGCATGATGCCTGAAGCATTTGCTGTGGTGCGCGAAGCTGGCAAGCGTGTGATGGGTATGCGCCATTTTGATGTGCAAATGATCGGTGGCATGACTCTGCACGAAGGTCGCATTGCCGAAATGCGCACCGGTGAGGGCAAGACCCTGGTAGCCACGCTACCTGCTTATTTGAACGCCATTACCGGTAATGGTGTCCACGTGGTTACAGTGAATGACTACCTGGCCCGCCGTGATGCTAACTGGATGCGTCCGTTGTATGAGTTTCTTGGTATGACGGTTGGCATTGTCGCGCCGCAGCAGGATCCGGAAGACAAGCGCCAAGCCTACCAGGCAGATATTACCTACGGCACCAACAACGAGTTTGGTTTTGATTACTTGCGCGATAATATGGCCTTTCGCAAAGAGGACCGTTTCCAGCGGGTTCTCTCTTATGCCATTGTTGATGAGGTGGACTCCATTCTGATCGATGAGGCACGCACCCCGCTGATCATCTCTGGCCCGGCGGAGGACTCCTCGGCGCTGTACATGAAGATGAATGAGCTGGTGCCGTTATTAAAGCGTCAGGAACCGATCCCAGAAAACCAGGATCCAAGTACTGTTGAACTCACTGGGCATTACACCGTCGATGAAAAGACTCGTCAGATTGAGTTGAACGAGCTTGGTCATCAGTTCATTGAAGAGTTACTGCAAAAAGAAGGGATGCTGCCTGAAGGGGAGAGCCTCTACGCCTCAGCCAACTTGAATCTGTTGCATCACGTCAACTCAGCCTTGAAAGCGCATTTGCTCTTTAACCGCAACGTAGAATACATCGTCAAAAATAATGAGGTGTTGCTGGTTGATGAACATACTGGTCGGACTATGCCCGGGCGTCGTCTTTCTGAAGGTCTCCATCAGGCCATCGAAGCAAAAGAAGGCCTGCGCATTCAGCCAGAGAGTCAGACCCTGGCCTCTACCACGTTCCAGAACTACTTCCGTAATTATCAAAAACTGTCGGGAATGACCGGTACGGCGGACACCGAAGCGTTCGAGTTACGTCAGATTTATGGTCTGGACGTTATTGTTATTCCGACCCACAAAGAGATGGTACGTCAAGATGGCAACGACTTGGTCTATCTGACTATTGGTGAAAAATACGACGCTATTATCGACGACATCAAAAAAACTGTGGCCGAAGAGCGTCCGGTATTGGTGGGTACTGCCTCCATCGACTCCTCTGAGCACCTCTCACAGGCGCTCGATAAAGCAGGTATCCCACACCAGGTACTGAACGCCAAGTTCCATGAAAAAGAGGCGGAAATCATTGCTCAGGCCGGTCGTCCGGGTGCCGTCACTATTGCCACCAATATGGCTGGTCGCGGAACTGACATCATGCTTGGCGGTAACTGGAAAGCCGAAGTGGCTGAGCTGGACAACCCAAGTCAGGAGCAGATCGACCAGATCAAGGCCAATTGGCAGCAGCGCCACGATGCAGTGCTGGAAGCGGGTGGTCTGCATATCATCGGTACGGAACGCCATGAGTCCCGCCGTATTGATAACCAGCTGCGTGGTCGTGCCGGCCGTCAGGGTGATAAAGGCTCTTCGCGGTTCTATCTCTCCCTGGAAGATAACCTGATGCGCATTTTTGCCTCTGACCGGGTGAAAAACTTCATGAAAGCTCTGGGCATGGAAAAAGGCGAAGCCATTGAGCATCGCATGGTTACTAATGCTATCGAAAAAGCCCAGCGCAAAGTCGAAGGCCGCAACTTTGATATCCGTAAGCAGCTACTGGAATACGACGATGTTGCCAACGACCAGCGTAAGGTAATTTACAACCAGCGCAATGAGTTGCTCGACGCTGAGGATGTGTCCGCCAGCATTGAAGCCCTGCGTGATGATGTGGTTAATGGTCTGGTCGATCAGTTTATTATGCCCCAGAGCCTGGAAGAACAGTGGGACATTAAGGGGCTGGAAGAAAAACTGGCCAGCGAGCTCGGTGAGCAGATGCCCATCCAGCAGTGGCTCGACGAAGACGATCGTTTGGACGAAGAGAAACTGCGCGAACGGATTTTGCAGGGCGTTATTGACTCCTATCGCAAGAAAGAAGAGCTAGCCGGAGCCCAGGTGCTGCGAAATTTTGAGAAGCATATTCTGTTGCGGATTCTGGATGACAAATGGAAAGAGCACCTGGCCACCATGGATCATCTGCGCCAGGGCATTCACCTGCGTGGTTACGCCCAGAAAAACCCCAAGCAGGAGTACAAGCGCGAAGCGTTTGAACTGTTCCAGCATATGCTTGAGGACATCAAGTACGACACTATTCGTATTGTCTCTAACGTTCAGGTGCAACAAGACGACAGCACTGCTGAACAGGAGCGCCAGCGTCGTGAAGAGATGGCACGAAGAATGCACTTCGAGCATGCCGAGGCGCAGGGGGTGGAATCTGGAGAAGAAGAGGCTTCCACTGCGGTAGAGGAGCAGCAGCCTTTTGTGCGTGAAGGGCAGAAAGTGGGCCGTAACGATCCTTGCCCGTGTGGCTCTGGCAAAAAGTACAAGCAGTGCCACGGTAAACTGAGCTGATATCAGCTGTCGGTGTCATAATACGGGTCAATCTTCGGGTTGGCCCGTTTTTGTACGTGCTGAAAAAAGTGGCGGAGGCGATCATGGTCACCGGATCCGGAAAGTGGCTTGCTGTTCATCCAGTCAAGGGTTTTCGCCTGGGCACGGCGATGGCCGGCATTCGCCAGCATGGACGACGGGATTTGGTGGTCATGACCTGGGAGGCGGGCAGCTCAGTTGCCGGCGTGTTTACCCGCAACCGTTTTTGTGCTGCCCCGGTACTTCTGGCGCGCGAGCGGCTGCCGTGCAGTCCCCGCTATTTTCTGGTCAATACCGGCAACGCCAATGCAGGCACTGGTGAGCCAGGGCTGCTGGCAGCAAAGCAAACCTGTGCAGAGTTGGCCCGGTTATCCGGCGTTCGGGAGTCACAGGTGCTGCCATTTTCCACGGGTGTTATCGGTGAGCCATTACCGGCGAACAAACTCTGTGCGGCCATGCCAGAGGCGCTGGCTGATCTCAAAGAAGATAACTGGTTCTGTGCTGGCCAGGGCATTATGACCACCGATACCTGGCCTAAAGGCAGTACACGACAATTTAATCATGCAGGCGTGACTTACACCGTTTCTGGTATCAGCAAAGGTGCCGGAATGATCAAGCCTGATATGGCGACCATGCTTGCCTATATCGCCACTGACGCTGCCGTAGAGTCAAGCTTTTTGCAGCAAGTTCTGGCAGAGATTGCTGATCAGTCTTTTAACCGGATTACCGTTGATGGCGATACCTCTACAAACGACAGTTTTATGCTGGTTTCGACGGGGCAAGCTGGAAATGCCGCCGTTTCTGCTAAAGATTCCCAACTGGCTGAAAAACTCATTGCAACTATTCGGGAGGTGGCTGTGGAGCTGGCCATGGCGATTGTCCGTGATGGTGAGGGGGCCAGCAAATTTGTTGCCGTTCGTGTAGAAGGGGCTGAAACCTGCCAGGATGCGCTGGCTGTGGCTTACACGATTGCCCATTCACCGTTAGTCAAAACGGCTCTGTTTGCCAGTGATCCCAATTGGGGCCGAATTCTCGCCGCAGTGGGCCGGGCTCCCGTTGCCGTGATGGCCATCGAGCGGGTATCCATCTGGCTCAATAAGCTGGCCATTGTCGAACACGGTCAGCCATCTGCAAGTTATAGCGAAGATGCGGGTCAGCAGGTGATGAATCAGAGTGAGATCATGATCCGGATCTCTCTGGGTGTCGGTGTTGCCACAGAAGAGGTCTGGACGACGGATTTATCCCATGAGTACATAAAGATTAACGCCGGGTACCGTAGCTGATCAGCACCCAGGGAGATCAGGCTCTTTGTCGCATCTTAACGTCGGCTTAGCGCCAACCGGCCCCTGAGCAGGGGCCGGTGTGCTGTTAAGAACTATACCCGTCGCCTTTCAAGTTGCTACTTTGTTGGCGGCATTCGCTCACCCCGGTCACATAGTATTTCCATGCTCTCGGGGCTTCGCTCATTTGCCGCCTCGAATCAACTTGAAATCCATTGGGTATAGACGGAGTGCTAGCGATAACTGTCAATATCGGGGCAACTACAAATAAAGTTCCGATCCCCGTAAACGTTGTCAATCCGGTTAGTCGCCGGCCAGTATTTGGTCGTCTGGTTTGCCGGGAATGCGGCAACAGCCCGGCTGTATGGACGTTGCCACTGCTCATCGGCCAGATCCGCCATGGTGTGGGGCGCATTGACCAGCGGGTTGTTATCTTTCGGCCAATGGCCGCTGGCGACCTGATCGATCTCTTCCCTGATTGCGATCATGGCCGCAATAAACCGGTCAATCTCTGCTTTTGATTCTGACTCAGTGGGTTCAACCATCAGCGTACCGGCCACCGGAAACGACATGGTTGGGGCGTGGAAGCCGTAATCCATCAGGCGTTTGGCAATGTCTTCCTCGTTGATGCCGCTGTGCGCCTTGATCGGGCGGATATCGACAATGCACTCGTGGGCCACCCGGTTATTTCTGCCCCGGTAGAGGATCGGGTAGTGCCCGGCCAGCCGGTCGGCGATGTAGTTGGCGTGAAGAATGGCCACTTCAGTGGCTTTGGTCAGGCCGTCGCGACCCAGCAAGGTAATGTACATCCAGCTGATGGGCAAAATGGACGCACTGCCAAAGGGAGTCGCGGATACGGCACCCATAGCGATGCCCTGATCATCAACCGGACTGACCGAATGGCCTGGCAGATAAGGCGCCAGGTGACGTTTAACGCCGATAGGTCCCATGCCGGGACCGCCGCCACCATGAGGAATAGCAAAGGTTTTGTGCAGATTGAGGTGGGATACGTCAGAGCCAATATCCCCCGGTCGGGAGACGCCCACCATGGCATTCATATTGGCACCGTCCATATAAACCTGACCACCGTGGTCGTGGATAATCTGGCAGATGGTGCGGATTGACTCCTCGTACACGCCGTGGGTTGATGGGTAGGTCACCATCAGGGCCGACAGTTGCTCGCTGTGCTGTATCGCTTTGGCGCTGAGATCATCCAGATCAACATTGCCCCGCTGGTCACAGGCGACAATGACCACCTTCATGCCCAGCATGGTGGCTGAGGCTGGGTTGGTGCCGTGGGCGGAGGAGGGGATCAGGCAGATATCACGGTGCCCCTGACCATTGGCTTGCTGGTAGTTGCGAATGGCCAGCAGGCCTGCGTATTCACCCTGGGCCCCGGAGTTGGGCTGCATGGAGATGGCGTCATAACCGGTGATTTCCACCAGTGCCTGCTCCAGCTGGCGAATCATGGTCAGGTAGCCTGACACCTGGTCACGGGGAACGAACGGGTGAATGTCAGCGAACGTTGGCCAGGAGACGGGCACCATTTCTGAGGCGGCATTCAGCTTCATGGTGCACGAGCCCAGGGGGATCATACCGTGAACCAGGGAGTAGTCACGGTTTTCCAGCTGTTTCAGGTAGCGCATCATCGCGGTTTCAGAGTGATAGCGAGTAAAAACCGGGTGCTGCAAAAAGGCACTGGTACGACGCTGGTCTGGCAATATGCCGTTACCCGTTGCACCGTCAATGATCAGGCGATCAACAGCAGCGACATCAAGGGTGCGTTCTGAGCCGGTCAACACAGTAAACAGCGCAACAATGTCTTCTGAGTGGGTGGTCTCATCCAGGCTGACTCCCACACGATCGCCATCCACACGGCGCAGATTGTAGCCATTATCCACAGCGCGCCGGATAACGCTCTTTTGCTTATCGCCCACGAACACGGTCAGGGTATCGAAGAATGTGTCGTTGCTCTTGATGCCTGCCTCGGTCAGTCCATGGTACAGAATGCGGGTGAGCCGGTGTACCCGTTCGGCGATGTGGGTTAACCCTTCCGGTCCGTGATAAATGGCATAGGCCGCAGCCATGTTGGCCAGCAGCGCCTGGGCGGTACAAATGTTGGACGTGGCTTTTTCCCGGCGAATGTGCTGCTCTCTGGTCTGCATAGCCATGCGCAGGGCGGTGTTGCCCCGGCTGTCTTTAGAGACGCCGATAATCCGGCCGGGGATTGAGCGCTTCAGTTTGTCGGTGGTGGCAAAAAAAGCGGCGTGGGGGCCACCAAAGCCCATGGGCACACCAAAGCGCTGGCTGTTGCCCAGCACGATGTCCGCGCCGAGTTCACCGGGGGATTGCAGCAGCGTCAGGGCCAGCAGGTCGGTGGCTACCGCTACCATTGCATTCTGCTGCCGGGCTTGGGCACTCAGGCTGGCTAGGTCGGTAATTTGGCCGTAGGTGCCAGGGTATTGCAGCAGTACGCCAAATACGTCGTAGTCAGCCAGCTCTGTTGCCGGGTTGCCAACAATCACAGTAATGCCCAGCCAGTGGGCGCGGGTTCTAATCACATCAATAGTCTGCGGATGCACGTCATCGGCAACAAAGTAGGTCTTGCCGGCTGCTTTGCCACGCGCGGCGCTTCTCAGGCACAGGGTCATGGCTTCAGCCGCTGCTGTGGCTTCATCAAGCAGCGAGGCGTTGGCCACCGCCATGCCGGTCAGGTCCATCACCATCTGTTGAAAGTTCAGCAACATCTCCAGGCGTCCCTGGGCAATTTCTGGCTGGTAAGGGGTGTAAGCGGTGTACCAGCCGGGGTTTTCCAGCAAGTTACGGGCAATAACATTGGGTACATGGGTACCGTAGTAGCCCATCCCGATACAGGATTTGTGGACGGTGTTCTGATCGGCCAGTGCTTTCAGCTCCGTCAGAGCCTGCTGCTCAGTTTTGCCCACAGGCAGTTTTAACGGGTGACCCAGGCGAATGGTGCTGGGTACGGTGTCGTCTATAAGCTCGGCCAGGGTATTTACCTTCAGTGTCGTCAACAGGGCTGAGTCGGTGCTGATATGGCGATGGCTGAAGGTATCGTCACGTTCCAGCGCTGAGAGAGGCATCGAAGTGTGTACTGCGGGCATGCAATAATCCTTTTTGATACTTGGGTTGACCTTGATCAATACGGTTCGGGCTTTCTGATGGGTTGTTATTGGCGGTTCAGCACATCACCACATTCACTGCCAGGCCGCCGGTGGCGGTTTCTTTGTATTTGTCCTGCATGTCCAGACCGGTCTGGCGCATGGTTTCAATCACATCGTCCAGGGAAACACGGTGTATGCCATCGCCTTTGATGGCCAGGCGGGCGGCGTTAATGGCTTTCACTGCGCCCATAGTATTGCGCTCAATGCAGGGTACTTGCACCAATCCGGCAATGGGGTCGCAGGTCAGGCCCAGATTGTGTTCCATGCCAATTTCGGCGGCGTTTTCTATCTGCCTGTTGTCCCCCCCCATCACTGCGCACAGGGCGGCAGCGGCCATGGAGCAGGCAACGCCAATCTCACCCTGACAACCGACTTCAGCGGCCGAGATGGAGGCGTTTTTTTTGTACAGCATGCCGATGGCTGCAGCGGTGGCCAGGAAAGTACAGATGCCGTCATCGCTGCTGCCAGGGACAAAGCGTTGGTAGTAGGCCAGCACTGCTGGAATCACGCCGGCCGCCCCATTGGTGGGGGCAGTCACCACCCGACCGCCAACGGCATTTTCTTCGTTGACGGCGATGGCAAACAGGTTGACCCAATCCATCACCTCCAGGCGATCCTGCTTTTCTTCCGGTCGGTTAAGCAACTCTTGATACAGCTGATGGGCACGGCGGCGAACGTTCAAGCCACCGGGTAAAATGCCAGTCTGGTTGCAGCCCCGTTCAATGCATTGGTCCATCACCTGCCAGATGTGCAGCAGATCCCGTTGAATGTCGTCTGTACGGCCCAGATGCTGTTCATTGTGCAGAACGATGTCGGCAATGCTCAGTTTGGTGCGGTCACCGATATCCAGCAGGTCTTGGGCATTGTTGAATGGATAGGGCACCTGCACAGTTGGTTTGTCGGTCGTTTGCTCTGCTTCCTGGTCATTGAGCACGAAACCGCCGCCGACGGAGTAGTAGTTATCGTGAAAGAGCTCCAGTCCGGCCTGGTCAAAGGCTCGCAGGGTCATGCTGTTGGGGTGCTTGGGCAGCGACTGGCCGTACAGAAAGTGCAGGTTTTCGTCTTCGGTGAAGGCAATGGCGTGATGGCCTGCCAGCTCCAGCTCACCGCTTTGGCGTATTTGCTCAATCATTTTTGGTGCCTGGTCAGGGTCGAGCTGATCTGGCTGCTGCCCCATTAGCCCAAGCATAATGGCAGTGTCGGTGGCGTGGCCAGCACCGGTCATGGCCAGGGAACCATAGAGCTCAATAGCGACCCGACGGGTATGCGTAAGCTGATCTTTTTGCTGTAAGGCCATGACAAACCGATTGGCGGCTACCATGGGGCCGACTGTATGGGAGGATGATGGCCCTATGCCAACTTTGAATAGATCAAGAATACTTAAGCCCATTGTCACGACTCCGTGAAATGACCGCTGAATTAATTGTTATGCATTCACTTGGGGTTTGCTAACGCATTGTTTTATTTGCAGTTAGTGAGTGTCGTGCAGCATATGTCCCCGAGGCAAGCGTAACAATACATTGACTGTTCAGCAACGGGAAAGATATACCCGTCGCCTTTCAAGTTGCTACTTTTGTTGGCTGCACTCGCTCGGCAACTGCTCCATGCGTTGCTCTACCTCCCGCATCCATGCAGTCGTCACCCCGGTCACCTAGTATTTCTATGCTCCCGGGGCTTCGCTCATTTGCCGCCTCGAATCAATTTGAAATCCTTTGGGTATAGTGATGGTAGTCTCAATCCCTGATGATTATCCGTTGACCCAGTGTTAGAATCCGGCCGTAAACTGACCACTGCCTGATTAAAGCCTGCGGATGGCTTTGCCATGAGGATTCCGACTTGCTTTCCCGATCATTAAGACGAACACTGGTGCCAGCGATTTTGTTGATTGCGGTGGTGTTCCTGGTGCTAAGTACCAGACCACGGATTTACAGTTTTCAGGGGCAAGTGATGGGAACGAGTTATAACGTCAGTTATGTCAGCAGCCTGTTCAGCCATCCGCTGCCAGAAGTTTCTGCCGTTGTCCACGCGGCTCTGGCTGATGTGGATCAGCGCATGTCCACCTATAAGCCGGACTCCGAGCTGATGCGCTTTAATCGGGCGCCAGTGGGTCAGCCTGTTAAAGTATCTGCGGATATCGTTGAGCTGGTGCGTCAGGCCCAGATCATCTCAGAGATGTCCGGTGGCGCCTACGACATCACGGTTGGCCCATTGGTTAATCTCTGGGGCTTTGGGCCGCAAGAAAAGCCAGGTAATGGCAACGCTGAACAGTTGGTCAATGCACCGGAGTTTGTCCAGTGGCTGGACAGCCAGTTTCCGGGCCATATTCCTGATCCGGCGGCCATAGACCAGGCGCGGGCGCAAGTGGGCTACCAAAGTCTGGGCACAAACCAGGGCGATTCAACCCTGACCCGCGGTAAAGAACTGTTTGTTGACCTGAGTTCCATTGCCAAGGGTTACGGCGTGGATCAGGCCGCCGATGCCCTGCGCGGGTTGGGCATTGATGATTTTATGGTGGAAGTGGGTGGTGAAGTGATGGTGCGGGGTGCCAAACCCAATGGCAACCCCTGGCGACTTGCTGTTATTGGTCCGGAAATGGGTAAAAGTGGTGTTTCGGCTCTGGTGGAGCCGGTTGACAAGGCTCTGGCCACGTCCGGTGACTACCTGAATTTTTTTGAGGTGGATGGCAAGCGCTACTCCCACACCATCAACCCACGCAGCGGCTGGCCAGAAGCCAAACGGATTGCTGAGGTGGCGGTGATTGCCGATACCACCGCCCAGGCCGATGCCCTGGCCACCATGTTTATGGTGCTTGGCGACGAAGAGGGGCTTAAACTGGCTAATCGGCTGGGTATTGCTGCCCGATTTGCTTATTATACCAATGACGGCTTTGCCACCGTGACCAGTGAGGCATTCAAGCCGTACCTAGTGCCACAGGGGTAAAATCAGTACACGACGGAGGAATCAGCCATGATGATTTTGCTGATTACATTTTGTACTTTTCTTGGGCTTATGGCTGCCATGGCGGTGGGCGTAATCTTTGCCAATAAACCCATCAAAGGCTCTTGCGGTGGTCTGAGTAGCCTTGGCTTGAAAGACAGCTGTGTTATTTGCGGCGGGGGCGACAAGACCGATCCACTTGCTGAGATGAACGACGATCTTTTTTACGATGCTGCGGCCAGCAAAAAAACCTGACACCGCTTGGTTTCAGGTTCGTCTGGCCGACATGAGAGGTGCAAGGTCCGTCAGGGCCAACAATAACAGAGCACAAGCCGGGGGGCGCAATGAAGGGCAGTCAATACGACCTGATTATTCTGGGTTCGGGGCCGGCCGGTGAAGGGGCGGCCATGAATGCGGTCAAGCTGGGCAAAACAGTGGCCGTGGTGGAACAGTTCAACTTTGTCGGTGGTAGCTGCACTCACCTGGGCACCATCCCTTCCAAGGCTCTGCGCCACTCGGTTAAGCAGATTATGGATTTCAACACCAACTCACTGTTTCGTGAGATCGGAGACCCACGCTGGTTCAGCTTTCCCAAGGTGCTTAAGCGAGCTGAGTCAGTGATTCAGAAGCAGGTGCAGTCTCGCACCATGTATTACGCTCGCAATCGCATTGACCTCTATTTTGGCCGTGGAGTTTTCATTGACGAGCACACTCTGGAAGTGACCGAATCGGGCGGCAATTGCGAGCGCATCACCGGCGCTCACTTTCTGGTTGCTACCGGTTCCCGCCCTTATCATCAACCGGGTCTGGATTTCACTCACCCCCGGGTATTTGACAGCGACACTATTCTGGAAATGTCCTCCACGCCCCGGCGCATGATCATCTACGGCGCTGGGGTTATTGGTTCTGAATACGCTTCAATTTTCTCTGGTCTTGGTGTGTTGGTGGATCTGATCGATACCCGTGAACGGTTGCTGTCGTTTCTGGATAAAGAGATTTCCGATGCCCTGAGTTATCAGCTGCGCAAGATGAACGTCATTATTCGTCACAACGAGGAGTTTCAGGCGCTGGAAGCATCGGAGGACTGCATAGTTCTTCAACTAAAGTCGGGTAAACGGCTGAAGGCTGACATATTGCTCTGGGCCAATGGCCGGGCAGGTAATACCGAGGATATGGGGCTGGAGCAGATTGGCTTGGCGGCTGATGGTCGTGGCCGGCTCAAGGTGAACGACAATTATCAAACGTCTGTCTCGCATATTTATGCCGCTGGTGATGTCATTGGCTGGCCCAGTCTGGCCAGTGCTGCATACGACCAAGGTCGTTTTGCAGCAGCTCACCTGTGTAAACATCCTGAATGGCACTTCGTCGATCAGGTGCCCACCGGGATTTATACCATCCCTGAAATCAGCTCCCTGGGGCAGACTGAAGAAGAGTTGACCAAAATGGCAGTGCCTTATGAAGTGGGCAAAGCTTTTTTCTCCCGTCTGGCCCGTGCGCAAATCACCGGTGAAGTGGTGGGGATGCTCAAAATCCTCTTTCATCGTGACACGTTGGAGGTTTTGGGCATTCACTGTTTTGGCGACCAAGCATCGGAGATTGTCCACATTGGCCAGGCAGTGATGGGGCAGAAAGACGAAGCCAACACCCTGCGTTACTTCCTGAACACCACCTTTAATTACCCGACCATGGCCGAGGCCTATCGGGTAGCGGCCCTTGATGGATTAAACCGGCTCTTCTGAAATACCCATCAGGAGGGGGCTGAAGGCCGTTTTGTTCTTGCCCAGTCGTTTGGCTTGATACATGGCGGCATCAGCTTCGGTAACCAGTTTGTCCAGTGAACAGGAGCCCGCTGCAACCCCGATGCTGACACTCACACCCCGAGCCTTCTGCCTTTGGGCGATGGTCTTGCGGATGCGCTCAGCAACCTGAAAGGCCTGCATTGGCGTAGTGTTGGGCAGCAGGGCAACAAACTCCTCACCGCCGTATCGACCTAGTAAATCCTCTTGTCTGAGTGCCCGGCGGCACAGCGTGGCTGTGTATTTCAGGGCTTCGTCGCCAGCACTGTGACCTAGCTGATCGTTAAGCTGTTTGAAGTTGTCCAGATCAATAAACAGCACACTGCATGGCTCGTTGCTGCATTGGTGCAGGATTGTTTCCGCTTCTCGATAAAATGCCCGCCGGTTGAGTGTCCCAGTCAGGGTGTCCAGGCTTGCTTCGCGCTGCCAGAACAGCGATTGGCGATTGGCCTGAAATACCGTGCTGGCATGACTGCTGATGTCGCAGGCTATCTGCCAGTTGCCATCGGTGCGCTGACGCCTGGGCAGTGCCAGTGCCAGCAGCACCTTGTCGTCTGCCGCAATACTCAGCGGGAAGAGCCAGTAGACTGTGCCGTCACCGTCTTTGAAGTTGATTTGATGGTCGCTCGTGATCACGCTGAACAGATTGGCCTCAATGGCTGGTAGTCGGCGGTTCAGCTTGCCGCTGATTTTACCGGCACCGTCGCTGGGAGTGATGTGCCACTGGTCTTTTTGATAGTGCAGTATCATCACTGGCGCGCCAGTCAGTACGCTCTCTACCGTGGCCAGGATACGCTGTTTGAGATCAGCCACGTTCAGGGGCGTGTCGGGATTGTGCAAATGCTCGCGCAGAGTGCTGGTAAATACACGCCGAATGTCGTTGCTGGTATTGATGGTTGTGACGGTTTGGCCACAGAACCAGTAGATCAAAGGCAGCAGTGCGGCGTGTACACTCAGCAGCAACAGTTGTTGCAAAGAGGGTAGGTTGACCGGGGAAAAGTGAGACATGCCTAGTGCCGTGGTGGTCAAGGCAAGGGGAAGAACTGCGACAAACCGACTCTTAACACAAGCCAGAATCAGCAAACAGGCATTAACCAACAGTATGGTGCTTGCCAAAGTCAGGGCTGCTGGTGTGTGAGTCAAGACGCCGTAGAGTGCTCCCACCAAAGCCAGAACATTAAGAGCCAGAACCAATGGGTTGACTATTGGCTGGTTGGTCAGCAGTAGGCGGCGATAACAGCCGAGGCCGGTGATCAGCGCCAGCGTGGCCATGAACATAACCCAGTGAACAGGCTCCCCGGGCCAGGGAAACAGATGAAATACATCGCCTTGCCACATAAACAAAAGACTGACAGTCGCCAGTATATGGTTGAACAGCGGGCGAGATGATGTTTTTCTCAAGGTGATCACCGTGGTGATCAGGGCAGCGATGAGCAAAGTCTGCACCGTGTTGATAGCCACACGTCGTTGGTTCAGCTCCTGCGTGTAGAGGGATGATGGCATTAACTGCGGTTGGAGGGGGGCAAGCGGGGTAGCGGCATGGCGCATATACCACGTCTGTGCGTCACCGGGGGGGATTCTGATCGTGCTGGTTGATGACTCAGTACTATCAGCACTCATCTTTTTTAGCAGATAGCTGCCATCAACCGGGATAAACACATCCAGTTGTCTGGCCGGAACCTGGCTGAAAACAACCAGCTCGCCTTCCTCCGCTACCGGCGGCAAATCAAGCCGATACCATTCACTGTCGGTCAATGGTTGAGGGCTGGTGAACAAAGCGGTTGGCGGTTGCACCGGCACCAGTTCCAGATTGGTGTCAGCGTTCAGGGAGGAGGCTGGTACCGACAGTAACAGCCAAAGGGCCAGCAGCATTTTTGGCAAATCAGTTGCCGAATGTCTTGTTATTATGGCGAGCAACTCCGTTCTCCTTCCCGAAGAAAAGGGTGTGCCCGCATTTTTACACAGCATTGGAAGGTCTGTGAAGGTCTGATTCCGCCTCTGAATAACTGTGGTTAAGATTTTTCGCTGGCCAGTATGCCAAAGTGCTGTTGCGAGAACGCAACGCGTTCGGCAATGGGCAGATTGTGCCGGTTCAGCGCTTCAACGGTTTTCAATCTTGGCTCAATACCTTGTCCGTTGGCAATCTGAATGGCCAGGCCGGGGCGGGCATTGAGCTCCAGAATCAGCGGGCCGAGATTTTTATCCAGCACCAGATCGACGCCCAGGTAACCAAGGTCAGTCATTTCGTAGCAGGCGGCGGACAGGCTCAATATTTTGTGCCAGTGGGGGACTTTCAGTGCTGAGAAATCGTGACCCGTATCCGGATGCTGCTGGACTGGCTGGCCGCCCTGCACGCTGCGCAGGCTGTGGCCGGTGGCAATATCCAGGCCAACGCCTACGGCCCCTTGGTGCAGGTTGGCTTTGCCGTCGGATGCGCGGGTGGCAAGGCGCATCATGGCCATCACCGGAAAGCCGCGAAAGACGATCACCCGAATATCCGGTACGCCTTCGAAGCTGTAGTCGTTGAAGATCGGGTCGGCCTGAATCAAGCTTTCAATCACCGCTACATCGGTTTTTCCTCCCAGGCTGTAGAGACCGCCGAGAATGTTGGACACGTCCCGGCTGATGGCCTCAAAAGAGAGGTTGTCACCGCTGGCTTTGATGAATCGGTCACCGTCGCGCCCGGTGACGACCAAAATACCCTTGCCACCGCTGCCCTTGGCCGGTTTGATAACAAACTGCTGCAAGGGGGCAAGAATGCTTTCCAGTTTGCGAATATCAGACTGATACTCAATAACGGCAATCAGGGTCGGCACCTCAACACCGGCTTTTTCTGCCATGCGCTTGGTGGCCAGCTTATCATCCACCAGAGGCAGCAGCCGTCTGGGGTTATACCGCGAGATATAGTTCAGGTTGCGACAGTTCATGCTCAGGATGCCTGTTGCCCTGAGCTGTGCCGGCGTGGTGACGGAGGCCTTTTCCAGCACTTTGTTCACCAGACTGCTTAACCATTCCATAGGGCATACCCACCTTTGATCTTGCCTGTGATTGTTAACGCGGCCGTCTGGCAGCACGCACCAGTGGGTAAAAGCGTTTCAGTTCCAGCAGACGATAGCCGGTGTATTGACCCAGCAGCAGGACAAGGCCAAGCAGTGTCAGCATCAGTTCCGGGAAGTTAAACGTCAACTGTTCGACAATAGGGTTGGACATTAACAGATAGCTCAACGTCGCTACCAAAAGACTGCCACCGCCTTCTTTCAGAACATCCCTTGGGCCTTCCTCTTCCCACAGGATCGACATCCGCTCAATGGTCCAGGCCAGAATGATCATTGGGAAGAAGGTGACAGTCAGCGCCTGGGTGATGCCCAGTTTCCAGCTAAAGACACTCATGACGGCCATCAGTAGAATCACGACAATAATGACCGCCCCGAGGCGCGCCACCAGAAGCATATTCTGCTGGCTCAAAAATGAGCGGATCCACAATCCGATGGACACCAGAGAGGTAAAAATCACCAGTCCCGGCAACAGTTGGGTCTGCATAAAGGCCATGGAAATCAGCACAGGCATAAAAGTACCGGAGGTGCGTAAACCGACGATGATGCGCATAAACAGCACCACCAGAACGCCGATGGGAATCAGCAGAATGATCTTGAAAGCGTTTTGCGCTTCCAGCGGTAGTGCGTAGATGGAGAAGTCGATCAGTGCCGCCCGCTCATGAGTGGCCTGGGCCAGGGCCAGATCCCGCGTCGGTATTTGCTGGGAAATGATAGAAAACTTAACATCGGAGTTCACGCCGCCCATCACATCAAGCAGAGATTTCGCGCCCCGCTGCCACAGGAAAAAGGTCTTGGGGTTGCCGCTTTTACCGGTTCTCGGGTCAAGCAGATGCCATTGGGCACCGTCGTATACCTCGATCATATCCACAATTGGTTGTCGACGACGGCCGTCTTCCAGGTGCAGCCCGCGGACGATACGGGCAGGAATATTACCCATGCGCAACAGGTTGATCAGCAGTTCGGGAATCTTGACACCTTCGTCCGTCATGCCGAGCAACATATTCACATTCTGGTCCGGTTTGCTGGCGCTGAACAGGCCGAGCAACGTGCTGGCAAAGCTGGTGGCATTGGCGGAACTTTCCGTGACCTGCTTGAGCAGACTTTGGGCAGCGGTCTGGTAGGGCTCGGGCAGAACGGGGGCAATAAACGTTTCGGGTTGATCGTTAACACTGGGGCTGAGGCCGGATTCCAGGCGCAGTTTTACCTTGTAGAACAGATCCTGGCGCCCGTCGGCTTTGCGGATGCTCCAAACTGCACGACGCTGGCCACCATCATTGATTTGATTAATGCCGTAACCTGGAGAGGCAAATGACTCGTCCATAATCCAGATATCGGATTGCTGGTCAGGCAAAGTCAGGCTGGCCTGGGCGGCCTCACCCTCGGCTTTGAAGCTGACCCAGGCTTCGATGCTCCAGACGGTTGAGACATCCTTGCCAAGCAGTGGAAAGCCCAGCGCAAAGTGCTTATACAGGGTTAATCCCAAGCCTGCGGCAATCAGTAAAGCAATCATCAAGCCAAGCTGAAAACGACCTTTCATTATTTCCCTCGCAGTTAATCTCAATGTCACTGCTTAATTCGTCAGAGTGCCCAGACAGCGTTTTGGATGGGTTAATCAGGAAAAAATATACGCGCTTTTCCCGAGCAGGTAAGCGGGCCACAGTCGGTACAAGCAACCAGTTGCCAGGGCATCCGGTCCTGGGCAGTCATCAGAAAATTGTAATTTGTTAGACGATCAGTTATCTCTTGACAGAGCATAGTGACATGGCCGCCACTGCGGACCGGTATTAACCGGTTCGCTCATTGCAACCCACTCAGGGTTGTTGTTTGTTGTTGACGTATTTTCTGGATACATCCACCAGAGCCCGTTTTTCCAGAAAGCGCGCGCCGATCAATACCGGGTATTCATAGTTTTCCCGATTGCGCAGGGTAAACTGCGTGGGGGCAAGAATATCGCCAATTCGAGCATTCAGGGTAACAACAGGGCGTTTCTCGGACTCTTCACCATGACGTTTTATCTTCACAAAGCGCGTGACGGGTTCTTCCATGGTGATGATTTCGCCTGCTGCGTTGGGTACTCCGAAGCTTACCCAGTCTTTTTCGTCCTTGACAAAAAACGTGATATCTCTGGCGTCGATGGATGATGTTCGTGCGCCGGTGTCAATGCGGGCTTTGAGGACAATGTTATGGTCTGGAAGAGTCATGTGTTCGACGGCCCCGAGTGTCGCCAGCCCTTCAACGCTGACTGGTTTGATGATGGCCTTGGTATGGGACTTTTGTTCAACAGGAACCACGGCCTGGCGTTTGCGGTTGCGGATCACGCTCTTGATGGCAATTTTTTGCTGGTTGACGTCGATAATGGCAAGGTCCTGCATGAAGCTGCGGCCTATCAGCAAGGGCGAAGTGAATTTATTGCGGTTGATCAGAGAGACGGGCACGGACTGGGTAATGTCACCGATGGTTATGGTCATCATGACCACGGGACGCTCCAGGGACGGCAGGCCAGGACGCTTGATCTTGATGGTTCCTTTAAGTGGCAGTTCCATAGGTACCGTACCTTCGGAAGTGGATGGCAGGTCGAATTTAACCCACTTTTTGCCATCACGCTCAAAAAACTGGATATTACGTGCATCGACAGAGCTGTTTTCAGCACCGGTGTCGAGTTTTGCTTCCATTTTCAGGTTCAGGTTTGGCAGCGTTGCCATTTCCCTGATGCCCAGAACTAAACGACCATCGATGTGAGATGGCGTCTGGACGGTCTGCTCATTGATGGTAATGGTGTGGGTTTGGGCCGCCTGGGGCCTTTTGCTTGCCTCGGACTTTTGTGGGGCAATAACGGACTGTTCCGGCTGCCTTGGCACATGGACTGATGGTACAGCTGAGTCGTCTTGTTTGGGACGCTCTTTAAATAAAACTGATTGGCAGCCGGTTAAACTCATGTTTAGTACAACTACAACAGACAGAGCTAAGTTGCGGAACATTTGAATAGCACTACGATTCATGGAAGTTATCAGGTTTACGCGTTTCAGGCATGCGGCTGCTAGCTGTTGCTGGTCATCAGCAAAATCCATCAGCGAAACAGAAACCTAAGGGAGTGGTTTGAGCACATCGCCGCCAAGGGACGGCAGGAACTGAGTTTTGTAAAAAGCGAAACCACTTACAAACCCTCTCACTGCCGAAGATGGTGCGAGTCTGGTTTCCAGATTGCCTTAAAATGGCAGACATGGAATATTGGCAACCACAGAAAGTCAGAAGCTTACTTGATCTATTTGCGCTTGCCAATTGGTAATCAGGGCCAAAGTTGCTATTCGCACTTAAGCGTGTCTTCTTGTGTCCGGCCATCCGGCGATGGCGGGAAGACAAAACCGAGTGGAACTGTTGTCAGAAATACAACAAGTGAGGGCAAAAGCCACAGCATATGATCGTCATGACCCGGAATAAGAGCAAGTGGTCGCATGATCGGTTCCAGCAGGGGAAAACCACTGGTCATCAGAATGTCAACAACACTCATGAACAGGGCGATTGCGAGCGTCCATCGGTAGCTTAACAAAGGGTTGGGAAGCCAGTCCCGAACCAGGCCTAGGAAGATCAAGGTGATGGATATAGGGTAGAGAACCAGCAGCACCGGCTCAAACAGGGCAATAATCTGATTCAAGTCCATATTGGCAAAGCAGACACAAACCAGGCTGATCACGGTAACAATGGTGCGGTAGCTGACTTGCTTCAGCATCTCGTCAAAATACTCACTGGCTGCGGTAATGCAGCCAATGGCGGTAGTCAGGCAGGCGAGCGTCACCACAGCAGCCAGCAGGACAGTGCCCGAGGTGCCAAAAAGTGTCTGTACGTACAGGGTGAGGATTTGTCCGCCATTGTCCGGATTGGTCGCCACTTCCCGGCTGGTTGCACCAAGATAAAACAGAGAGAGATAAACCAGTGTCAGGCCGATGGCAGCGATGAAGCCAGTGATAATGCTGTAATGGCACAGGCTGGTCTTATCTTTGATGCCGTGAGACTTCAGGTTGGTGATGATGACTATGCCAAACATTAACGCTGCCAGAGCGTCCATGGTCAAATACCCTTCCAGGAAGCCCTTGATAAATGCTCCCTCTGCGTAGGCTCCTGTGGCACTGCCAGGCTCACCAAGGGGCATGAAAATAGGCGATAGTCCAAGAATTGCCAGCAGGGCAATCAAGGCTGGAGTGATCAGTTTGCCCACCGATTCCAGCAACTTGCCGGGGCGGACGCAAAGGTACCAGGACAGGCCGAAAAAAACGACGCTAAAAATAAATTGGCTAAGCGCACCAGCTTCCGGCAGGAAGGGCAGGAAACCCACTTCAAAAGAGACCAGTGCGGTTCGCGGTACGGCGTATAAAGGCCCAATGATCAAGTAGATGCAAGTGCCAAGAAGGACGATCAAGGTTTTTGGCATTTCGCCACTGATCCCGTTAAAACCACCACCGACTCGTGAGATGGCAACGATGCCCAGTAGCGGCAAGCCGACACCAGTGATCAGGAAGCCAGCAGCGGCATACCACACATCTGTGCCGGCCAGCTGACCAACCATCGGGGGGAAAATGAGGTTCCCGGCGCCAAGAAACATGGCAAAGACCATAAACCCCATACCAACGATATTCTGCAAACTCAGCTTCTGTTTCATATTTTCAGCTTCCTGGATTCTCCATTATTGTATTTTTCAGGGATCTGCTGTTTTCGTTACTTGAAATGTTTACACGAAATAAACCCCGGAGGAACAGTTTTTGAGCAAAACTGTCAGTTTCCAGTATGGACGCTATCTGAAAAAGTGGAAATGAACAGCACGACAAGAGAGGGCCGGGCAAAACAGCCCGGTCTGATGGCTTACAACCAACCTTTGCGTTTGAAGAATAAAAAAGTCGCTACAGCGCTCATCAGCATCAGCCCAAGTGCTGCAGGGTAGCCGTATTTAAAGGCCAGCTCGGGCATGACTTGAAAGTTCATGCCATAAATGCTGGCGATCAGCGTAGGGGGGAGAAACATGACGGCGGCCACCGAGAAAATCTTGATGATATTATTTTGTTCCAGGTTGATGTGACCCATAGTGGACTCCATCAGAAAATTGATTTTTTCAAACAGAAAGCCGGTGTGAGGTGTCAAAGATTCAATGTCACGCAGCATCTCCCGAATAGTGTCGCGCTGCTCGTCATTGAGTAGATGATTACAGGCGCGCAACAGGTAGCGCAGCGAGCGCTGGGTATCGAGCAGATTCAATCGCACCTTGCCGTTCAGATCCTCTTGCAGGGTGATGGTGCGCAGTTGTTCATCAACGTCCTGATTTTTCTCCGACAGCGCGTTTTGACTGACCTGCTCAAGGTCTTCGTAAACTTCTTCAAGGGTGTCGGCCAAGTACTCTACCTTGGTGTCAAACAGGGCGATGATCACGTCCAGCGGTGTCTTTGCCTTGACATGACCGGTTTTCAGATGTTTGCGCATCAGTCTGAACAGGCCGGTGGGCTCATCCTGCAAGGTGATCAGCTTGTCCGGACGCAGGTTAAAGGCCACGTTGATGTTGCGCAGTTCATGGCCTGAGCGGTGGGGAAACAGTGAGCGGATCTGCACACCGCTTGCGGTTTCGTAGTACCGTGATGATATTTCGATCTCACCAAGATCTTCTTCTTCCGGCAGGCAGTCCGGAAAATAGCTGGTCAGCCAAAGATGCTCATCGTCGTCAGGTTCGGTGGCTTCCAGCCAGATGGTGCCCTGTTCAGGAGGAAACGCTGGTGTTACCCGGTCAATAGTAAACTGGTGCGGACTACCCTTGGCGATGTAGGCATAGATCATGGTTACTGCCTTTGGTTGTTCGATGTATCGGGCGGCATTGTACGATAATTGACTTTTATATCGGTAGTGAGAATATGCGCCCGCAAAAGTGCCGGGTGAGGCGGCATCTGATGCCACTACGGCAGTGGTCAAGCAATGGCATCAAGCCCCGAAACCTTTTTTAGTACTTTCAGCAGTGCAGTGCAGATAAGCCGGCAAACAGTAGCATCGCTGATTGGCTCTCCAGTGCTGTCAGCAATGATAAAACGGTCTTCAACCTTTTCGCCAAAGGTGGCAATTTTCGCGCCGTGTACCTGTAGAGCAAGCTCGGTAAAGGTTTTGCCGATCAGGGCCAGCAGGCCCGGCCGATCGGTGGCGTTAATATCCAGCACCGTTTGCCGGGGTTCGATTTGACTGCTGAGCACCACTTGCGGTTTGTGGTTGAAATAGCGCAGCAGCCTGGGCGTCCGCCGCCGGATCAGATCCGGGAATCTGTCTGGCGCTTGCAGAACGCACAGCAGATGACTTTTGATCTCATCGATGCGCCCGGCGTTGTCTCCAATGGCCGAGCCATCTTCTTCCAGAACCGTGTAAGTGTCCAGACTGTAATTGGTGCGGGAGGTGATAATGCGTGCCTCCTGAATGGCCAGGCGCAGCCGGTGAAAAGCTACCACGGTGGCAGCAAACAGATTGGTCTGGTCCCGGGTGTAGACGAACACTTTTGACCCTTGCTGCTCGTAACCGGCAGGCACTTCGGGAATGATAATCAGTGGTTCATCTGTCTGATGACTGAGAATTGCTGCTGTCTGCCAACTGATTTCGTCACTCTGGTGACGCAGAAAGTACTCGTCGTCAAACTGATCCCACTGGTATGAGATGGCCTCCTCCTGAATGCCCAGGTGAGCCAGAAGATCCATGGCACGTTGTTTGGTCAGGGCGATCTGCTCATTGATTTGTGGCAGATTATCCACTCCGCGCTTGAGCAGTCGGTGGGTTTGCCAAAACAGCTGTTGCAGGAGCGAGGCGCGCCAGCCATTCCATAAGCCCGGGTTGGTAGCATTAATGTCGGCCACAGTCAGCAGATAGAGGTATTTCAGACGTTCCCTGGTACCTACCCGGCGGGCAAAATCCTTGATTACCCAAGGGTCAGACAAATCTTTTTTCTGGGCGGTCATGGACATGCTCAGGTGTTCCCGAACCAGCCAGACGATCAGCGACGTATCTTCTTTGTTCAACCCATGTACACGACAGAATTTCTTTGCTTCAATGGCGCCAATTTGAGAGTGGTCACCGCCGCGTCCCTTGCCAATATCGTGATACAGGCCGGCCAGGTAGAGCAGCTCAGGTTTGGGGATTTTGTGAATCATCCGCGCCGCAACCGGAAAGCGTTCAACGCTGTCTGAGTCGGAAAAACTGCGCAGGTACTTGATCAGCAATAGTGTGTGGGCATCCACTGTATAGGTGTGGAACAGGTCATACTGCATTTGTCCGATAATCTGGCCAAACTCAGGCAAGTAACGCCCGAGAATTCCATAGCGTGCCATTCTTCGCAGAGTTATCGTCAAGGCAAAAGGAGCACGCATAAGCTCCAGAAACAAACGGGTGCAGCGAGGATCTTTACGAAAGTTGTCATCCACAAGCAGTTGGTGGTCCCGGATCAGTCGGATGGTCTCAGCGGTGGGTCCCTGGATGCTCTGGTCCCGGGTGATCAGGACAAACATTTCCAGTATGGCCGGCGGATAGTTGGCAAAAACTTTGCTGCCCACCGCCTCGATGTAGTTATTGACCACCCGAAAGCGTTCGTTGATGGGGCTCCCTTGCTGTGGACTGTCAGCGCTGAGTATATCATCATCAAAATGCTGCAATAGCAGGTCATTTAGCTGGCTGAGTACCATAACAGTGCGAAAATAGCGCTGCATAAACTGTTCGACGGCCAAGGCTCCTTTGCGGTCTTGATAGCCAAATTGACTGGCCAGGGTGCGCTGGTGATCGAACAGCAAGCGATCCTCACAACGACCAGCCAGACGGTGCAAAGACCAGCGTACTTGCCAGAGAAATGCCCGACAGCTTTGCAGTTGTTCATACTCATCGCCAGTGAGAAAGCCCAGTTCCAGCAGCTCGGCCAGGTCGTGGGTGCCGTAGTGTCGGCGTGCTACCCAGCCCAGCATGTGCAAGTCCCTCAGCCCGCCGGGTGAGCTTTTGATGTTAGGTTCCAGATCATACTCGGTGTCGTTGTACTTTTTGTGTCGTGTCCTTTGCTCGTCAAACTTGGCTTGCAGGTATGCCTTGCCTGGCCACATCTTGCTGCTGTCAATACGCTTCAGGAGTTGTTTGTGCAGGCTGGCCGGGCCGCAAATTACCCGTGACTCCATCAGGTTGGTGATGATGGTTAAATCGTGGGCGGCCAGACTGGCGCAATCATTCAGGGATCGAACACTGGAACTCACTTGCAGGCCCATGTCCCAGGGCAGAGTCAAGAAGCGTTCTATGGTCTCCTGATGCTGCTGGTAGTGATCTTCGGCCAACAGGATAAGGATATCGATATCGGAACCAGGATGCAGTTCCCCCCGGCCGTACCCCCCCACAGCCAGCAAGGTTGCTTCGCAACCCTTGCTCCAGTCCAGATGCTCCCAGGTCAGGCGCAGTACCTGGTCAATAAGCCAGGCCCTGGCGAGCACCAGCTCTTCGATAGTCATACCCTGGGCAAACCAGGCATCCATCTTGCGTGTAGCTTCTTTCAGACACTTTTTGTAAGCCAGTATGGGGCTGCTGACGATGGTCAGATCGGCTCGAAACTGACTTTTGTTGAACAGGCTGTTTCGAACGGCTGAGGGAATGATGTCAAATGGCTGAGTCATAGTTGGCGGCAATCTGTCAAGGCCGGTTCGCAATCCGAGAGTTGACCACATGTTAAAAGGATTGTGGAAAAAAATCAGTACTATAATAGGGGCGCGTTAACGATAGCGGCTGGTCAATAGTGGTGGCTCGCCAGTAGTCATTGCCAGTCGATTGTCGCCTGCCAAGCGGTGTTACCCTGAATTGTGAGTAATACGTCCCTATGAGTATATTTTCTTCTAACCAGATTTGGGCTGTGATTGACTGGGGTGCGCTGCACTACGAGGCTTTCTTGTTGAAAAAGGCCGCTCTTATAGACCGTAAGACCGGTGACCAAGGGGTATTACAGGTTCGGGAAGGTGCCTTTGAGGCCACGCTCAGGGCAGTGGTTGATCCATGGTTGACGGATCATGGTGAGTTTCCGATCATGCTCACTGGGCTGGTCGGTGCCCGGGAAGGTTGGGTAGATGCAGCGTCGGTACGAACACCTTGTAGCTGTGATGATATCCGTCAGGGCGTAATACAGGTAGCCACCAATCAGCTGAAAAATGTTGTTATCAGCCCCGGTGTCTTGCACACCGGCAATGATTATCCGGAAGCCTTGAGAGGGGAGGAGGTCAGCATCTTCGGGGCAAAAATCAGCGATGGCTGGATACTGCGGCCAGCAGAACACACCAAACTGGTCAGGGTAAACGACAATAAAATTACCAATCTGACCACTTACATCACTGGTGAACTATGCCGGTTGCTGGATGAACAGTCATCCCTGTGTGGGCACGCCGGCGGCTGCCACGGAGGCATTGAACAAAAAATGTCGCCTATTGACTTTATGACGGGTATCAGGACATCACTGAAAGCCGGTTGTCTGTCCAGGGTGCTTTATAGCGTCAGTACTCGCCGACTGTTTAACCAGATTGAGGTGGAGCATATTAGCAGTTACTTGTCGGGGCTGGTGATTGGCCACGAGTTTCGTGATATCGAAGCCATGGGGCTCGACAGCATTACGCTGGTGGGTGGTGGCCCGTTAATGGATCTTTATCAGCTGGCTTTCGAGGAAATGTCCATTCATGCTGAATTGATTGATGCCCAGGATGCGTATTTGACAGGCGCACAATTAATTCTGGAGGCCAGCGCCAGTTAATGTTCAGGCTCTCGAGTGAAACCCTGAGAGCATGGCAGTGCGATGTAGTCAAAACAGGCTGACGCTCTTGCTTGCAAGGCGAAGAGTACCAGCTTGCCTGACGTTTGCTTAAGTTGGCATTTTGCCACTGCGATAATCCACAGGGATGTATTCGCCAGGCCAGTTTGCCTTCATGAACTGGGTTAAATTCATGCGAACATTGTTGAGGCCTTCCTTTTTAAGGCGATCGAGCAAAAGTTGCATAAGATTTTGCACCACTGCGGCTTTTTGCTGATCACCAGTCAATGATTCTTGTCTGGAGGGTGAGTCCTTCTTAACTTCATGAGAAGTCGAGTTGTTGGTGATTTCGTTGTTAAATGCTAATTCGTGAAAGTGTTTCATGGCTGTTTCGATAAAAACTGCGTTGCGATCCATGAAGTGCTTCTCTTCCTTTAATGTCATTCTGTTAACTTTGGGATCGCGCTGCTGCATTAATTCGATAGTCAACTGCCGGACTGGAAGGGGAGCGAAAACTCTGAGGGGTGCTCTGCATTCACCCAGGGCTTCGATCAGGTCAAAAAAATCAATATTGTAGAAATCGTTATAACTTGATATGACGTGCCGCAATTCCTGCCTGACAACTGCTCCGGGGATATCTTGAAGGCGTAACCCGGACAGGTTGAGGTCATTAGATATAGGCACTTCCAATTCCAGATCATCTCGCAAAGAGGCGTTTTCCTTCTGATTGAGAAAACTTTCAACAATCTGTTTGGTACTGGTGGCTGCAAGCCAGGAGGAGTCCTTGAGCTGGTCAAACAGTTGGAAAAACTCTTTCCGGACAAGAGCCGCTGCATTGAGTTTAAGGCCGGTGTCATTTTCTAAAGCAGGCTTTTCTCTATCACAGATTATTTTCTTTTGTTCCAGAAAAAACATGCAGAGAATAAAGGCTCGCTTGTTTAGTTTTGAAACCTGCATGCGCGGACTGTTCTCTTCAGTCTTGAAAAGTGTATACAACTGCCTGGCCAGCTTTGTTAATTCCGGATTTTTTCTAACCCCGGATCCTGGCCCGAGCAAATCAGAAATAATGATTCCGACGGGGTTTTGAAACCTGCCGGAAGAGCAGGTTGGAGAAAGCTTCATGGCCAGATCATCAAAGCTCACAAGATAATTGATATTCAGTAATTCCAGGCAGTGTTCATAGCTGGCACAGCTAAACTCGCTGTTGTCTGGCAGTGCGTTGAACAGGAAAGAGCAGTCGGCGGGAGTATACGGAGGGGGGCAGCCCGGATTCCCGGCAGACATGCTTTCTGCGTAAGTGGGAGGGTGTGAATTAACACTGCGGCTAAAAGCACTGACTTGGGGCGAAATCGGTTGTGATGCTGAGGGTGATGTTGTGCCTCCTGACGGGGAGACTGAGCCCAGAGGATTACTCATGTCAGTTACCTGTATTGACTGTGAAAATGGTTATTTACTTTTGAGTCGCGATTTTTGACATTGCAGTTAGTAATTTGGTTCCATCCTGACAGGAAAATACCCGGTTGCAGTTGAGTCCGGTGTTTGCCAGCAAAATCTGCCAGCATGATACATCAAAAGATGGAAGGTACAGTTCCATATTCTTTTTGGTTGCCCATAATCTCTGTTGCCAACCGGGATTTTGTCGGGTTTGCCAGGGAGTGTCGGGTCTGCCCTAATCCCGCAAAGCTCCTGGGGAAAGACCACAGGCACTGCTTTAATCTGCACTGAAGCCAGAGTAAAATCGTGCTTCATGTTTTTCAGGAATATCCCCTCATGCCCAATACTCAGGCCTCTGTGATGGCGTTACTTCAGCCGTTTATTAATCAGAATGATGGCGTGCTTGATTACCACGGCCTCCACGGTTTTCTGACCGCTTTGACCATATGCCCTGCCAAGCTGTCGGAGCAGGATCGCAACGAACAGATCTTTGATGGTGAAATTACTCTTCCAGTTGCCACGGCCCGTGAGTTAAATCGGCTGATTGCTGTCATGCAAACCGGCATTGACCGAGGCTTTAACGATGATGGGGACGGTTTTACCCTCTCCTGTGAGGCGGAACTTGAAGACCATGACGATGATGCACTGGCTAGCTGGTGCACTGGTTTTATGGTGGCGCACTTTACTAATGAGCAGGACTGGTTTGCCAACCATGAGCAAGAAGTTTGTGAGCTGCTGCTGCCTGTCATGCTGGCCTCTGGTTTGTTCGATGATGAGCCGGAATTTCAAGAGATGCGTCAGGATGGCAGACTGACGGAGGATATGTGTGGCCAGATTCCGGAGGTGTTGATGGAGTTATACCTTATGCTGAACGCCCCGGATGAAAAAAAGAGCAGTCCCGCTGGCAGGCAACGCTAGTAGTATTTCTGCACTCCCGGTACCCGGGGGCGCAAGGTCTTCGCTCAATTGCCGCCGTGTAGAACATGAAATCCATTGGGTATTAATGCCCCGTGAGTGTAATCGGGCGGGGAGTGTTACGCCTGCAAAAATACCTGCCAGCCAGTATTTTATGCTGGTGGGGTAACTTTGCCCTGAAAGGTCAATGGTGCCTTGCAGCAGCGGCACAGATACACCGTGCCTTTTTGCGCGCGGTTGTGGCGCACAGTGCTCATAGGGATAACTTTGCCATCGCACCGGCAGTGGTATAGCCACTCTTTGCGAGTACTGCGACTGGTGTCGTAGTTGTGGCAGCGCAGGGCTGGCAGACCAAAAACAGCGGTCATGATTGACTGCCATTGTCGTCCATGTGGCCGAATGCCTGAACCATAAAGCTCGTAAGCCAAGAGGTGAGCCACTTCATGGGCTACCGTCTGGCGAAGAAAGTCGTCCCGGTTTTCCCGCAGCAGGGTCGGATTAAAGCGCAGCAGATGTTTTTGCGGCCATGCCTGGCCGGCGGTTGAGCCGGTCAAATCCAGACGGATATAAGGCATTGGCAGGCGTCGGTGGAAGAACTGCTCTGACCGGGCATACAGCGCCACCACGCGCTGTTGCACTTCCTGTAAATCGTTACTCAATGACATGGGCGGGTTAAGTTCCTGCAGGTTGATGGCCGACAGTTTACCCTGAACCCGGCCAATCAGTCCGGCAGATATACCGGCCCAATTCCTATACCCCAGAAAAGCACTGTAGTGGCGATGATGCCCACTAATACCACCAAGCCTATACAGAGAATGGAGCTGGCGTAGATAAAACCTTGCTCTTTGGGGATGCCCATAAAAATAGCCAGCCCCCGGTAAAGTAACCAGGCCGTGGCGGATATGGCGACGGTGCCGGTAAGCATGGTTGACCACAGGGACGGATACCAGCCGGCAATGCCGGCCAGAAACAGTGGGTAAGCGGTGTAACAGGTAAAAGCAGTACACTCGGTAAGGGTTGGGTCACTGTTAAAGTTGCCGCTTAACCAGTGGACGAACCCGCTCATTACCGCTACCGCCATCACCATGGCCAGCCATGCCATGACTGCCATCCACAGTGCGCTCTCGGGCGTCAGTCGGACAATCTGATCACTGCCCGGCAGGCTCCAGCCGTTCATGGTGGTGCCCAAGTAGGTGAACAGGGCGGGCAAGGCAGCCAGCCAGATGATCCGGGCAAAATAGAGGTGAGTTAGTGTGGGGGGATGCTGGCGCAGGTTGGCCCATTCATGGTCAGGGTTGGTTAGCAGACCCCAGAAGCGGCTGTGTGCCATTGTTGTTTCCCTCCATGGGCATTCATTGCGCAAGAATGCTTAAAGTGGTGGCGACTACTTATTCTGACTAGTGGTGAACCTTTGTTATTGTGTCTTGCCAGAGTAGTGTCTCGGCAAAATTTCGTTTAGGGGACAGTCCCGAAATAACTTCCGCATTTATGGAATCTGAACCTCGTTCGGACTGAGCCTGTCGAAGTCCTGTGACAGCACTCTTCGACTCGGCCCGGGATGAACGGAAGCCGGGAAGTTATTTCAGGACAAATCCTTGATAGCATTCTCACTGCATTCTTATCTCATGGCAATGGTAAAAGATTCGTTCTTGTTGATGGGGTCTTTCGCTGTTTTTGGTAAGAAGCAATACCTAGCTTATTTTTGTCTGCATTTGTGGGCAATGTTAAGTGGAAATATTGGATAGTTCATGTTGCATAAAATTGATAAAACTGTGTTGGCTGCCTCACTCACCGTTGTGTTGTTCACTGGTTCAGCATACTCCAGCGATCAGCAAGCGACTGCAGTGGTTGCGAAACCATCGGTTACGGTGCAGTCCGTCAAGCCTGACTTTGCTGCTTTTAAGGATGTCAAAGAGAAAAAGCAGGCTTTTTTTTCCTACATGTTGCCCCTGATCGAGCAAGAGAACGCCGCTATCCTGGCAGAGCGTGAGAAAGTGATTGCGCTGTCGGCTTCGACCGAGTTTTCTGAGCAGGATCAGCAGTGGCTGAAAGCGATTGCCGAAAAATACCGGGTACCTAATGTTACGGCTTATGATGCACCGTTTTTCACTGAACTGTTGACCCGCGTGGATGTGTTGCCAGCCTCTCTGGCTCTCGCCCAGTCCGCCAACGAAAGCGCTTGGGGTACATCGCGTTTTGCCCTGGAGGGGAATAACTTTTTTGGCCAGTGGTGCTTTACCCGCGGTTGCGGCATAGTGCCCAGGGCGCGTGATCGCGGCGCAGTGCATGAAGTGGAAATATTCCCCGATGCGGCGGCATCGGTTCGTTCGTATATGAGCAATCTCAACTCCCACAGCATGTATCAGCAATTGCGTGACCTGCGTGCCGGGCAGCGCCAGAAGCAGCTGCCGGTGACTGGTGTGCTCCTGGCTCAGGGGCTGAAGGGTTACTCCAGCCGTGGTGACGAATACATCAAAGAGCTGGTGGCCATGATCAACTTCAACAAACTGTCACAGTACGACACCAAAAACAGCGCTGTGTAGCATAAGGCAGTGGCCGTGCAATAAAAGTGACATTGTGCGGCCAATTAAAGCTGTAGAGGCCAGGGGGGAATGCAGGCATAATCAGACGAATTAGTATGAATAAATGACCTATGGGGTAATCCATGAATATTCCCGTCGCCTTTCAAGCTGCTACTTTGTTGGCTGCACTTGTGCCCTTTAGGGTATTCGCTCACCCCGGTCACATAGTATTTCTATGCTCCCGGGGCTTCGCTCATTTGCCGCCTCGAATCAACTTGAAATCCTTTGGGTATAGAGCATTTTTAGTGGTAAGCTCTCGTCGCAAGTGGTCGCTGTTGGCTGCTTTGCTGCTGGCCTCCTCGCTGGCATTGGCAGCACCAAAAAGCGAGTACTGGGCTCTTTGGGACAACAGTGATCCGGCTTCAACGGTGGTTGTCGATCACAGCCCCTGGCAGGCCATTCTCAATGAGTATCTCGTTGTCCGACCGGAAGGTAATGGTTTTCGCTACGCCCAGGTTAGCGCCGGGGATCAGAAAAAGCTCAAAGACTATCTGGCAACCTTAACCGCCATTGACCCGCACACACTCAGCAAAGCTGAGCAGAAAGCCTACTGGATCAACCTCTATAATGCTTTGACAGTGAACTTGATTCTCGACAATTACCCGTTGGAGTCCATCACAGATATTGGCCCTTGGTACAGCTTTGGCCCGTGGGATATGGAAATTACCCGCGTGGCTGGCCAGGACCTGACCCTGAACGATATTGAACATCGCATTCTGCGACCGCTTTGGCAGGATGAACGCATTCACTACGCTGTCAACTGCGCCAGTATCGGCTGCCCGGATCTGGCTGAGCAGGCCTTCACTGCACAAAATACCGATCCCATGCTGAACGCGCTGGCCCGTCGTTTTGTGCAGCAGCAAAAGGGGGTAAGTCTGGCTGGTGGTCGCCTGACGGCATCGCGCATTTATGAGTGGTATCAGACGGATTTTACCGACCAGGGCGATAGCGGCGTCATCGTGTACTTGCGTACGGTGGTACCGCCGGCGCTGGCCAGGCAACTCAGGCAGTACAACGGGCGGATTCAGTACCAGTACAACTGGGCATTAAACGCAATGCAGTAGTGATCGTCGTGGCCGATTAACTGATCATTGTCTCGACCGGAACCACTAAGGAAGGTGCTGTCCATGACCAGATTTTTTTTCGCGGTTTTTCTGTCGTTTTTTGGTTTTGCTCTCCACGCGGCTCCCTCACCGGATTACTGGTCTTACTGGGACAGAGCCGACGACGATAGTGGGGTGGTGGTTGACCATCAGCAGTGGCAGGACTTTTTAGATGATTACGTTACGCCTTCGGCCGCCTATGACATGTTTATGGTAGAGTATGGCCGGGTGAAACGGGATGATAAAAAGGCATTGGACGACTATCTGCAACAGCTTGCCAGGCTTGACCCGAGAAAACTATCCCGCGATGAGCAGCTCGCCTACTGGATCAATATTTATAACGCCCTGACCGTGGATTTGATTCTGGATTACTACCCGGTCAAGTCGATCACCCGTCTCGGTAAGGGGTGGTTTCGTATGGGGCCATGGCGCGATGAGCTGATTACCATCGCTGGCCAGTCTGTCTCCCTTCACGATATTGAACATCGCATTTTGCGCCCCATCTGGAATAACCCAAGAGTCCATTATGCCCTGAATTGCGCCAGTATCGGGTGTCCTGACTTGCTGCCGAGGGTTTATCAGGGAAGCACAATTAACCGGCAGCTTGAAGTGGCCGCCCGGCGCTTTATCAATCAGGACAAAGGTGCCGAGTTCATTGACGGCCGTCTGATGCTGTCGAGTATTTTTGACTGGTACGAAGACGATTTTGTTGGTGAAGACGGTGTGCTGGAAGAACTGAAACTGTTCGCCCGGACTGAGCTGAAGCAGCAGCTTGATGGCTATGATGGCCGGATCAGTTACCGCTACAACTGGAAGTTGAACGAATATCGACCTGAGTAGCTGTCGTTGCTCCGGTGGCATCAAACTGTCGTAAAAACGCAGGCTGCAAATGCAACCTTTTTGCTATCTTCACGGTTCGAAATTAATCATCTGAACCCCATTTACCTGCTCCATCATAGTCATATTGCCCGAGAAAATGGTCTGGTTGTCTGCGTGTTCGTACTCTTTGCGCACACCGCTGCGGTCGAGTTGCAGGGTTTTGAAGTTGAACAGCTGAGTATCGGCCAATTGTGACGGAGCGATGTTCTGCATGGCGGTGAAAATGGATTCGATACGGCTTGGGTGCTTTTTCTCCCACTCTGCCAGCATGGCCTTGATATTCTGGCGTTGCAGGTTCTCCTGAGAACCGCACAGGTTACAGGGAATAATGGGAAACTTCATCTGCTCGCTGAAGCGGTTGATGTCTTTTTCACGACAGTATGCCAGTGGGCGGATAACAATATTGCGACCATCATCTGAGCGCAGCTTGGGTGGCATGGTCGAAAGTCGTGAGCCGTAAAACATATTCAGGAACAGGGTTTCGACGATATCATCCTTGTGGTGGCCAAGGGCGATTTTAGTGGCACCAATATCCTCAGCAAAAGCGTACAAAGTGCCCCGGCGCAGACGTGAGCAGAGACCACAGGTGGTTTTGCCTTCGGGGATTTTCTCCCTGACCACGGAATAGGTGTCCCGGTTAATGATGTGGTAAGGCACATCGAGCGAACCCAGGTACTCCGGCAGGATGTGCTCCGGAAAACCGGGCTGTTTCTGATCCAGGTTAACGGCAATCAGTTCGAACTGGATGGGTGCGCTCTTTTGCAGGCTCAGTAAAATGTTGAGCATGGTATAGCTGTCTTTGCCCCCGGACAGACAGACCATAACCCGGTCGCCATCTTCGATCATATTGAAGTCGTCAATGGCTCTGCCGGTCAGACGCCTGAGTTTTTTTTGCAATTTATTGAAGTTGTATTTTTCTGAGCTGGTCAGGGTGATATTGGCCATAGGGGTTGTATTAGTTGTCATAGTAAAGCCGCTGATTATATCTGGCGGTTATCATTCAACCAAGTCAGTGTTTAACACCAGTGCGCCTGGGGGCGACAGGCAGGCAATTGTGGGATAGCGATTTTCCTTTGTCGATAATGCGTAGGGAGTATTACCCTGGTGGCCTCAATGATCTACTATTCTGGTGCGGAATTTCTGAAAAAAATAAAACCAAGGTTCTCCGGTGTTATGTGCAGGGGTAGCAAGATGACAAATCATGATAAATTGCAGAAGTGGTTGCTGACACGCAGGGACGAGCTGAATGCACGTCTGGGGAAAATCAAACAGGATGCTTCACGAAAAAACAGTGCTGACTGGTCTGAGCAGGCTCAGGAGCGCGAAAATGACGAAGTGATTGACGCCCTTGGCAACGAGGCCGTGCTTGAATTGCGCAAAATAAACCGGGCGCTTGATCGCATGAGCGAGGGCGATTATGGCTTCTGTTTGAGTTGTGGCAGGGAGATTCCCGAACAGCGTCTGGAAGTGATGCCCTATGCTGACCTGTGCGTCAAATGCGCCCAGGCCCGCGAGTGATGGGTGGTTGTTGTTCCGGCTTTTCCGGGTAGAGCAGGCAAAGAGCCTCTTTGCCCGCCTTCTCAGAGCCTGCAAAGAAACACCGTGTTATCCACGACCAAGCAATCGTCATTCACCGGCAAAGCTGCACAGGGAAAAGGTGGCGATACCGGTCGCGTTGAGCCGGTCGGCACCTTTGAGGTCAGGCAGGTTGATAATGGCCGCCGCTTCCAAAGTACTGGCACCGGCTTTGCGGATTAACTGATCCGCAGCCAGCAGCGTGCCGCCGGTAGCAATCAGGTCATCCACCAGTAGCACCTTGTCCCCCGGGCTAACCGAGTCAGCATGCATTTCCAGTTCTGCCTGACCATATTCCAGATCATAGGCAACACAGAGTGTCTTGGCCGGTAGTTTGCCCTTTTTACGAAACAGTACCAGAGGTTTGTCCAGCAGATAGGACAAGGTTGAGCCGATCAGGAAGCCACGGGCATCCAGCGCGCCAATGCGATCAAACTCCATCTTGCTGTAGCGCTGGGCTAAAACGTCGGCTGTCTTTTTCCAGGCTTGTGGGTTTTCAAGCAAGGTGGTGATGTCGCGAAACTGAATGCCCTGGCGGGGCCAGTCGGCGATGGTTCTGATCTGGGAGCGCAGGTATTCCTCAACAGAGGAGCCTTCATCGGTATGTGTCAAAGAGAGCATGCAGATAGGTCAACAAAGTAAAAAAAGCCACCTTTAAAGGTAGCCTTTCACCGTCATAAAGTCAGGCGCTGGTGACCAGAATCTGGCTGGGTTCCAGGGTTTTGCCGCCGGCGAGGGCGCACAGTTCGACTGAGTTACGAATTTCCACCTCTTTACCCACAGCTGAGATCAGGCCGTTTTTCTGGAACCGGGTAAATACCCGGCTGACTGTCTCTACCGCCAGACCCAGATAGTTGCCCATCTCGTTTCTGGACATGGACAGGCGAAACGACTGTGAGGAAAAGCCACGGCGACGAAAGCGACTGGCCAGATTGATCAGAAACGTAGCAATACGCTCGTCGGCGTTCTTTTTCGACAACAGCATCATCATTTGCTGATCTTCGCGGATGTGCTTGCTCATCAGGCGCATCAGGTGCCGGCGCAGCTCAGGAAACTGGTCAGACAGCATTTCCAGCAGCTCAAAGGGAATCTCGCAGATCATGGTGGTTTCCATGGCCTGGGCGGAAATCGGGTAAGTGTCAGTATCCATGCCGCTCAGGCCAAGGATTTCACTGGGTAGATAAAAACCCGTGATCTGCTCTTCGCCTTCATTGGTAGCTGTATAGGTTTTGATGGCCCCGGAGCGAACAGCGAAAACGCTGCTGAAGGGATCTCCCTCCAGAAACAGGTGCTCGCCTTTTTTCAAAGGACGTCCGCGCTTGATGATGTGGTCCAGCTGATCAATATCCTTGATGCTTAGTGCCAATGGCAGGCACAAAGAGCTGAGGCTGCAGTCTCTGCAGGCCACGTGGCCGGGCTGTCGGACGTTGGGCTTTGACGTCATTGATGTGCCTCAAAGTCGTATTGGCAAAATTCGACACTGTTTTGGAAGGCGCAAGTTTATGGCAGGTTGCCAGAGTATAAATCGGTTATACGCAATCAAACCACGCTGACGAAGCGGCTTAATGCAATTGTGGCGCAGAGTACCATAAACTTTGACTGTTCCGTTGAGATATCAACTATCTATTGTGTCGTCTGTCCAGTCCGGGGCGGTAGGGGTTTTGCGACCTGTTTGTCCACCTGCGGCACTGTTTATCCATAAAAACCCACAATATATTGTCGTGGGTCACTGGATTGAATACTCATTCGTGATATCTAACTGACTTGGCGAATTTTGCACTTAAGTTTCAAGTAAATCAATGTGAGAGTTGATATTGTTCTAAAACCCCGTCGGTGTGGTCGTGAACAGGCCCGTTTTTCGTGGGGATAACTGCAACACAAAGAAGGTAACGGCGGTCATTTCCCTTGGCAAAAGGAGCAAGGGAAAGGGCCGGCGGGATTGCGCTGAGTGTTTTTGTTCTGTCGATCAGTGCAATAAATGTACTGTTGGCCCGACAGGATTGGCTGGTTGCTGGTGGAAAACCGCAAAAAAAAACAGCGCAAAAAATGGCTGACGCCGACAGAGTAGACAATCAGATTACTTTTGAGAACAGTGTTCTGTTGTCTGTCTGCTGTTGTCTGAGGTAGTGGTCAAACTGCATACAGATGTTGCGAACCAGGAAGACGCCCCTGGGCAGTACCTCTAAAAGACCGTCGTCGTTAAGTCTGACGAGACCGTCGGCCATCATGGGTTTGAGATTGTCCAGCTCCTCACTGAAGTACTCCCTGAAGACAATGCCAAAGCGACGTTCAATATCGCCCGTGCGCAGTTGCAAATGGCAGATCAGCTGGGCAATAACTGCCTGACGTATTTTGTCGTCGTCGTTCATCTTCCAACCCCGAACCACCGGTAGCTGTGCCTTATTGATCATGGCGTAGTACATGGTTTCATCAACGCTGTTTTGGCTGTAGGTATCACCCACCTGGCTGATGGCGGATATTCCCAGGCCCACCAAATCGCAGTGGCTGTGAGTGGTATAGCCCTGGAAGTTTCTGTGTAAGGTGCCAGTCTCCCGGGCGGCGGCCAATTCATCATCAGGCAGTGCGAAGTGATCCATGCCGATGTAGACGTACCCTTGAGCCAGTAACCTGGCGGTCGCTTGCTGTAAAATATCCAGTTTCATGGCCGGGCTTGGCAGATCGTGCTCATGAATCCGCCGTTGCGGTTTGAATCGGTGCGGCAGGTGTGCGTAGTTAAACAATGACAGTCGGTCCGGGGCCATATCAATCACCCGATCCAGGGTTGCCATAAAGCTACGCGGGGTCTGCAGGGGCAGGCCGTAGATCAGATCCATATGTATGGATCGGAACGCCATGGCTCTGGCGGCATCCACCACGGACTGGACAGTGCTCTCAGGCTGTACCCGGTTAATGGCACTCTGTACCTTCGGGTTAAGGTCTTGCACGCCCAGACTCACCCGGTTAAACCCGCACTGCCGCAGGGTGTTCATCATGGGCCAGTCCGCTTCCCTTGGATCCAGTTCAATGGAGTAGTCGCCGCTGTCGTCCGGTGCCAGCCGGAAGTGCTGGCCGATGTGCTGCATCAGTTCGCTGAGCTGTTCCCGCTCAAGAAACGTAGGTGTCCCGCCACCAAAGTGCAGTTGCTCAACCCGCTGGTCGCGGTTGAACAGTGCGGCTTGCATCTCGATTTCCCGATACAAATGCTGCAGATAAATAGCGGCGCGAGAGCGTCGGCTGGTGACAATTTTGTTGCAGGCGCAGTAGTAGCAGACGTGGGAACAAAAAGGAATGTGAATATACAGAGACAATGATTTCAGGGTATTGGCGCTTTGCGCAGCACCCAGCCGATATTGCTGAATATCAAAATGACCATCGAACTGCACCGCCGTCGGGTAGGAGGTATAACGTGGCCCTGAATGATTGTAACGGTTGATCAGGTCTTGATCCCAAACTGGTGCGCTATTCATCATGGCCCTCGGGCGATCGTCTTATTTAGGGCTTTTGGTTGCCCTCAATCTCGTTGTTCTTATTTTAAGTAGAGTGAAGCGCTGATAACACATTGGTAACTACGTTGTTATTTGTTGTGATCAGAATAGGTGAGTGTTAGTTGTCATTCATTGACGAGTGTCAATAGGTATGAGCCGTTGTTTGTGTGTGGGGGAGAGTGCCACTGTAGAAAACTTCTGATCGTGACGAAACTTAAACATCTGGCCAGCAGTCATAGTGTTGAGGGTATACCCGTCACCTTTCAGGTTGCTGCTTTGTTGGTTGCATTTATGCGCTTCAGGGTATTTATGCCCGAAGGGCGCATGGGCTTCGCTCAATTGCCGTAGTGTAGCAACATGAAATACCTTGGGTATATACCTTGGCAATAAGCCAACTCCTGGCAGAAATTGCCGGACGGTTGTCTGGTTTTTTACGCTACTGTGCAATCAAAACAAGTTACGGATACCCCCCCCATGCCAGATGTAAATGACTCCCCAGTAATACGACTTGAAATGACAGACTTGGGACGACCGCCAGTGCCGGAATCCTCGGGCGGTGTTATGGCAGGGCGCCAGGTTGTTGGTACTGCAACGGCTGGTCCGTCAGCATTGCCTTGTATGGACGGTGCTGCAACAGCCGAAAATTTGTCAGAGCATGGCATCGGGAACCGGGTTGTTTCGCGCCCGGGCAGGTTAGTAAAGGGGAGGGGGGTAGTCCCCAGTGACGCTAAAATTACAGGCTTGCTTGTTGAGGCAATTGAGAGCAGGCCGGGGAAAAAAGCAGTGGTTCGAGAGATCTACGAATTCTTGCAGGATCGGCACCCTGGTGTTTTTTCCGCCAGGAATAAACGGCAGTGGCAAAGTCGGGTTCGTAGAATTTTGTCGAAAAAAGAACAGATATTCACGAAAGCCCGGGGAAGATCCCCCTATTCCGGCATTAGCTATGTCGATAAAGGGAACTACTGGCGGCTGGCTCGTGCGCAGCCAATCATTGCAGTTCGGTCGTCAGGCTCGGTGTCAGCGTCAAATGTATCATTGACAACGAACCCACAGGAGTTGTCCCGGCCCTAGTTGGTCGAGGCAGAGTTAGGTTGGTAACTATACCCAATGGATTTTAAGTTGATTCGAGGCGGCAAATGAGCGAAGCCCCGGGAGCATAGAAATACTATGTGACCGAGGTGAGCGAATACCCTAAAGGGCACAAGTGCAGCCAACAAAGTAGCAACTTGAAAGGCGACGGGTATATAGTAACTCGATCAGCCATCTCTGATGTGAGCCAGGCACCGACCATAAGCCAAACGCAATAATCAGCAAGCCGGCCAGGTTGCGAGTGATGTGGGTCTGAATGATGTTGCCGAGTTGTCTGGAAAATGCACCAACCAACAGTACTGAGGGTATGGTGCCAATGCCAAAAGCGGCCATCAATAACGCACCGCGCAGCGGTTCACCCTGCACGGCACTCCGGGTTAGGTTATAGCCCAATGCCCAGAGTAGGTTCTGGCGGATAATCCTCTGAGTCCGTGCTGCCAGGCACAGAGCATCGGCCAGATGCTCAAGATTTCCCGAGATCAGCACCCCGTCGGCGCTGGTGCGTGTCAGGTCGGAGGCATTGCCCATGGCGACAGAGATGTCGGCACCGGCCAGTACCGGCGCATCGTTAATGCCATCACCCACCATCATGACTCGCTGACCCTCGGCCTGCATTTTCTTGATATACGACAATTTTTGTTCGGGGCGTTGTTCAGCCAGCCAGTGACGTATGCTCAGCATTCGGGCAGTGGCTGCCACCACCGGGGTGCTGTCGCCACTGAGCAAGGTAACGGTTTTGCCCAGCCGATGCAGACGCTCGATAGTGCTGACTGCTTGTGGGCGCAGGGTGTCGGTGATTTGCAGCCAGGCCACAGGTTGATGGTGCCTGGACAGCAAGAGCCACTGCCCTTGCTCGATCCGGAGGCGTGAGTTGCTGACGTGGCCAAGGCAGTAGTGAGAAGGAGGCTATAGCCAGCCCACAAATGGTTTCAGGTTCGTTTGTGCGCTCTGATTGAGTAAAGCAGCCTCCAAACTGCTTGCCATCAAGTTAGCCTGCTCTTTCTCTTGGGTTAGACTTTGGATCAGGATCAGTTGGCGTACTTCTACAATGGGGGGGGGCTGATATATTATTTTCTCCGTTTTTAAGGCTTCACCAGCTGTCATGGATTCCAGTGCTTCGGCATCTCTTTCCCTTCTTGAATTGATGGCTTCTATTTTGTGATCAATTACTGTCGGAATGGTTTTTAATTTAGCCAATACTGAAAATGACACATCACTGGTCTGAAAAGAGAGAAAAAACAGCATTTGACGAAAGGCAAAGGCAATGTTTTTATGTTCATGCAATCTAACTAAGCAGGATTCTTCAGGGTTGTAACTTGAGCACTTGTCTACAATCCAATCGGCCACTTTGTGGCTCAATTTTGCACCGTTATCACCTTGCAAATATTCATGGAGACACAAAGCATTGGTCAGGGTTGCCAGATTATGAGTGGTGATAATCTGTTGCCACTCAATGATTTTTCCATTGTCATGAGGTCTATAACTCCGGGGATTAGTGAATGCAGGAACACCGCTGAGTGAATGGCACAGGTTGTAAAGAGAAGATTTGTGTTCAAGGAGTCCGATCCTGTCATACTCAAGGCCATAATACTTTTCATAAAGAGTTCCTTGCATCAGTTCGGCGGCCTCTTTGGCGCTTTTGAGATATCGCTCCGAAAATCCATGTTCAAAGATATCCGATGCAAGCTCATGGGTCAGATCTATTTGCCTCACGCTATATTTTGGCAGTGTGTTTATCAGCTGTGTGAGTGACTTGAGAAATGGATTAGGGAGAATGGTATAAGGAAAATGTGCAAATGTCTGGAGTACTACGTCAGTGATGAGATTTCTGGCATTTTCCAGTTCTTTAGCTTTGTCTACAGGCGTGATTGATTGTAAAGGTTTAACCCAGGGCAATTCATCCATCTTGACTTGGGACTGAAAGTTTTGTAGGAGCAGGGAGCGCCGCTTATTAAAAGCGCGTCCGACGTGAGCGAACAAAGTGGCCAGTGTCGGATCCGTTATACTTTCGCTCTTTACAATGGGCACGATCGCCAGAAGTTTGCTTGCCAATACTTCAGAAGATGGGATATCACCCTGCTCAAGCAGTTCAGCCAATTCTCTTGGTTGAAGCTTTGAAAACAGCTTTTTGACCGGTGCAGGCATTAATGTCAAATCTCTGGGCAGATTCTCGGGTGATATCTCATTGTTATCTTTAAACGGAAGCAATTGGGTGATCAGTAGCTGGCCTTCACTCGTTCTGTTTTTGTACTCGGTCAGCCAGAGCTGATGGGCATCCTGAATTTTTTGGTACTTTTGGGTGCCGGGCACACCTTGCTTATGATGAATATCAGCCAGGAGTTTTCTCAAATTTCCCTGAATTTTCAGAAAATCAACACGATCTGAAGGAGACTGGTTTTCTGGCGGATTGGCCAGTGCAATTTCCAGTGAGCGCAGAAGAATGCGCTCGCTGCCTCGCTTTTTTGTGCTGCGGTGTTGCAGTTCGGGATGTTGCTTCAATACTCGTTTTCTGTCTGCCTGAAACCGTCTGGCTTCTTCGGTCCACTTTGGTGTCATGGTGGTCAGAGGTGTTCCGCCGCACAGCTCTCCTGTCTCGTTGTAATAAGGCGGTTCTCCCTTAACGGTATCCAGCATAAGTTTCAGAAGACGATTCTTCAGTGGCAGCCACTGGTCAAATACCAGGGCATTTTTTTCTATCCGCCGCCGGGTATTGCTCCTGTGCTCCGGGTCGGGGGAAAAACGATTCTTCAGCTGAGTCAGTGCGTCTGATACGGTCATCATTGAAATTTTACGATCCAGCGGCAGGGGCCGTTGTGCCGGCTTGGGGAAAAACCTGACACGTCCCATAAATGGAGCGATGGTGTTGATCAGCTCTTCAGCCTCATCATTATGCCCTGACCGATGAAGTGCAACCACAACCAGCATGACCGATTCTTCGGGGAAATTGACGCGATATGTGCCACGGTCAAGCATGTCGCACAGTTGGGAGTAAAACGGTTCAGAAAGCCAGATACGATTGAGTTTTGACCTAGTGTCTGCAGGATTATCGGTTGGGGATATCCCCAGCTGATGAGCTAGCTCTGTTTCGTAGTCGGTGAGCAATCCGCCGGCAGCCAAATGGCCGGTGGCAAACCCGCCGGAGAGTACCATTGGTGTCAGCCACACAGGGGTATCGGCAATCGGGGTTCTGGAACCCGGTTTCAAGAGACCGGAGGTTATCCCCCCGATGGTTTGCAGCAATGCGTTTATTTTTGATCTGGCGCGCTGCACAGTAGCAGGGTCAGTGCTATCTGAGCTGGCCGTAACGCACGCTTTTGTCAGGGCGCCTTCAAGATAAGGAATGGTCGATGTAGGTGCATTGCTGGAACACTGCCTAATCTTGCGGGGCTGGTAATAAGATGCTTCCTTATTGTTGTCTGACCGATTAATCCATTCTTCTGTCGGGAGCACACTACTCACATTGCTGCCATTGAATGAGCCATGGGGTGAAGCCTCTGTTACAGAATGTCGATGGTAAAGTGCCTGCCCGAAGCTGACAGGTGCATCTGCATGATCCATATAATCCCCGAGTGTATTGATAAGACGGAAATAATGAGCTGAATTGAAGTACGCACTGCATTTTATTCGCTTAGATAGACGATAGTTCTTTTAGTTCCGTGAATTGCCTGAGGGTGGTGTGTCGTAAAAGGAGGAGGAATACGTTGACGGATGGCAGGCGCGGAGTGCTACTGTGTCGTCTGTCTGCACAACAACAATCCAGAACTGGTGAGGCCAAAGCGGTCAAGGCGGTAGCCCTACAGCAAAGATGCCAGCCATCGCTGATGTGAGCCAGGCACCGACCATAAACCAAACACGATAATCAGCAAGCCGGCCAGGTTGCGAGTGATGCGGGCCTGAATGATGATGCCGAGCTGCCTGGAAAATGCACCAACCAACACTACTGAGGGTATGGTGCCAATGCCAAAAGCGGCCATTAATAACGCACCGCGCAGCGGTTCACCCTGCACGGCACTCCAGGTCAGGGTGCTGTAGACCATGCCGCAGGGCAGCCAGCCCCAGAGCATGCCCACGGCCCAGGCATTGGCGGGATTACGGATGGGCAGCAGGGCGCTGGCCCTTGGCTGAATACGCCGCCAAAGATGCTGCCCGACCTTTTCCAGTTGGGTCAGCCCACGCCACCAACCGGTCAGGTAAAACCCCATGGCGATCAGCATTCCGGCGGCCAGATAGCGTAACCCCATTTTTACCGCCGGTGTGAGGCCGCCCAGATACCAGCCCAGACTGGCCAGCAAAAAGCCGGCAATGGCGTAGCTGGTGATGCGACCCAGGTGATAGGTCAGCATCAGCCCGTATAACTGTGTGCGGGAGCGGCCGTTCAGTGACAGGCTGAGCGCGGCAGTGATACCACCACACATACCGATGCAGTGAGCGCTGCCGAGCAAGCCCAAGGTTAGAGCAGAGAGCAATGTGGGGACATCGTTGGTGATCATGGGATAACTGCCTGTTTAACCATTGTCGTTATTTTTGTTTTGCGTGTCCGTTGCCGCTGGTCTGTGTGGTTCATCAAACAGAATGCTGTGGGCTGGCCCATCCAGATCATCAAACTGACCATCGTCAACGGCCCATAACAATACAACAGTGGCCAGTGCAATCATAACCAGCGCCAAAGGCAAGAGAATAATCAGACTTTCCATAGGGCAGAACCTGGTAAAAAAGCAGGAGGGCGACTGAGGCGTAAGGCGTTGCTGACGACCAGTAATGAGCTTAGGGTCATCCCGGCCGCTGCCATCCAGGGGGCAACCATGCCGGTCGCGGCAAGGGGCAGGGCGGTCAGGTTATAGCCCAATGCCCAGAGTAGATTCTGGCGGATAATCCTCTGAGTCCGTGCTGCCAGGCACAGAGCATCGGCCAGATGCTCAAGATTTCCCGAGATCAGCACCCCGTCGGCGCTGGTGCGTGTCAGGTCGGAGGCATTGCCCATGGCTACAGAGACGTCGGCACCGGCCAGTACCGGCACATCGTTAATGCCATCACCCACCATCATGACTTGCTGACCCTCGGCCTGCATTTTCTTGATATACGACAATTTTTGTTCGGGGCGTTGTTCAGCCAGCCAGTGACGTATGCCCAGCATCCGGGTGGTGCGTGCTACCGCTGAGGCGTTGTCGCCGCTGAGCAAGGTAACGGTTTTGCCCAGCCGATGCAGACGCTCGATAGTGCTGACTGCTTGTGGGCGCAGGGTGTCGGTGATTTGCAGCCAGGCCACAGGTTGATGCTGCCGGGACAGCAAGAGCCACTGCCCCTGCTCATCCGGAGGCGTGAGCTGCTGACCGGGTGCGGCAAAGTCACTGCGGCCAAGGCGGTAGTGAGCACCGTCAATCATGCCATCAATACCCTGGCCAGTATGATTGTGAACGTCGGTTGCCTTGTATCTGCCTGGCGTGGCAAATGCCCGGGCAATAGGGTGTTCCGAGTGTGCTTCCAGGCCCGCAGCAAGCTCAACCACGGTTTGCGGTGCAAGACCGGTGTCGTTGATAACAATAACGTTGGCCAGAGCCGGGTTGCCTTCGGTCAGTGTCCCGGTTTTGTCAAAAATAATATGGTGGACGCTGTGCAGCCCCTCCAGCAGATGGCTACGGGTTACCAAAAGACCCAACCGATGCAGGTAGCCGGTGGCGGCGGTAAGGCATGCCGGTGTTGCCAGTGACAGGGCACAAGGGCAGGTAATGACCAACACCGATAGGGTGATCCAGAAGGCGTCGTCCGGGGCAATACCTGACCAGACCCAATAGACAGCCACGGCCACCAACAGGACAAACAATACAAACCAGCCGGCCACTTTGTCGGCCAGACGGGCGATGGCTGGTTTATCCTGCTGGGCTTGCCGCTGTAATTGAAGAATGCCGGCCAGCTGAGTCTGTTCCGTTACGTGGGTCACTCGCATTTCTACCGGGTGTCCCATATTGATCGTGCCGCACAGCAGGCTGTCGCCGGACTGCTTTTTGCGTGGCAAGTGCTCCCCGGTCAGCATGGCTTCGTTAATGCTGGTGGTGCCCTGAAGCAAAAGGCCATCGGCAGGTATGGTATCGCCGGGCAAAATACGTACTATGTCGTTAACTTGCAAATCCGTGACCGGTACGCGGATAAAGTGGCCACTGACGGCTTTCAGGCAACTTGGCGGCAGCAGGCCCGTTAACGATCTGGCGGCTCGTATGGTGGCGTGTCGCGCCCGCAGCTCAAGGTAGCGGCCGGTCAGCAAAAAAAAGGTGAACATGGTGGCTGAGTCGTAGTACACCTCGCCCTCGGCAAAAAAGGTAGCCCACAGACTGGCCAGGTAAGCACTGCCAATGGCAATGGCCACCGGCACATCCATACCCGGATGCAATAATTTGATATCCCGCCAGGCAGCCCGATAGAACGGCGCTGCGCTGTAAAGCACCACTGGCGTGGCAATGATGGCACTGAACAACCGCAGCAAGTCCCGGTGCAGTGCTGGCATGTCCTCGCTGATGGCGCCCGAATAGAGGGCAATGGCATACATCATTACCTGCATGGCACCAATACCGGCAACCGCCAGTCGTCGGATAAACGTGCGATTCTCCTGCTTCAGTCGCACCTCTTGCTGATCGGCACGCCAGGGGGAAGCCCGGTAACCGATTTGGTGGATCGCCAGCAGCAACTGGCTCAGGGGCAGTTGGTCTGGTTGCCAGGTAATCTCAGCCTCGTGGGTGCTGAGATTGACGCTGACCTGCACAACGCCGTGCAAAGCGGACAGGTGATTTTCCAACAGCCAGATACAGGCGGCGCAGGTAATGCCATCGATTATCAAGTTGGCCACCATGCAACCCTGATCAGCTGGGTGCACAAAGCCTTGTTGCTGATCCGCCCGGTCGTAGATGGCCAGCTCTTCGACCGGTTCCAGGGTGACTTGCTGGCTGGTGCTTCCGACCCGGTGCTGGTAGTAGCTCCCTAAACCGCCAGCCACAATTGCTTCAGCCACGGCCTGGCAGCCGGGGCAACACATTGGCTGACAAATGCCGTTTATAGTGGCAAAAAAACGGATGGGTTCGTCAATGGGCAGTGAGCAGTGGAAGCAACGGTTGTCACTCATCCTTGATCCACAGTGTTGAGTGTTATGGTTGAGCCAGGCGTTACAGTGACTTCCCGGGTGATTTTCCAACCGGAGTCGTAACCCACTTCCGGTATTGGCGTATCGGCAGTTGCCAGTTGCAGGTAGTAACGGCCATTGATGACTTGCGACAATTGTCCGGTATAAACAGCGCCTGAGGGCAGTCCGGGAGTCTGACCCAGGTCGATGGTGTGATCCCGATCCTGAAATACTGGCGAGAGAAAACTGAGGGTTAACTGCGGTGGCCATTGTTCAGTCTTACCCGCCAATATGACCCGCACCTCGCCGGTCAGCTCATCAATGGTAATGGTGGCAATGATCGCCATGGCTTTGGCATTATCACTGCGGGTCATGTCCTGGTTGATGGTGCGGCCACTTTGGTAATAGTCATCGATCACCAGGCTGTCCTGATGGGTAAAGGCGGTATAAACCTGCACTGCTCCCCAGGTAAACGTCACCATCAGCACTGCCACCATATACCAGGCCCAGGGCTCACAATACCACGGGGTAAACGTTGGTTTATTCATAACTGCTTCCTGAAGGCATGATAAAGCGGCTGTCGGCGCTGGCCGGTTCCAGTTGGCTGGAGACTATGGTAAAGCGGATGGTTTGCGCAGCTGGCCCACCGTTGGTGAGCGGGGCTGTTACCCGGACGATTTCCTGGGCTACGGCACTGGGCTGAACGACAATAGACGTTTTGCCAGCAATGGTTGCTCCTTCAGGCCCGCTCAGTTGTATTTGCAGATACTGGGGCTGGTGGTCTTTGTTAACAATTTTTAATACGTAGACGTTTTCAACCCGGTTGTTGTCGATCACCCGGAACAGCACATTGCGATCCCTCAGGACTTCCAGCTCCAGCATGGCTCGCTGGTTAAGGGTGACAATCAGCAGGCTAGTCATGACCAGCAGCGCGGCGCAGTAGCCCAGCAGACGCGGACGCAGCCAGCGGATTTTGTCCCCCGACAACTCTCTGGCCGTGGTATAGCGCACCAATCCTGGCGGATAGCCCATTTTTTCCATAACGGTGTCGCAGGCATCAATACAGGCAGCACAGCCAATGCACTGATATTGCAGCCCGTTGCGAATATCGATGCCGGTGGGGCAGACCTGCACACAAATACTGCAATCAATGCACTCACCCAGCCCCTTGGCTTTATAATCGGTATTTTTGCTGCGTTTCCCCCTGGGTTCCCCACGACTATCGTCGTAAGCCACCACCAGTGTGTCGTTATCAAACATGACGCTCTGAAAACGGGCATAGGGGCACATGTAGATGCACACCTGCTCGCGCAGGTAACCGGCATTGCCGTAAGTGGCCAGAGTAAAAAAGGCCAGCCAGAAAATCCCCCACGGGTCAACGTTAAGCGCCGCAATATCCCCAGCCAGTTGCCGTACCGGAATAAAGTAGCCGACAAAGGTCAGTGCTGTGAGAAAGGCAATGCTCAGCCAGAGCAGATGCTTGGCAGTTTTACGTAATAGCTTGGCAGCAGACATAGGCTGCTTGTCCAGCTTCATCCGTTGGTTGCGCTCACCTTCGGTTATGCGTTCTACCCAGATAAACACCCAACTGAACACGCTTTGTGGGCAGGCATAACCGCACCAGATGCGCCCGGCGAGCACTGTCAGGGCAAACAGACCAAAAGCACAGATGATCAGTAGCAAGCACAGCAAGACAAAGTCCTGGGGCCAGAAGGTGGTGCCAAAAATATGAAATTGTCGTGCCGGCAGGTCAAAGAGCACTGCCTGGCGACCATTGACGTTTAGCCAGCAAGTGGCAAAAAACAGGATAAACAGCAGCGTACCACCGGCTAAACGTAGATTGCGGTAACGGCCCTGAAAGCTGCGCGGGTGGATTTTATCGGGCTTTTGGTAAAGATCGATCAGTTCTGGCTCCGTGCCATCGCTACTCATACATCAGCCCTCCGGCGCAGACGCCTGATGGGTCAGGCTGTACACATAGGCCGTGACCAGATGCACTTTATCCTCACCAAGAATGTCCTTCCAGGCTGGCATGACGCCGTTGCGCCCCCGGCGGATGGTGTACTCCACCTGTATCTGGGTGGAGCCGTAGAGCCAGATGTTGTTGGTCAGGTTCGGTGCGCCCAGTGCCATATTGCCCTTGCCATCGGCACCGTGACAGACGGTGCAGTTGTTTTTGAACAGGGTTTCTCCCGCTGTCAGGTCACTGGGGCTGGCACCGCTGTCAATACCAGACAGTTCTCTTGTATAACTGGCCACCTGGTGCACGCCCTGCTCGCCGAGTATGGCCTCCCAGGCCGGCATAATACCGTGTCGCCCCTGCAACAGCGTGGTCTTGATAGCGTCAACGGTACCACCGTATAACCAGTTGTCGTCTGATAAATTTGGAAAGCCAAAGCTGCCGCGGGCGTCGGTGCCATGGCACAGGGCGCAGTTGTTCAGATAAATTCGTTGCCCCATCCTTAACGCCCTTGGGTTGCTCAACAGCTCCTCCACGGGTGTGGCGCCGTAACGGGCAAACTCCGGCGCATAGCGCCGCTCGTGTTTCAACTGCGAGCGTTCCAGTTCACCTTGGGAGCTCCAGCCAAACAGGCCAGCCCAGTGACCCAGGCCGGGGTAGAGAAGCAGGTAACCTACGGTAAACACCAGGGTGATCACAAACAGCAGGAACCACCAGTGGGGCAGGGGATTGTCGTACTCCTCGATGCCATCGTGGTCATGGCCGGTAGTCTGTTCGGTGATATCTTTGCGCTGGGCATGTCGGGTGGCAAACAGAATCCAGGTGACCAGCGCCAGGCAAGCGATGGTCAACAGCACAATCCACCAGTGCCAGAAAGTACTCATGGGTCTGCGACTCCTTCTTGACGGGAGACTTTTTCTGGTTCGTCGGCAAAGGGCAGGGCGGCGGCCTGATCAAAGTCATCCTTGCGTTTTTTACTGTAGGCCCAGCACACCACCGAGATAAACGCGATAAATGCGGCTAGTGTCGCCAGACCCCGAATCAGGTTGATGTCCATTATCGTTTACCTTTAATGACCGTACCCAGCCCTTGCAGGTACGCCACCAGTGCATCCAGTTCACTTTTTCCCTCTACCGCTGCCTGGGCGCCAGCTATGTCGGTATCGGTATAAGGTACGCCCAGGGTGCGCAGAGCGGCCATTTTGCCTGCCGTGTATTGACCGTCCAGCGTGTTTTCAGCCAGGAACGGGTAGGCGGGCATGATGGAGCCGGGGACTAAATCCCTTGGGTTGATCAGGTGGGCCCGGTGCCAGTCGTCAGAGTACCGTTTACCCACCCGGGCCAGGTCGGGACCAGTGCGCTTGGAACCCCAGAGAAAAGGATGGTCATAGACCGACTCGCCAGCTACCGAATAGTGGCCGTAACGCTCCACCTCGGCCCGCAGTGGCCGGATCATCTGGGAGTGACAGCCGGCGCAACCTTCACGAATGTAGATATCCCGCCCTTCCAGTTGCAAGGCGCTATAAGGCTTTAACCCGGCCACCGGCTGGGTGGTTTCTTTCTGGAAAAACAGCGGCACAATCTCCACCAGAGAACCAAAGCTGATGGCGCCAAGCACCAGTAGCACCAGCAGGGCGACGTTTTTTTCAATGATCTCATGTCTGCTTGCCATGATTATCTCTCCGCGACCGTTTCAGGTACCGGTTCACAAACCGTGCGGCAGACATTCCAGGCCATGACCAGCATGCCCAGCACAAAGAAGCCACCGCCCACGGCCCGAACTATGTAACCAACGTCGCTTGCTGCCACCGACTCCATAAAGCTGTAGGTCAGCGTGCCGTCCTCATTGACCGCCCGCCACATCAAGCCTTGAGTAATGCCATTGACCCACATGGCGACGATGTACAACACCGTACCAATAGTGGCCAGCCAGAAATGGGTGTTGATCAGCGGGATGCTGTACATCTGTTGTTTACCGTACAGCTTCGGAATCAGATGGTAGAGAGCACCGAAAGAGATCATGGCCACCCAGCCCAGGGCGCCGGAGTGCACATGGCCGATGGTCCAGTCGGTGTAGTGCGACAGGGCATTGACCGTCTTGATGGCCATCATCGGCCCTTCAAAAGTGGACATGCCGTAAAAGGAGAGTGAGACCACCAAAAAGCGCAGGATCGGGTCGGTGCGCAGCTTGTGCCACGCGCCCGAGAGCGTCATCACGCCATTAATCATTCCGCCCCAGGATGGTGCCAGCAGCACCAGCGACATCACCATGCCCAGGCTCTGGGCCCAGTCCGGCAGGGCTGTGTAGTGCAGATGGTGAGGGCCGGCCCAGATGTAAATGGCTACCAGAGCCCAGAAGTGAACAATGGAAAGTCGGTAAGAGTAGACCGGCTGTCCGGCCTGTTTTGGCACGAAATAATACATAATGCCGAGAAAGCCGGCGGTGAGGAAAAAACCCACCGCGTTGTGGCCATACCACCACTGGATCATGGCGTCCATGGCACCGGAATAGGCTGAGTAAGATTTGGTCAGGCTAACGGGAATGGCAGCGCTGTTGACAATATGCAGGACAGCCACCGTGATGATGAAGGCACCGAAAAACCAGTTGGCCACGTATATGTGCCGGCTTTTGCGCTGCATGATGGTGGCAAAAAAAACCAGCGCGTAGCTGACCCAGACCACGGCAATAAGAATATCAATGGGCCACTCCAGCTCGGCGTACTCTTTGGATGACGTGATGCCCATGGGCAGCGTGATGGTGGCGGCGATAAGCACCAGCTGCCAGCCCCAGAAGGTAAACGCGGCCAGCGTTGGCAAGGCCAGCGTCGTCTGACAGGTGCGTTGGACAACGTAATAAGATGTGGCAAACAGCACGCAGCCGCCAAAGGCAAAAATCACCAGGTTGGTGTGCAGGGGGCGCAATCGGCCAAAGCTGGTCCAGGGCAAGCCCAGGTTAAGATCAGGGAAGACCATCTGGGAGGCAATCAGCAACCCTGTAGCCATGCCAACCACACCCCAGACCACCGCCATCAAGGCAAATTGCCGAACCACTTTATAGTTATAGGGCTGGTGGTCACGGCTCGACTGTAACGTTGCAGTGCTCATGCTTCATGATGCCTTCGGCTTATGCTTGTTATTGTTTTTGCCCATTATGTGTGAGGCGATGGTCAAATATATTGATACGGATCAGTTTCTGGCGGAAAACTGTCTCCGCAGAGGGTTGGGCTTTGCCGGCAGTTAAAAGACAGTTAATAATGAATTCAGGCTATTCACTCAAATCACATGCACTGTCGTCTTCTGATGGCTGGGGTAGCATGTGTTTTTTGATCAGGTCGTCAAAGTTAGTGGGGAGTTGGGCTTCCATGGCATCCAGCTCATCGAACAGCTCCTGGGCGGAGCGCTCCTCAACTTCCTCTATGTTCAGTTCTGGATGAACTGACGTGTTATCGGCAATGGCCTGCGCCAACTCTTCCGGGATAACCAGGGTTTTGGCGGCTTCTTCCAGATCGCGTATTTCCGACAACGGCGGCAGCTCATTGAGATTCTGCAGGTTGAAATAATCCAAAAATTGTCGTGTAGTTGCAAACATCGCTGGCCGACCCGGAACATCCCGGTGACCAACAACGCGGACCCACTCACGCTCCTGTAAGGTGCGAATAATATTGCTGCTGACGCTGACACCACGGATGTCTTCGATTTCACCCCGGGTAATCGGCTGGCGGTAGGCGATCAGGGCCAGGGTTTCCAGCAGGGCGCGGGTGTAGCGTTGGGGTTTTTCATCCCACAGGCCGCCGATCCACGGTGCCATACTCTGGCGCACCTGGAAGCGAAAGCCCGAGGCCACCTGTTTCAGCTCGAAGGCGCGGTTGTTGCAAGCTTCAGAGATGGCCCCCAGGGCAGTGCGGATGGCGTTGCCATCCGGGCGTTCTTCTTCCGGGAACAAGTCTGCAAGCTGGTCAATGGTCAGGGGGCGGTTGCTGGCCATAATGGCCGCCTCGAGAATCAGGGCAAGTTCGGGTTTTTCAATCATCAATGTCATCCGTTTAATCTGCGCGCTAGGCCACCCTTGCCTTAACATGAATGGGGCCAAAGGGTTCGCTTTGCACCAGTTCGACCAGTGACTCCTTGGTCAGTTCCATCAGAGCCATAAAGGTGACCACCACGCCGAGGCGACCTTCGCTGACCCGGTACAGCGCCACAAATGGCGTAAAACGCTCAGACGAGAGCATGGTCAGCACTTCGCTCATGCGCTCGCGCACCGACAGCGCCTCTTCTGTGACCTGATGGTTTTCAAACATATCCGCCCGGCGCATGACTTCGCTCAGGGCGATCAGCACCTCTTGAAGATCAACGTCCGGGTGCGCCTGCATACGCTCAAAATCCGGTGCCTGCACTTTGGCCGGCCAGTTATCGCGGCCCATTCTTGGCAGCTCGTCCAGGTCTTCTGCTGCCTGCTTGAAGCGCTCATACTCCTGTAAGCGTCGTACCAGTTCGGCGCGTGGGTCTTCCTCATCTTCTTCTTCTTCAGCGCTTCGTGGCAAAAGCATACGGGATTTGATTTCTGCCAGGGTCGCGGCCATCACCAGGTATTCCGCTGCCAGCTCAAACTGGGAGCTCTCCATCAGGCGCACATACTCCATGTACTGCTCGGTGATCTGGGCAACTTTGATATCAAGGATATCCATATTGTTGCGTTTGATCAGGTAGAGCAGAAGATCCAGCGGGCCTTCGAAGGCTTCCAGAAAAACCTCCAGGGCGTCGGGTGGAATGTAAAGGTCATCCGGCAGTTTAGTGAAAGGCTGGCCCTTGACCAGTACCACCCCTTTTTTTTCCGGCGTGGCGGACTCAGTGGTTATGGCATCAGACTGATCGGCCACGGCTTCCGGCGTGGTCATGGGCGGTTCACCTCGGTGTGGGAAGAGTCGGGACAATTTCCGTATTTGGACGGCTATTCTGCTCTTGGGTTCCATCATGCCTGCAAGGTGAGGTGCTTGTCCAGATTGGAGTGATTTGGCCGCAGGTAGAGGGTGTAATAATAAAGCCGGGGTAGCATGGACTCATTCCGGCTTTTTCTGTTGTGTAATAAATTAACGTCCATTGTCGTTATCAAAACGACAAAAATCATATATCAATATGAACGCCAGCGGTAAATCCTTTAATTTTGTCTGATGTCTCACGAATATTATTTGTGTGCAGGTCATAGTAGCGGTATCCGGCTTGCAGATAGACAGCCGGGAATACTTGTAAACGGACCCCAGCACCGAGGTCGGTTACCTTATAGCCTGAGCTGAATGAATAATTCATCCTGGTATAGTAAGACACTTGACTTTCAGGCAGCCACTCAACATCGACAACGCCCATGGCCATGGTGTGGTTATTGTTAAGCCGGCTATTGAAGTGTTGCAGGCCAACGCCAAGGTCAAGGGAGGCCAGGGAGTTGTCCAGAATTTCGTAGTAGCCGTAGAGATCCACGCTGTTCAGCGTGTTAGCCCTGCCCTTCACAGTGGTGGCGCGGGCAGCAATGTTGGGCACCAGGGGGATTGGGTGCTCAACTTGCGCGTAGGCGTAGCCGCCATTGCCATCGTCATTGGTGTGCCAGTAATCGAGTCCGGCTTTGGCGCCGAGGACATCTGCCTGGGTTATGGTACTTGTCAGTAACAGTAGTGATAAACCGAGTGTTTTTTTCATCAGAGTAAACTTCATTGCAGTTATGTTAACTAGTTTGGATAACAGTAAATGCACACTTTGCAGTGCATTTTTTGTAGTGTATTTAGGGTTTTACCGAACCAGAACGATCTCCGTTTACCCCACGGCAGAACCAATGGTAAAGAGTTCGTTCTAAATTATTATAAACATGTCGCTTATTTTATGCGCGGATTTATATCCTGTGGATGTCATGTTGCCATGCGCCAGCATTTGAGCCAGGCAAATAAGCGGTCGTGTATTTATGGGTCGTTGTGGGCGTGGCAATTTCATGGTGAGGGGATCGAAAAGCGGCAGGCGTGACAGGGGTGGCCTTCGCCCACTGATGGGTTGGGGCAACAATCCTGCAGTGGTGCATGGGTGAAGTGATTGGTTGCAATTTGGGGATGGGGTACATCTATCCCGATTGGTTGCCTCCCATCTCCTTCATCAAAGCATCACGTACTTGATATTGAAGTAATAGTTTTTCTAAATTTATGACCCTGTCAGGACATGTTGCAAATTTGTTACTTGGTTCGAATTGGAATATTTCTAAAGACTCTTCATGTTTTTCAATATCATCAAATGTCAGAGAAGAGTTTCTTGGATCAAAATCTCGGAGAGATTGCAAAGTGTTTTTTTTAAATAAACCATGTAAAGGGTAATAAAACTTTACAGTTCCTATGTGCGATGCACTATAACTTGTTATTATGGTTTTTTCTGAGCCTAAGTACTCATATATTTTTGTTAAAGTAGCCAGTGATACTAAAGTACATATCCCATTTCGTCTAAATGTTTCATTTACCCCTCTTCCGAGAGATACAGTAATTAAATCGTTATATGAGTCAAACGTGAGAGTGACCGCTAAGCCAAAAAACTCAAGACCACTGCCAAGATAACCTTCAGTCATTTTTTTAATATTATGGTTGTCGCAAGATTTGTTGCTAAATAATGAAAGCGTCAGTTTAAGTGTGTTGTTTTTATTGCGATAGTAAACAATAAATGCAAGTTCAGTGTTTCGGAGAGCTCTTAAGGATGATTTAATATTATTTACGTCAGAACATACTACAGTTTTTATTTTTTCATATATTGAGCCATCATCTAATCGAATGGGTGTGTCGAAAAATGGGCACTGGGATAAGATTTGATTTTGATGCAATATCAAGGGTAGATTTTCAAAAAAGTACTTTTTGCCACGTTGCTCCAAAGCTGCTTTTTGTAGACAGAAATCAGGCGGCTTACTTGTGGTGCTTCTGATTTTTCTTATCTTGGTCTCAGGGAAGATAGAAAAGCCAGCTTCTTTTCTTATATGGGTTTTTACTGCTAGGACTTTGTGTTTTTCATCTGTGTCCTGTGCTCTTGGTCTCTGGAAATATGTCGTGCTTTTTGATGTTGGATCCGTGTTCATGGTGCTTGAGCCTTAGTATCTACGGTGCCTGGTTTTGGTATTGGGCGATCCCATATCGTATCTCAACCAGTATGTTTTTGCTTTGGTTGCTGTAATTCATGCAGCTTTAATAACTGAGGCCTGCGTAGAAAAGTATTGTCTATGTCGGAGTAAATGATTGAATTTTCGGACAGGCACGGGTGGGGCAGCCAGTGAAGTAGTTGCCTGAGGTCACAAGGCTGGGAATTATTTTGTTTTCTTGATGTCCAACCGTTCAGGAATTTAAGTAATACAGCGCCTCATAGGCCGAGGGACTTCATGAACACGCTTTCCAATGCTCTTTCGTTTGTTTCATCGTCTTTTGTTGAGTTAATCAGGTTACCTTTTCGCACAATAGGCTGGTTCTTCGGCAGAATTGTTGCTGCAGTATCGTTGGTCAAAAAGAAAATACTTGGCGATCCTCAATCTGCGCCTGTACCGGAACAAACGCTGGCGCAGCGAACAATATCTTCACCCTCCACCGACGAGGCCAGTTCTGTGTTTAGTGCACCCGTCAGGGCACAGGAAACCCCTGTGACCGACCCGGGCTCGCCAGTCAATTTTCCAGGCCACATCAATATAGCCGTATTCGGTGAGTGCGTCAGTGGCAAGTCATCTATCATCAATGCCCTTCGTGGTTATGACGACAATGATCAGGGTGAAGAAGGGGTCGCACCTGTTGGTTGTATCCCAACTCGTGAGATTAATACCGACCGTTATCAACTGAACCAATCAAGGTATTTATGTGAATTACCTCACATGAGAGTGATTTGTGACATGGCGGCTTATGCCCGGCGCGCTGGCCTTGATCACTACGACGCCCTGGTCGTTGTAGTATCTGCATCTGAACGAGTTTCTTCACCAAGGATTGTACAAATCGTTGAGCAGGCAAAGGAGAGAGGCATACCAATCTTTGTAGTTCGACCCAAGTTGGATCAAGTTATTAATAGTTGTGAACAAATGGCAGTTACGAGGACCGTTCCCGAACTGTGTAAGAGTCTCAAAGAACCGATTGAAAAAGAATTAGGCGTTCAATCTGAAAACATATTTATCTGTAGTGCCTGGGAACCGGGCAAATTCGATTTTCCTGCGCTAAAAAATGTACTGCAGCAGGTGAAAAAACTGTCCGCAGAAGGCAGATCGTAAGCTTTCGGAGCCTGGAGTCATTGCATGGGCTCTCCCGGGGGACTTTTCACTGTCCCGGCGGGGCTCAGCAATCAGCGGGTGATTCGTCCTGGGGAGCAAAGAGCGGGCCGATATGCAGCCGCCGACGGCGGTTGCTGATGAAAACCAAGGCTGCCAATCAGATATCCTGATGAGGGCCAAATGTCTCGTAGTGCAGCCGATCCTCCGGTACTCCCCAGCTCTGCAGTGACGTTTTCACCATGGTCATATATCCCAATGGGCCACAAAAATAGTAGTGAGCACCGGGAAGGTCAATCTGGTCGCGTATCACTGCTAAATTGGTACTGCCTGTGTAATGATGGCCGGAGCAGGTTTTGGTTGGTTTGTCGTAAAACAGGATCTGCTCAATGTTCGCGTTCTGCTCAGCCACCGTCCTGACGTGCTGGTTGAAGGCGTGCACCTTGCTATTGATTGCGCCATGGACAAAAACAATCGTTCGTTCATCATTATTTTTGACCAGGCTGTTCAGTATGCTCAGCATGGGCGTCTGACCGACACCACCGCTCAGCAGGATTACTGGTGAATCTGTGCGCTGGTTCAGGCAGAAGTCACCACCGGGAGGGCTCAGCTTCACGACGGCTCCTGCCTCCACATGGTCGTGAAGATAATGGGAGACCACGCCCCGCATTTCCCCTTCGCCTTCACGTTTTACTGAAATACGGTAACGCTGACCGTTGGGGGCGTCGGAGAGGCTGTATTGCCGAATGCATCGGAATGCTGAATCTTTCGGGTGCAGATAGATGCTAATGTATTGGCCGGGCTGGTAGCCAGCTACCGATAAACCGTCCACCGGCTCGAAGTAGAAAGAGGTGATCAGGCTGCTTTCCTGAACCTTGCGGACCATCCGGAATTCACGGGTTCCCTGCCAGCAACCCTCAGTCTGCTCTCTGTTCCTGTAAATTCCTTCCTCGATGTTAATAAACAGCGCTGCCAGAAAATCATAGGCATCCTGCCAGGCACTGAGTGTGTCGTCCGTTGCCGCATCACCCAGAACGTGGGTTATTGCAGCCAGCAGGTGCTTGCCTACAACGGGGTAGTGCTCCGGCAGAATAGTGAGACTGGCATGCTTCCAGGCAATGCGCTTTACCGCCCCGGTCAGGGCGTCGAGATTATCGATGTGCGCAGCATAGGCCCAGACTGCACTGGCGAGGGCGGCCTGCTGGCGACCGGTTTTCTGATTGGTGACGTTGAAAATATTGAGCAGCTCAGGGTGCTGGTTGAACAGCTGCCGGTAGAAGTGCTGCGCAATGATCTCCCCGTGTTCAGCCAGAAGTGGGGCTGTGGCTTTGACGGTTTGTATGGTTTGCCTGCTCAGGTTCATAAAGCACCTCATACCGGAGTCATTATAAAGATGTATTTGAAATGCATGTAATAAAGGTGCATTCTAGCTGCATCTTTTAAAGTTATCCACCACTGCATGAAACTGACAAAACATACCGACTACGCCTTGCGCATTCTCATGTACACTGCGCTGCTGCCTGAAGATCAGTTGCTCTCTATTCAGGAGGTGACGGATGCCTACGATTTATCACGCAACCATGTGATGAAAATTGTTCAGAAGCTGGGGCGCGAAGGCTATCTCTCCACCATTCGGGGCAAGGGGGGCGGTTTTACTCTGGCTAAATCTGCGCAAGCCATTAACCTTGGCGAGTTGGTGATGTGTATGGAAACCACGATGAACGTAGTGGAGTGTGACCGGCCACTGTGTCGCTTATCGTCGGGATGCCGGTTAAAAGGGGTGCTTGCGGAAGCAGCAGCGGCGTTTATAGCCGTATTGAACCGCTACAGCCTTGCGGATTTGATTGGCAATCGCTGCGACCTTATCCGGCTGCTGGCGATTGCTGATTAGTTCCTGTATTGCTCACTCGGCGACGTTTATATACATGCCGCCAGTCGCCAACCCTGGTCAATGGCCCTTTTGGCATCAAGCCCGGCGGTTACGTCGGCCCCGCCGATCAGGTGGACTTTCTTGCCAGAAATGGCATCAGCCAGCCCCCGCGCCGGTTCCTGGCCGGCGCAGACAACAATCGTATCCACAGCAAGAACCTGTGGCTCACCGGCGACGGACAGGTGCAGCCCCTGATCGTCGATTTTGTGATACTCACAAGACGGCATAAGTCGTACGCCTCGGTTGGCAAGGGATGAGCGATGTATCCAGCCCGTGGATTTGCCCAGGTTTTTTCCTACTTTGCTGTTTTTTCGTTGTAACAAATACACTTCCCTGGACGACGGTTGCTGGTTGCCCTGTTGGGGCAGCAAACCACCCCGGTTGCTCAGGGTCATATCGATGCCCCACTCACGCATGAATGTGGGGATGTCCGGGCTGCCGGATGTTTCACGGGTAAGTTGTTCACACACATCAAAACCAATACCTCCGGCACCAATCACAGCAACCTTTCTGCCCACCGGCGCTCCCTGAAAGACCTCCAGGTAGCTCAGGACGTTGGGTCGGTCGATCCCTTCAATGTGCAGTTTTCTCGGCGTAATGCCGGTAGCGATGATCACCTCGTCAAAGTCGCTGTTCTCCAGCTCCTGTGCACTGACCTCATGGTTAAGCCGCAGCGCCACCCCGGTCAACTCAATCTGTCGGGTAAAATAGCGGAGCGTTTCAGCAAACTCTTCTTTGCCCGGTACTTGTTTGGCAATGTTGAACTGCCCGCCGATTTCGTCCGTGGCTTCAAACAGTGTGACCCGGTGACCGCGCACCGCCGCCGTGGTGGCAAAGGCCATTCCAGCCGGGCCGGCACCCACCACAGCCAGTTTTTTTACCCGGGCGGTGGGCAGATAATTCAATTCCCGCTCATGGCCAGCCCTCGGGTTGACCAGGCAACTGACGGGTTTAAGGGTGAAAATATGGTCAAGGCAGGCTTGATTACAGCCAATGCAGGTGTTGATTTCATCTTCTTTCCCCTGCGCGGCTTTGTTCACCCACTGGGGGTCGGCCAGCATGGGGCGTGCCATGGAGACCATGTCAGCATCGCCCCGGGCCAGCACCGCCTCAGCGGTTTCAGGCATATTGATGCGGTTGGAGGTGATCAGCGGGATGCTCACTTCGTGGCGAATTTTTGCCGTTACCCAGGTAAATGCTGCCCTTGGTACCATGGTAGCGATGGTGGGTATGCGCGCCTCATGCCAGCCGATGCCGGTATTGATCATGGTGGCACCGGCTTGTTCAATGGCCTTGGCCAGTTGCACAATTTCATCCCAACTGCTGCCGCCGTCCACCAGGTCGAGCATGGAGAGGCGATAGATAATGATAAAATCACGCCCCACCCGGTCGCGGGTTCTGCGCACCACTTCCACCGGCAGGCGCATGCGCCGGGCATAATCGCCGCCCCACTCATCATCACGCCGGTTAGTTCGCCGGGCGATGAACTGGTTGATGAAATAACCTTCTGACCCCATGATCTCCACCCCATCGTACCCGGCTTGCTTAGCCAGTTGTGCACATCGAACAAAGTCGTCTATCTGTCCGGCCACTTCGTCGGTCTCAAGTGCCCTTGGTGCGAAGGGCGTGATGGGCGCTTGCAGGGCGCTTGGGGCAACGCTGTGCTGATGGTAGGCATAACGGCCTGTGTGCAGAATCTGCATGCAGATTTTACCACCCGCCCGGTGCACGGCTGCGGTCACCGGACGATGGTGCTTGACGTCGTCTTCGGTGGCCATGGTCGCCGCGCCGGCCATACCACCACTTTCGGGATTGGGCGCAATGCCGCCGGTGACGATCAGCCCGACGCCGCCGGCCGCACGCTCGGCGTAATAAGTTGCCAGTCGTGTAAATCCATCGGGTTGCTCTTCCAGGCCGGTGTGCATCGAGCCCATCAGAACGCGGTTTTTCAAAGTGGTAAAACCCAAATCCAGCGGGGCCAGCAGGTGGGGGTAGGGGGTGGTCATGGGGTGGTCCCTTATTATTGTTATTTGTTATCCCAAATTTTGACACTCTCAGTCTGCTGGCGGAAGGAAAATCACCTCGCTCGACACATTTGCCGCTTTGCAGATAGACTACGGCGCAGGCGTTTTTCCGGCGGTTTATCTGGCGGTTTATCTGGCTCCGTGGCAGCGGGCACCGCGTTGAGCAAAATTTTTCTGGTTTTGGTTCCGGACTCCTACACTCGGTGGTTATGTTTGTGGTTTCCATTCTTGATACATTAACAGGATAAACGACAATGACTGAGCAAAAGGCCGGCCAGAAGCAGGATGCACTGATGCGCTCTTTCCGCCAGCTGCTCAAGGAGGAGCGATGCGGTTCCCAAGGGCAGATTGTGAGCCTGCTGCAGGCTCAGGGGTTTGATAATGTCAGCCAGTCCAAGGTGTCGCGTATGCTCAGTCGGTGCGGCGCAGTCAGGGTGCGCAATGCCCTGAACGAACAGGTTTACTGCCTGCCGCCTGAGCTGGGCAAGATGGATTCCGGGCTGGCAGTGAAAGATCTGGTGGAAGAGATAAACAACAACGGTTTTATGATTGTCATTAAAACCAGTCCGGGTGCTGCCCAGATGATCGCCAGGCTGCTCGACTCCATCGGGGTAAAAGGGGGGGTAATGGGCTGCGTAGCCGGGGATGACACCATTATAGTGGTACCAACCCTGGTGCAGGACATTGACCAGACGACGCAACGCATTATTGATATGTTTGCCTGATCAGCCGGCATTGGGTGTCAGCCATTGCTGGACGATCATGGTCGCTTTCTCCCGGCACTCATTAATGACGCTCTCATCGTTAATTCCAATCTCCTCCAGCAGCAGTGTGACCTTGTCGAGAATGGGTTGTTGCAGGGGAGGTAGCTGATCCTGGATGGGCAACGAGAGGATTCTGATGGACTGCAAAACATAAATATCGTCGGCGGCCATATCCGGGGCGAAAAGAATCAGCCGAAGAATCGTCAAGGCCATCAGGTGCTCAACGGAGTCGGTGGCGTTCTCTGCGGCATAGCTGTCATCCAGGAGTAAAATGGCCTGCTGATAGTTGTTGGCGATGGAAGTGATGATCTGCATCAGCTGGGTGCGCATGTCCAGCTCTGGTTTACCAAAGTAGAATTTCTGCCGGCGGAAGGAGTCGGTCATCTCCCGATTGGCAAAATCAACGCCGATCATCTCGCTTTCGGTATAGAAGGGCACCACGTTAAGCATTTTCAGACGCGACCAGGCGTATATTTTCTTGCGCAGTGAATCGGTGGTGCCGTACTCAAAAATATTGACGAAGAAGTTAGCCGTTGAACGGCTGATGACTTCGTTATCGTGAAACAGCGCTTTAACCATGGCCTGGGTGGAAAATCCAACGACACCAAGCAGGTAGTCACCGTAGGAAGCCCATGAGTCGAGTACATCGGCGGATTCACCTGGGGCTTGCAATTCATCTTCCAGTCCCCAGCTGCTGAGGATTTTCAGGTAAGCCTGACGTACATGGCTCTTGTTAAAGTTGGGGTCGAGGGTTTGCAGTGTATTGATTACTTCCCGACTGAAATCGGCCATTTCACCTTGTTGGTGCAACTGGTCAAACCCGGGTTTTAACCTGGCCACAGCCAGCGTTTTGATCACCAGGTTATCTTCAGTGTATTCGGCGTGAAAAAAACGCTGGCTATAAGCTGCCAGTGCCATAATCGCTGCGGCTTGCGACGTTTGGTGGCGCTGGGTCAAGAGATGGTTGCCCAGACTCCAGTAGCGGGTCAGCAATGCTTCCAGCGTCGCCCGGTAGGAGCGGCTGGTCTGGGCCTCAATACTGAGTTTGCGGTTAAGTACATTGACCTTGTCGGCCAGTTCATCCTGAATGTGCTTGTCTTCGCCAGAGAGGATGCCGGTGGTGTTGCCGATCCAGTTTTTTATCACTGTTTGCAGGTGCACGATGGCCGGCTCACCCAGAGAGCGCAGGCCAAAATCAAACATTGATGTCAGCAAATAATACGAGGCCAGGTTCCAGTAAGTTTTCTGCTCTGACAACAGGCGGTCGACCGTTAGCGGTTCCAGCATGGCGATCATCACGGAATAGCCCAGGGCTGTGTTATGGATTGCTGCGGTGGATATGGTCTCCTTGTCGGGCAGGTAAGTCTGATACCACTGATCATTAGTTTTTTGTCGTTTATTGCTGCTCTGGGCTGGCACTTGGCTGATCCACTGTACATCAGGGTAGTTGGTATCGGCCAGCACTGGGGACGACGACAGCGCCTGCCAGGCCTTAAGTTGCCCGTCGTACCACTGCCTGACTTTGGTGTTGTCTTTGTAGTCAGGGTCCAGCACCTCCAAAGCGGTGGTGATGGCAGGAATCAAATGCTCATTTTGCAGTGGGCGATAGGCAATGAGAATGGAGCGAATCAGGCTGTCATCGTGAGTGACTTCAACATTTTCCCGATAGTTTTGCACCAGCGCACCAGCCAGAATGCCGGCACTGTCCGCGTCGCGCTGTTGTCTTTGCAAATTGGCAGCTTCATTGAGGTTGATTACCAGTGCCTCTATGGCGCGCTGGGCATTGGAGCGGGCAAAGTTGGGCTGCTCGGCCAGAATAGCGGTGGCATTTTTTTGCAGGGTGTTGAAATAGTTATTGGCAAACTCGCCCGCCAAAGAGGTGGAACTCCCTTTGCCGGTATCAATGGCACCCCAGTTTTCCAGACTGCGTCGGGTGTTGGAGGAGAATCGTTCTATGGTGGATTTGGTGGTGGCCATGCCGGTCACCCGGGCAAAGTGATCGACCACGGTATAGACGACGGGTGATTCTTTCTTATTAAGAAAATAGAGAAACACTGCCGGCACTGACACGCCCATGATGAAAATCGAGTTGCGGATATGCCGCTCAGGCACGCCCTTGAGGGCTGATTTGATAATGCCCGGTTTCTCCTCACCCTCGGTCATGGTGGCCATGCCTTCGAGTTCTTCAATGGCACCTTTTTCGTATTGGCTACAATCTTCGTGACTGATCCGCCACTGGTTCAGCAGGTCGCAGTAGCGCAGGTTGATCAAGGTTGAGCGGCGCACCAGTGGATCCATGTTATGCAGGTGGCGATGCACAGACGGACGAAATCCTGGCAGTGTTGACCAGTCGATATGGTGATTGAAATGGGCATTTACGCTGTCAGCGCCATCGCTGGCCTTAGCTTCAGGGTGGATGTAGATCATGGTCTGCGCAGCCAGGGCGATCATCGCGGCGGTACGCTCCGGGTCGCCGTCCATATAGGTTTGTCTGGCATTGGCGGCAATGTTGTCAAGAATATCCTGGAGGCGAAAATAGGTCTTGCGTGCTTTTTGGGCATTCAGGCTGAGAATGGAGAAGGTGAACAGCGAGCGAAACAGCAGGTCGTTTTGCAACTCATCAGTCTGCTTTTTTTCGTGTTCGTCAGACAATGTCTTATAACTAAAGCTTTCCAGTCGGGCGCTCAGATTATCAGTCAGGTGCTGGCTGGTGGAGCGGCGAATATTACTACCATGGATAGACAACAGATTCTGCAGGAAGGACAGTCTGTGCCTTTTCAGGTAATCCTTGCTGATGTTCAGGGCGATTTCCGAACTTAGTGGTACCAGTCCCCAGGCTACGCCGGTTTTCAGGATGTTGACCACGCCTCCACCCTCGGATTGTTGCCTGTTTTGTTTTTGTGTTTTGTTTTGGTCATGTTCCGGGCCATTGCCTGGCACGGGGTTTTTATCCTGCAAAAGGCTCTGAGTTTCCTGGCGCTTGTGTTTTCCTGGTAGCGCACTGGTCGCAGCGAGAGTGTCGGCAAAGAGCAGTGCACTGTTAACCTGTGTGCAAACCAGAGTACAAGACAACAGAATCAGTTTACTCAATTGGCCTGAATTCACTACCCAACGATCCATAAAAAAACCGCCATTCAAGAAGTGATTAATTTAAGGTAACGACGAAAAAGTTGCCTTGACCAGATTAACCAGGGCGCGGGGAGTATATGCCTGAATTGGCAGTTTTGTTTGGCTAATTGGTTGATTGTCTGTCTGTTTAGGCAAAATAAGTGTTTTTTTTCTTAAAAATAATTGTTTGATTATTTTTTTTATAAATAATCTTGATTATTAGTGATAGTTACTTATTTGCTGGTGGTGCGGGCTGCGAGGTGGTAATCGAATGTAATGTCTATTACCTTTTATGTCGCCTCGCACCTGAGCGAAGCGGTTGTTATAAATCGAATTACTCGGTAGTGGCTCATACATTATAAGTCTCGCCAGCGTGTCGCCATCAATTTATTTCTATTAATTGTCAGTCCGGTTCTCTGTGGCTGGCGGATTTGGAATTGGGGGAACTATCAATGCTGGAGGTGCCTGAATGTATTCTGAATCTGAATTCGGCAAGTGGCGTGAACGGTTCTGGCCGGTCCACTCTCACGAGCTGAAAAAACTGATTCCCATGATCTTCATGTTTTATCTGATTCTGTTTAATTACACCATTTTGCGTGATACCAAAGATACTCTGGTGGTCACCGGGGCGGCTTCGGGTGCAGAGATTATTCCCTTTCTTAAGCTCTGGGTGAATGTGCCATTTGCCATTGGCTTTACCGTTATTTATTCGCGGATGAGTAATGTTGTGCGAAGAAATACGCTTTTTTATATGGTGATTTTGGTATTTCTGCTCTTTTTTGTCTTTTTTTCGTTCTGGCTTTACCCCAATCGGGACGCATTGCACTTCCATGAGACTGCCGATTACCTGCAAAGTATTTTGCCACCCGGGTTTATGGGGCTAATTGCTGTGATGCGCAACTGGACCTTCTCCCTGTTTTACGTGATGTCAGAGCTGTGGGGCAGTGTTTGCTTGTCCATGCTGTTCTGGGGGTTTGCCAACCATATCAATACCGTTGCCGAATCGAAGCGGTTTTATGCCCTGTTTGGCATGATGGGAAACCTGGCTCTGCCCACGGCGGGCTACTTCGTTTATGTGGCTTCCGGTGTTCGGGAGAATCTGCCAGAGGGGGTGGATAGCTGGGGGTATTCTCTTAATCTGATGACCGGTGTGCTGACCATGGGTGGACTGTTGATTATCTTTACATATTGGTGGATGAATCGCTTTGTCGTCACTGACCCGAGCCTGTACCACCGGTTAGATGAACAGGAACCGGCTAACGAAAAGTTGAAGCTCTCTCTGAAGGAGAGCTTCAACATGATTATCCATTCCAGATACCTGCTGTGCATTGCCCTGTTGGTGATTAGCTATGGGGTGTGCATTAACATGGTGGAGGTTACCTGGAAGAACCAGCTGCGTTTGCAGTTCCCGGATCCTAACGCCTATAACCAGTTTATGGGGTTGTTTTCCACCTGTACTGGCATGGTGACCATCTTTATGATGCTGTTTCTCACCAATAATGTGATCCGTAAATTTGGTTGGACCTTTGCAGCGCTGTGCACGCCCGTAATTCTGCTAATTACTGGCTCATTGTTTTTCTGTTTCGTGCTGTTTCGCGATCTATTGCCTGAGAGTCTGTTCCTGACCCTGGGCATTGCGCCGTTGATGTTGACGGTTATTCTGGGGGCGATTCAGAATATCATGAGCAAATCCACCAAGTATGCGTTGTTCGATCCTACCAAAGAGATGAGTTATATCCCTCTTAACCCGGAGGAGAAGGTCAAAGGTAAGGCGGCAGTGGACATTATTGGCAATCCCACCGGCAAGTCTACGGGCTCGCTGATACAGCAAATCCTGATGGTCATGCTAGGGTCTTTGTCTGCCATTGCCCCTTATGTGGCAGTGATTGTGCTGTGCTTTTTTGTTGTCTGGATTGCCTCGGCCAGATCCCTGGGCGGGCAGTTTGCCACCGTTTCCAGGCACAATGCCTAGAGAGTGACTCTGGCGTGAAACTCTCGGCAGCGCTGCTGTTCCCGCTGATAACGTTGCCGGTAGTTATTATCCAGTTCTGTTAGCCGCAGCCAGTTTGTGGCGCTGCCAACCCTTGGATCGGTGATACGACAACGGACGTTTTTAAAGGTTACAGTGTTCTCCCCTGGCATACTTACTTCTTGCACTTTGTACCAGGCTGACCGCATTTGACCGGCCAGGGTCTGTACCTGTGGGCTTTGCTGTATGGTCTGCCAGAGTTCCTGATCGCCCATGGTGAAGAAAAAATCATCGTTATTGATGGTGCCGCTGCGCAGAAGTTCTTTTACTGCTGTTGCCGTCCACTGGTAAAGCATCCGCCCCCAGGCAGTGACAAAAACATCCCGGTTCAGGGCAATGCTGGCATCGGCGATCAAGCGGGCCGACTCAGCACGGCTGACGTACCAGTGCTCCGTCACAGGATCGAACGATAAATCAGCCAGGATTGCTTCCACTTGCGCCCGACAAAGAAGCTTGCGCCGGGCGGCACCTTGCAGGATGTAATCCAGCCGGTCGGCAGCCAGCTCGGGCAACGGTTGTTCCAGGCGCGTGAAATGCCGGTTACCTTTGGGGGTCACATCGTCTGCCGAGAGATGGTGTTGGTTAAGGATTGAGCTAACGCCGTAGGTGTTGGCAAAGCGGATAAACCGTGAATCGTGGTAGTCCGGGTCGCCGGCTGTCAGCTCTGAGAACAGGTAATCGGACACATGGCTGAAGGCGCTGTGGGTTATGTCATGGAGCAGGCCGCTGATCTGTTCGACAAAGGGCGCACCAAAGCGGTTAAGCAGATAAAATACCCCCAGAGAGTGGTCGTAGCGAGAGTATGACTCATTGTTGTGGCCCTGAGAGTCAACCATCTGAATGGGGCCGTACTGATTGATGTTTCTGAGCCTGTTCAGAGCCGGGCTGTCAAGCAGAGCCAGCACCAGTTCTGCCTCATGACTGGCCATGGTGTCGGTATCTATCGCGGCGTAAAACGTCTCAATGGTCGTGTCGTTTTGGCCGTGGACCGTAACACAGGCCAGGGCAAGAGTCAGGAGTATGATCAGACGATTCAGTTTTTGTACTATGGGTGTGTCGTTTATCATCACATTGTCTACCGGACTGATGACAGAAAGGGTTGCAACGCTGGTGGATAAGCACGGCTTAAGGTAGCAGATGACGAAAATTGTACTGAAGCAGGTGCGTATTTATATGGTATTGTTCTTAAATTTATGATTTATAAAACGAATTTAATCCTGTTATGATTCATTATTTTTGCAGGGTGCCATGAAGCATGAACCAGGCGACTCTGGTTACAGATAAGACAGCGGATGATTCGGTAGCAATAACACTGCAAGGAAGCTGGACCATCGGTAACACCGTTCCTGATCCGGGCCAGCTCACCGCTCTTGCCAATGTTAATTCAATAACTACTGTCGTTTTTATTACCGCTGAGGACTTTGCCTGGGATTCACGTCTGCTGGCCTGGCTGATGGCCGTCCAGCGTCAGCTCGGATCATGTTTATTTGACCTCAGTGCATTGCCTGCCGAGGTGGGCGATCTGTTTCGACTGGCCAATACGGTGCCCGCCAGCCAGGTCCGGGTTCCCGGGCGCCCGACACTTAAGCAAAAATGCCTTGCCGGCATCGCCCGACTTGGCGATGAAGTGTTGGGATTGCTGGCCTTTATTGGCGATATGTTCATTGCCCTGGGGCGTTGGCTGATTGGCAAAAGCACCGCCCGTTGGTCCGATATTCTTACTTTTTGCTACCAATGCGGCCCGTCTGCCCTGGCGATTATTACCCTGCAAAGTGTGCTGGTCGGGATGATTCTGGGTTACCTGGGCGTGGTGCAGTTGCGCCAGTTCGGGGCCGAGGTTTACGTCTCTGATCTGGTTGGTGTGGGCATGGTGCGGGAGATGGGCGCGCTGATGACGGGGGTGATCATGTCTGGCCGCACCGGGGCGGCTTACGCTGCCGGGCTTGGCACCATGCAGGTTAATGAAGAGATTGATGCCTTGACGACGCTGGGTATTCCGCCAATGGATAACCTGGTGTTGCCAAGGACGCTGGCACTGCTGCTGACCATGCCGTTGCTGTGTCTGTACAGCAATATTCTCGGTATGGTCGGAGGTGGGTTCGTGGCCACCAGTATGGACATCACCTGGCTGCTTTACCTGCATCAGTTGCGCGATGCCATTACCGTCACGGATATTGCCACCGGGGTGTTCAAGGGGTTTGTTTTTGCTCTGCTGATTGCCATGGCCGGTTGTCGTGCCGGGTTGGAGTGCGGCCGCTCTTCGGCGGCCGTCGGGCAGGCGACCACCCGGGCGGTGGTGACGGCACTGATCTATCTGATCATTGCCGATGCGGGTTTGAACATTCTCTTTTTCCACCTGGGAGTGTGACCGTGAACCGGGATGTGGCCATTGATGTACGACAACTGACATTGATATACGGCAGTAATCTGATTCAGTCTGACCTGAACTTTCAAGTTCGCCGGGGCGATGTGTTTGTCATTATGGGCGGCAGTGGTTGCGGCAAGAGTACTCTGCTCAAACATATGTTCGGTCTTTATCAGCCGGCGGCCGGTGAGATTTTGTTTGATGGGCACAGTTATTTTACCGCCTCGTCAGTGCAGCAGTCGGCCATGCGCCAACGCTGGGGGGTGACTTACCAGGGGGGAGCGCTGTTCAGCGATAAGACGCTGGCAGAAAATGTCGCCATGCCGCTGGAAGAGTACACCACGCTGAACCGGCGCGATATTGCCGATATGGTGTGCTACAAACTGGCGCTGGTGGGGTTAGCTGGTTTTGAACACTTTTACCCAGCCCAGATCAGTGGCGGTATGTGCAAGCGTGCCGGGCTGGCGCGAGCCATCGCCCTGGACCCGGACATCCTCTTTTTTGATGAGCCGTCGGCCGGACTGGACCCGCTTAGTGCACGGCGGTTGGATGACCTGATTTTGCAGCTTGGGCATTCAACGGGGGCGACGGTGGTGATTGTTACCCACGAACTGGCCAGTATTTTTGCCATTGGCAGCAATGGGGTTTTTCTCGATGCCACGACCAAAACCCAACTGGCCACCGGTTCGCCCCGGCACATGCTTGACCATAGTGAACATGCGCGGGTTAAGGAATTTCTGACCCGGGGAGAATGATGAAACCTTGCCAGTAAGGTACCCGCTGGTGCCAGGAAGGTTGAGGAAGCTGAGAAAAAATATGAACAGAAAATCTTTGTCGGTCTCTGTTGGCCTGTTTGTGATTCTGACCGTTGCCATGACGATCATGCTGGTGTTGTTTCTCAATACCGACGGCTTTTCCAGAACCGTTGCCCAGCGTTACCAGATTCTCTTTGATACCTCCATCAAGGGCCTGAGCGTCGGTGCGCCAGTGACGTTGCGTGGGGTCAAGATTGGTGAAGTCATTGACATTAAAACCCAGATTTTCCACGAGCAAATGAAGGTGCTCAATGTAGTCACGGTGGATATGTACCCTGATGCCATTAAGGAGCAAGGTATGGGGGGCGTTGATAATGTGCTTGCCCAGTTGATGAGTCAGGGGCTCAGTGCCCAGATCGGTCTGCAGAGTCTGCTGACCGGGCTGCTCTACATCGAGGTGGATTTTTCCAATAATGATCCGGTGATGCAGTCAGTCAACACCACCTACCCGCAAATACCCACGGTACCCAACAATCTTGAGGAATTTATTGAACGCTTTGAGAGTATCAATCTGGCAGAGATGGGTAACCGGCTGAACGAAGTGCTTGATAACGTGGCCAGGCTGACCGCCGATGACCGGCTGAATCAACTGATCGACAATGTTGGCAGTGCTTTTGTCAGCATGGAGAAGATGTCCGTCACCATGAGTGAGGATATGGCCGGCATCCGCAAAGAGTTTGCTTCCATGTCCAGTGACGCCAGTGAAGTCACCAAACTGCTCAAAGCCGAGCTGCCTGTGGCTCAGCGTCAGTTTAATAAAACCATGGTACAGCTTCAGGAAACCATGGAAGTGGCAACCCAGACTCTGGCACCGGATTCGCCGTTAATGTACCAGCTGACTGAGAGTGCAAAAGACATTGGTCGTGCATCCCGTGCCGTGGACGACTTGGCCAACGTATTACAGCGTCAACCTGACGCCATTATTTTTGGTAGAACAACGGGAGATTCTCAGTGAGTGTACAGCAGCGTCTGAGAGCCACAATAACAGCGGCCTGCACTATTGTCTTGATGAACATGTTGGTGGGCTGTTCGTCCACTGGGTCAGTGTATAACGACTATACCCTGATTGCCGTTTCACCGACGGTGACCACGCGTGATGGTCTGCCGGCAACACTGGGCGTGTTTCCGGTAACGGTGCCGGGTTGGCTGGACAGGAATAACATCATCTGGAGTAGCGGCGGTGTGCTGTTGCAGGTTTCTGAAAATAACCACTGGGGTGAGCCGCTGCCTGACTTGTTAACGCAGGCTATGGTGAATAACCTGCGTCGTCAGGCTGGCAGTGAGACGTGGGTTAGTGCCGGACCCTGGTTTGGCAATGAGCGGCCAGAGATGGTGGTGTTTGCTGATGTGCAGTCCATTACGGTGGTGAACCAGCGGATGCAGGTCAGTGTCGCCTGGACGGTACAGGGGGGCGGAAAGCGTGTTATTGCCCGACAGGAGAAAGTCTACGAACTACCTGATAGCGGTGTCTCCATGCAGGACACTATCCGTACCCTGAGTCAGGTCTGGGGGCTGGTGGCGGAGGATGTGATAGCAACCGTGGCACAGACGACTTCAGCGTGAAGCCGTCGTTGCACTCTCTTCCACACTTTTCCCTATCCACAGGGCATTCGGCCAGGCAATGCATCAGGCCAGTAATAACCGGGCTGCTTCGATTACCGTATCAATGGCATTGGGCTCAACGCTGGCCAGCTTGCTGGTATCCGGTATCTCACTGCTGGTGCGGTTAACGATCACGCCAGCCACGCAGCCAGCCCTGAGGCCCATGGTGGCGCACATGGTCAGCAAGGTGGCTGATTCCATCTCGTAGTTGAGTACTTCCAGAGATTGCCACTGCTCCAGGGAGCCTGCCAGTGCTTTGTGTACACGGCCGGTGTAGGTGTCGTAACGCTCTTGTCCGGGATAGAACGTGTCGCTTGAGGCGGTGATGCCGGTGTGAAAGGTAAACCCACAGCCCTGTGCGGCGTCTACCAGTGCCCGGGTACATTGGAAGTCGGCAACGGCCGGATAACTGAGGGGGGCAAAGTGTTGGCTGGCCCCGTCAAGACGAACAGAACCGGTGGTGACGATCACATCACCCACGTTGATGTGGGGTTGAATGGCGCCGGTGGTGCCTACCCGGAGAAACGTTCGGATGCCCAGTTGGGCCAGCTCTTCCACGGCGATTGAAGTGGACGGCCCGCCAATGCCGGTGGAACCCACGACCACCGGCCGTCCTTCCAGTGTGCCAATCCAGGTGGTGAACTCCCGCAGGCTGGCCAGTTTTCTCGGGTTATCCATCCGGCTGGCTATGCGCTCAACCCGCTCCGGATCACCGGGAACGATGGCCAGCGTCGCACCGTTGAGTGCCTCACGGGTCAGGCCAAGATGAAAAACATCGCTGCTACTCATAAATTACCCCTTGTTTGCTGTTCTCCCTATCCTAGCGTGCGACACTTGGCCTGTTTAACAATCTGAATCAATAGTTTGCACTTTTTTTTGGGTTGCGCCTGCATCTATGCTCACAAAAGCGGGTTCAGAGATACAAGCCCCAGCGTGGTTACAGAGTACTTCCTTTTAGTGCTGCTGCCGTCGTCAATGCCGGCAGCAGCAAAGAGCCAGCATTTTTGATAGCGTTGTTAACCCAACTCCACAGCAATACATGTCGACTTTGTATGGTCTTAGGTTCATTCATGGAATAGGCCATGATGGTGTCATTGCCGCTATCGATCAGGAACGTTGATACCCGTTGCTTCAGGGGAACAGTTTTCAGAACCTCATCACCACTCATGATGACTAGTTGTGTCAACACGCTGGTGGCAATACTCTCCCGGTCAATCAAGGTGTCTATCCGGGTGATATTGTTACTGTCTTCAATATCTGTGGTGTTATACGGTACTACGGTAGACGAATTGGCAGGGGCTGACGAGTTGGCAGGAGGTGTAGGTGTGCTGACCTTTATTGGCGTTGTGGTGTTGGCCGTCTGAGCATCACTGGGGGTAGTAATATTTGCGCCAGCAGATGTGGGGGCTACAGTTGTTTTTCCCTTGGGGTCCTGGTTGTTCAGCACAGCAAAACTGATGCTGCTTCCCTTTGGCGCTGATGCCAGTTTGATAAACTTTCTGCCTGGATTATCAGGGGCGCGTGTGTTGCTGTCAGGGAGGTCAAGCGCTGTCGTGTTACTACCAGCAGAGCCAATCGCTGCTGTGCTGTTGCCGGTAGTAGTGCTAACGGCTGTAGCGTTGGTGCTTGCTGTGGGTAGCTGGGCTGCGTTGTCGTCGTAGTAACCTATGTCTATTTTTGTGCCATCTTCTGGGTTGGGAACACAGGACAGCTTATACGGTTCACCGTTGTGGAACAAAAAATGCACATCGACGGGGGTACGCATGAGGTGGTTGAAGTAAAGATTGAACAGGGCCATCCGGAACATGGTACCGGCGAAGCTGTGCTGCCTTACCTGAGGCAATGTGGAGATTGTGAGTTGATTGTTGGTTTTTATCTTCAGCCAGTTACCAGAGCGGGTGATTTTGTACTGTGCTCCTCTTGATGTGGTGATATGGCCTTTCAGTTCGCCGGATTCGGTGTACATTAAACGCTTGTGCAGATCGACCCGCTGGCCGTGTACGTTGTACCATTTTTTGCCGGTGTAGTAGCTCGTCTTTGACGTGGTGTATTCCTTGTAAGTCTTTGAGCCAACCTTAATATACTTTCCGGTCGCCTTGGCGGGCCGGCCACCAATTGTTACGCCTCGGCTGCCACCACCGCTGCGACCCCAGCCGCCCCGACTTCTGCTACCGCCCCGGCTGCGGCCACCAGATGATCGGCCACCGCCACCTCTGCCACCGCCTCTGGGGGCGCGTTTTTCTCTGGAAAGAACAACATCACGACTTTGGTCGTCCAGTGCGGCCATCCAGGCAGGCTCGGGCGGCTGGGGCATGTCGGGCATTTCGGGTATGTCGGGCAGGACGGTTCGGAGGGGGGCTGCTGCTGTCGGCATGGTGGCATTGTAAGTGGCGGGGACGGTCATGCCAGTGATGCCGCGACTGGCCAGAGTCAGTATGGTAAGGACCCGGCCAGGAGCCGAAAGAAGCGCATGTGCAGGATTGGGTATTTGCTGTAAAGCGGCAGTAATTGAGTTCGCTATGCCCGGGAGCAATTGACGGTTTGTCTGGGCTGAGTCGCTGCCCGGAGCTGAGTCACTGTTTGGCGTTGGGGCAAGATGGGGTAAATAATTGTCGCTGCCGCGTATCATGGTCAAATATCTCCTGAATTCACCCGTATTCAGTGCAAAATGAGGGGCACTGAGGGACTCCACATCATATTGACCACTGGTGTGAGATTTTGTTCCCAATGCCTGACTGTTAACGTGATTATGATTTTTCAGGGAGATGACGGTTTGTCGCCACCAAAAATGTGGCGGCAGGCCGGTCAGCCACGCAGGCCAGCTGATGCTGATTTGGTCTGAATCAGCTCGATTTTATAGCCATCAGGATCTTCCACAAAAGCGATTTCAGTGGTTCCGCCGAGTACTGGACCGGGTTCGCGGGTGATTTTGCCGCCCGCCCTGCGGATGGCTTCACAGGTAGCGTAAATATCATCTGCGCCCAGGGCTATGTGACCATAAGCATTGCCCAGTTCGTACTTTTCTGTACCCCAGTTGTAGGTCAGTTCAAGGACAGCTTGTTCTGACTCATCGGCATAACCGACAAAGGCCAGCGTGTACTGGTACTTCTCGTTGTCGTTTCTGCGCAGCAGTTTCATGCCCAGAACATCAGTGTAAAACTCGATGGAGCGTTCGAGGTTGCCAACACGCAGCATGGTATGAAGAAAACGCAAGGTATTTTCCTTTTCAGGCAAGTTGAAAGGGTGGGGTAGAAATTATAATGGATTCTGGCACCGAACTGCTGCACCTTTTTCCGTAACGCTCACCACACGGGCTCTTGACCAGCGCCTTACGGTGGTTTGGTAGCTGCTTCCCTCCCAGCCTCTGTTGTGCGGACGGCTATAGTCGATTAATGGCCCCTTGGGGACGATCCCGGTTGGGTTAATCGTGGTGTGACTGACGTAGTAATGTTCCTTGATGTGGCTAAAGTTCACGGTTTGGGCAATGCCAGGGTACTGATACAACGCCCGAACGTAGCTGGCTATGGCCGGATAATCCTCCAATCGCTGCAAATTGGTTTTAAATTAGCAGTTTATTTCCTTTTCGCTGAACTATTGTGCTTTGGGAACTCTAAAGTCGAGCACAGTTGTTACCGGCCAGAAGCAGGAATCCCCCACCATAGTCGTAGGCCTGGCGGTGGGAGGATGTCAATTAGTCATTGCAGTTCTGGCGCATCCAGAGCATCTTCACGCAGCTGGTAACCGAGTGGATCCAACAGTTGGTTGTCCAACAGTGCCCCATTACCCCGTAACTGCACTCTACCAGTAGAGACCAGATGGACGGCGAGAGGATAGATCCGATGTTCCATGATTTGCACTCGTCGTCTCAGGCTCTCTTCGTCATCATCAGGCCTAATGTCCAGTGAGGCTTGCAAGATCTGGGCGCCGCTATCCAGTTCCGGAGTGACAAAGTGCACGGTACAGCCATGTTTTGGCTTGTTGTCGGCCAGGGCACGCCGGTAAGTGCCAAGGCCTTTATAATTGGGCAGCAGGGAAGGGTGGATATTAATCAGTCGACCGATAAAGTGCTCGACAAACTCGGGGCTGAGAATTCTCATGTAGCCAGCCAGTACCACCAGGTCTGGCTCAAAGAGATCTACTTCCACCGCCAGGCGCTGGTCAAAAGCGGTACGTGAAGAGAACACATTATGGTCCAACTCCATTGCCGTTACCTTATGTTGCCTGGCTCTTTCCAGGCCGAAAGCACCCGGTAAATTACTGATTACGCCAACAATTTTATATTGGTAATCTGGTTCTTGATCCAAAAGGGCCTGAAGGTTGCTGCCGTTGCCGGACAGCAGGACAACAACGCGCTTTTTAGGGCTCACGGCCGATGCTTCATTCAAAGGGGTTATCCGCTTGGTTGATGACAACAGGACTCGGATGGGTATCAACTGAATCCCGGCAGCTTAGTCAGAATAAGGCGTTGACAAGTTCTGGTTACTGGAACACAACTGTTTGCCCATCGTTGTCTGACATTTCAATGTGACCAATGACTATACACTGCTCACCCAGTTCCGTCAGGCGTTGCAGTACCTGTGTCTGTTGGCTGGGTGCAACACACAGCACCATGCCAATGCCGCAGTTGAAGGTGCGGTATAGCTCAAAGGCGTCAATATTACCTTGTTCCTGCAGGAAGCGGAAAATGGCAGGGATTTCCCAGCTGTTGCTATTGATTATTGCACGACAACCGTTCGGTATTACCCGGGGCAGGTTCTCCGGCAGACCACCACCGGTGATGTGAGCCATCGCGTGGATGGGCAGCTCTTTTTGTAGTTGAAGCAGTGGCTTGACATAGATGCGGGTGGGAGCCATCAGGTGATCTGCCAGTAATTTGCCTGCCAGTGGCGTGTTGAGTTCAAGGCCGGTTACTTCGAGCACTTTGCGGATCAGCGAATAGCCATTGGAGTGGGGGCCGCTGGATTTCAGTCCGATCAGTACATCGCCATCCGCTACCTTGCTGCCATCGATGATTTCTGATTTTTCCACCACGCCGACGCAAAACCCGGCCAGATCATAATCGTCACTTTGGTACATGCCCGGCATTTCTGCTGTTTCACCGCCGATCAGGGCGCAGCCAGAGAGTTCACAACCCTTGCCAATCCCGGCGATCACCCGTGCGGCCACGTCCACGTCCAGCTTGCCTGTGGCGTAGTAGTCGAGGAAGAATAGAGGCTCGGCACCGCAAACCAGCAGATCGTTGACGCACATGGCCACCAGATCGATGCCGATATCATCGTGCATGCCCAGCTCCATGGCCAGTTTCAGCTTGGTGCCCACACCATCGGTGCTGGAAACCAGCACTGGCTCGCGATACCCCCGGGGCAGCTGGCACAGAGCGCCAAAACCGCCCAGCCCGCCCATGACTTCGGGGCGTCTGGTGGCTTTGGCTACCTGCTTGATGCGCTTGACAAGGGCGTTGCCTGCGTCGATATCGACACCGGCATCTTTGTAACTCAGAGGCTTGTCTGTATTGGTCATAGGTATGAATTGCCTGTTGCCCAAGCCACTCACCGTAGGGTAATGGCTCTGTCTACATTGGCGCTGGGCTTTGGTAGCTCAACCAGTTTTGTTGCCCGGCCCGGATTCAGCGAGTGGATGAAGGCAGCTATTTTAGGGGGGCAGGGTATTTATCGCAATGCTGTTACTGAATTGTTGCCTGTGGCAAAATGACGCTCTTTTGATTTTTATCAGCCGGATTTTATCGATGCCTGTGCGACGCGATGCTTGCTCCCAATCGTTAATGAATTCATTGACATTCTATATGGTTTCAGGGGTGTTCTCTGTGCAACGACTGTTCTGCCTGGTTGCTTTTTTCCTGCTGCTGACCCTGGCTGGGTTCTCCCGGGCAGTTGTGGTTCAGGGGCTATACAGCCAGACAGTATCAGTCACCGGCAAGGACGCCCGGGATCAGGACGAAGCCATGGAGGACGCCTTGGCCGGCGTGTTGGTGAAGGTCAGTGGCCATGAGGATGTGCTGACCAACCAGAAAATCCGCGAGGCGTTGAGTAAGCCAGAAAACTATGTGCAAAAGTTCGGATTCCACAGTGGTACCCCGGGCCGAGGCCAGCAGCAATATTTTCAGGCCGATTTTGACGAGCAGGCTATCAATCACCTGCTGCGCAGTGCCGGGTTGGCCATCTGGGGTTCAAACCGCTCATCGACCATTGTCTGGCTGGCACTGGACAACGCTGGGCGACGCGCCATCATCAATGCCTCGGGCGGTTTGGCCATGGCCTTCGCCATCGATTTTCAGGATCGGGGGCTGCCGGTATTGTTTCCGTTAATGGACGTTGATGATTCTGATGCTATCTCCGTTGTTGATATCTGGGGTGGTTTTAATGACAAGGTGCGCAGGGCTTCGCAGCGTTATGGCTCCGAATCCATTCTAACCGGGCGCCTGACGCAAAAAGGTGAGCTTTACTCCGGACGCCTGATTCTGCTGTTTCGCGGTACTCTGGCTAAAACGGCCACTGTTGAGGGTCTTGATGCCGCCGGTGTGGCACAGTCGGCTGCCAGTCTGGTAGGCTCAACGTTGTCTGGCCACTATGCCGTCGCTGCTTCTCAGAGCGCTGGCAATGCAGTATCTGTTGTAGTGGAAAACGTCACCACTTTGGAAGCCTACGCCGCCCTGGGTGAATATCTGGAGCGAATCACAGCGATTCGTGATGTCTCATTGCGCAAAGCAGACGGTGCCACCGTTGAGTTGGTTCTGGCTGTGGATGGCTCGCAGAACCAGTTGGAAGAGGCGCTTGCTCTGGGACGGCGACTGGTGCCAGTGGTTGAGTCGACCCCATCAACTGTTGAATCGGCATCGATGGTTTATCGCTGGGTTCCCTAGACAGCAGGCAAAGTTGCAGTGCCGTTTGTGCTCAGAGCCAAGTGTTCTCGACTTCGCCCGGCGTGAACGAAATCTAGTGGGATTTTTTTATTTGCCGCTACTCTGAAGGCAGGTATCCTGCCGCTTGACTCTCATCATTAGCGGCTTTGATGGCACGTTATTGATTGTACCCAGTGGATTCTGTACCCAGAGGATTTCAAGTTGATTCAAGGCGGCAAACGAGCGAAGCCTTTATGCCCTCGGGTGCCGGGGGCATAGAAATACTATGTGACCGGGGTGAGCAAATACCCTAAAAGGCACAAGTGCAGCCAGCAAAGTAGCAATTTGAAAGGCGAAGGGTATATGTTGCCGTAGCGGCTTGAAAGGTTGTGGTTGTACGCATTATTGCCGCGGCATTGAACCTTGTTACGTGGGTACTGACAAGGAGAAACATGAATCTTACCCTTCACCAACGTTACATGGCCGCCGCAGTTGCTCTGGCGCTGTTTCTGATTGTCCATTTTCTTGGCCCGGTTCTGACGCCGTTTGTGGTCAGCATGGTGCTTGCATACCTTGGTGATCCTCTGACTGACTGGCTTGAAGCCAGAGGCTTGTCTCGGACCCTGTCGGTTATCACTGTTTTTGTCCTGATTTTCAGCTTTGTTTTTGGCATGCTGCTGATTGTCATTCCGACCCTGGCACACCAGATCAAAACAGTGATTGATTTGCTGCCACAGTTTGAGGTGTGGTTTGAAACCAATTTGTTGCCGTATCTGCAAAAATATATTTCAGTGGATGGCTCCCTGGTGAATCTTGCCGAGTTGTCCAAAAAAATGAGTGGGCAGTGGCAGCAGGCAGGTGGGTTTCTGGCCAGTATTGGGGTGTCTGTCACCAAGTCCTCCATGGCGCTGATGGGGGTTGTCGCCAATTTGCTGCTGGTGCCCGTGGTCGCTTTTTATCTGTTGCGTGACTGGGACAGGATGATGGCCGATCTGGGTATGCTGCTGCCGCGCAATGTGGAGCCGGTGGCGGTGGGTTTGCTCAAGGAATGTGACGAAGTACTGGGCGCTTTTTTCAAAGGGCAGTTAATGGTAATGGTGGCTCTTGGGGCGATTTATAGCCTGGGACTTGGGTTGATCGGTCTGCAATTTGCCATTTTGATCGGTATGATGGCGGGGCTGGCCAGCATCATTCCGTATATGGGATTTGTGCTCGGATTCGCCGCTGCATTAATTGTGGCCATGTTTCAATTTGACAGCTACACAGGGATAGCTACGGTGGTGGCGGTGTTCATGGTGGGCCAGGCTTTGGAGGGTTGGGTTCTGACGCCCCTGCTGGTTGGGGATAAGATTGGCCTGCACCCGGTTGCCGTTATTTTTGCCCTGATGGCCGGCGGCCAGTTGTTTGGTTTCATTGGTTTGCTGATTGCTCTGCCCATGGCGGCAGTTATTATGGTATTCTTGCGCCACTTGAATAGAAATTACAAGGCTAGTGACCTTTATACTGCCGGTGCAGAGGAGGTGTAGCTCCTTGTTTTTTCCTTGATTGGCCGGTTAAATTATTCGTTGTCTGGTTGGTCAGGAGTATGGAAATTAGAAGTTTATTGTCTTTTAGTTCCGGCTGATCGGTTAAGTGATATTATTAGACAGTTGTCTTTTGTAACTTTGCAGTTTCTGATGTTTTCACCCAGTGCTTCAGGTAGTGGCGGGGAAGGGATGATCAGAAAAAGAGAATTCTCACTACCGTTTACAGATACAATTGCGGATTTCATGTTCATATGAGTTTGCCTGTGCAGCTGCCACTTAGTGTCCAGTTACGAGACGATGCCACGTTTGCCAACTTTTACAGTGGGCGTAATGAGACGTTGGTTAATCTGTTGGACATGGACCGGGCGGGCGTGGACCGTGAACAGTTTGTTTTCCTCTATGGTTCCCACGGAGTTGGGTGCAGTCATTTGCTGCAGGCGGCTTGCCATCAGGTAGACCGACAAGGTGGCAGAAGTATTTATCTGCCTATGAAAGAGTTGGTCTATTACTTTCCCAACCTGCTTGAAGGCATTGAACGGTTGCAGCTAGTCTGCCTTGATGACATTGACGAGGTGGCTGGTGATCCTCTGTGGGAGGAGGCATTGTTTGACCTGTTTAACCGGCTGCGCGACTCTAAGACTCGGTTTTTGGTGGCAGCGGCCAATCCGCCGAGAGCCCTTGGTATCCAATTGCCGGATTTGGTATCACGGCTGGGCTGGGGACTGGTCTTCCAGGTTAACCCGCTGGCAGATAGTGAAAAAGTGGCTGCGCTCAAGTTGCGGGCGCGTCATCGCGGTTTTGATTTAAGCGACGAAGTGGCCCGTTTTATTATTCATCGTGGTACACGGGATATGGGCAATCTTTTCTCTTTGCTACACAAACTTGATAGCGCTTCTTTGCGTGCCAAACGCAAGTTGACCATTCCCTTTATCAAAGAAGTCATGCGGTGGTGAATTTTCCTGGCAGTTTCATCTACCATGAAACAGCGGCAGTGAGTGCCCTCTGTGAGGAAATAATTCCATGCGAATGACGTGGACTCGCTGGTTATCCTTAATTGTTTTGATCGGTTTGCTGGCTTTTGGCAGCTTGTGGGTCAAAAGCTGGCTGGCACACGTATCCGACCGGGTAGTCGCTAGTGTCAATCAGCAGACTGGGTTGCGTTTGCCCGGCAAAAAACTCATCTTTGATCCCAAAGAGCGTCGTCTATACGCCAAAGATATCCTAATCGAACAGCCCGGCATTGTGGTCAACGCCAGGCGCATCACGGTGGTAGTCAATTATGCCGACTGGTGGTCGCTCTGGCTTGGAGATGATTTTCAAGCGCTCAGCGACATTGAGCTGGACGGAGTCAGTATCACCGTTGACCCACAGCGGTTAAAATTCAGAGCGCCGGACTGGTTTCAGGCTTTGACAGTTTTTCGTGGTACCCTGACCATCAAAAACACGGGTCAACCGGTGCTGTTTGAGCAGCTTCGTGTACTCAATGATGAGCAAAGGAAGCTGCAACTCTATTTTGAGTCAGCTCAGTCCTGGACGTTTGATGGCAACTATGATCCTGGTCAGAATCAGCTCAGTGGTGAGCTGACAGTGAACAATATATCGCTGTCCAGTCTTGCAGCGATGACGGCTGATAAAGACCAGAAAATGCTGGACAGTGATGAGCTTTTGGGGGAGTTCAGCGGTAAATTTGCCTTGTCCTGGTGCCCTGGTGATGGCTTAACGCTGCAAGGTAGTGCTCATGGAGCAAAAGGTCAGTTGCTGTTACCACAACTGAGTGCCAGCTGGCAGCAGTGGCAACTGCGTAATGCGCTTTTCCACAGTCAGCGCCCAGGCAGTGCTCAGTTGTCAATCTCTGGTGTTGACCTGAAGCTGGCAGCGTCAGCGAAAAAGATCGATTTCAGTAACCTGCTGCAGCAATTCCTGCCATTTGGCAATACATCTCTCATCGTCAGCGACAGTCGTCTGGAACAAGGTGCCTGGGTGTTTACCCAGCTTAACGGCACTGTCGGCCGGAAAGCGCTGGGGGACAGCTGGCAGTACCAGCTGGCTAGCCGCTTGAAGGGAGTGGGGGCGGTGCAACTGAGTGGCCATTCAGGGGCTGACAATGACTTTATCCTCAAATTGAACAGCGCCCGTTTTGCCGGCCCTGTTGCTGATTACGGCCGCTTTGCCGGCTACCAACTCAAAGGAGCCCGGTTTAGCCTGGGTTACGACAGTAAAACCCACCGGGGCTGGATTGATTTTCAGGATTGGCCCAATTCAGCTGCTGGCCTGAAAGCGTTATTAACTGACTCCAAAGGTAAGGCCCGCGTGAGTTTTGCCCTGAAGCCCGGCGAAACGGCAACTGCCTTGCCGGAGCGGATTTACCGGGCAATTGGCCAGCAGCTGATGGGCATTGCCCGGGCACCGCTGAACCATTTGAACACCGCCACCAACTCCAGACTGCAACCGTTACTGCGGCATGAGGCCGGCAAAGCTGCACTGACACCGTCGGCTGAGCAAAACTTGCAGCAACTTAAGCGGATTATGGCGCAAAGACCGTCGTTAGCCGTAGTGATTCATGTAGGCGTGTCCCAGTCCAGGGATCGGCCGGAACTGACCCGTCATGGTTTGGAAACGGCGTTACAGGAGTTGTACCAGGCCGCGGGGGGAGATGGAGAAACCGTCCCCGCTGATGTGCGTGGGCGGTTGTTGGAGCAAATGTATCTGGCGACTCAACAGAAAAAAATTCCTGAAGTGGGTAAGCTGACGCCAGAGCAACGAGTTAAGCAGGCTGAAGAGTGGTTGCTGGCTAACTGGCCGGAATCCACCGATCAACTGGATATGTTGCAAGAGGCCCGTTATGAATTCCTTAAGCGAACACTGGACAAGATTGGTCTTGATGCTGCGCGAATTGAGCTGACAAAGTCTGCTGACGACCAAACCAGAAGTGAACCCGACTCCACGCTAGCGTTGCGTTAGACAGCGTCTGGCCCTTGCCTGCCAGCGAATAAAAAGCATGGATGATATGAACAGTGAGACGCTGAACGCGGTTATTAGCCATCCTTGTGGCTGATTCGGTCGAAACCAGAGATCAAGCACACCGCTGATGAAGTAAAAGCAGAGAATAAAACAGAGCCAGGCAGCGGCGCGTAACTCCCGGTTAAGCAGCCCTGGTAATGGCAACAGCAGGGGCAATAGTTGGAGCAGGGAAATGCTCGTAATGGAGCCTGGTGGTGGATTGAGCCACCAAGTCTCTGCCAACAGGGATAGCACCAGAGCGCCATAACTGACCAGACAGATGCGATAAACGTTGCTGGCTTTTTTTTGCACTTCCTCTACTCGTTGTGACATGGGCTGACATCGCTTTGTAATTTTCGTTAGATGATAAGTCAGTTTTCATCGTTTGCCAGCATTGGCCCGTCCCTGAATGAGATGAATTTTCCTTTTCCAGTTTGGATCATGTCAGGAAATCTCTGCAATGTAGTGGTCGTACTACTAATATGTATATGCCAGAAATAATGGTAATCAGTCATTCTTCATCTACCCTTCAACGCTAAGTCGTCAGTATCACTCACCTTTCCGCAGGGCTTAACGATGAAATTAACCCGTGTTCCTGTCGTCAGCATTTTGCTGTTGTCGTATGTTTTATGGCCGGGGCCAACGGTGGCTGGCCACGAATCGGCGGGCAATGAATCGACGGATAGCCAGGTTGTCGCCAGTGGTCAGTACTCGCTCTCGAACGATTGGAAAAAGTCCCGGGAGCGGTTGAGCTATCTGCAGGAAAAGCTTGACCCGCAATCTCAGGCAAGGGTGGGGCCACTGCTCAAACCTGGTGGCGATTATCTCGATATTGGTCCGGGACTTGGTTCCATGACGGGTTTTTTTGCTGATCATGCCGGGGTTACGGGCAGCATCACGGCGCTGGATATTAACGAGCGTTTTCTTGCTGAGTTGGCAGCCATCTCGCCCCGGGTTAAAACAGTACACGGTGATGTTACCAGTTATGATCCTGGTGAAAACCGGTTTGATTTTATTTACCTGCGGCTGGTGTTGTTACATTTGACCCGCAGTGACAACCAGGCGTTGATCGCGCGCCTGCACAAGGCGCTAAAACCCGGTGGCTATCTGTTTATAGATGAGTTTGTGGAGGGTGCCAATGTCAATCGCTTTTGGCAAATGGGTGAGATTGACAACCGCCTGCCGGGTTATCTTGCTGCCGCCTACAAAAGCCTGTCAGATCACATGGATTTTGACCAGGGCTACCGACTGCCAGCCATGATGGCTGATGCCGGGTTGGTTAACGTGAACGTCGATCTGACCCAGCAGCGGGTGCAGGGAGGGGATAATGCCCATGGTCGGCAGATGCAACTGGCTTTTGAGCAGTTGGAAGCTTACATCGTCACATTGCCGGATCATCAGGTGCTGTTTCCGCTCATTCAGGCTGCGTGGATGAGCCCTGATGCCTACTGGTATGACCATGGCCGGATTTTTGTTGTTGGCCAAAAGCCCGAGTAACCCATGACAGCATGTCTCAGCACACGCGTTGCTGCGTATTAAACACCGTTGAACGGAGGTGTTGTGGCCCCAGGTAAAATAAGCCTTGCCAGTGCTGTATTGTTGATTGTTGGTAATGTCATCGGTGCCGGGACGTTCACTGTCTCTGGGCTGATGCTGGGGCGCGTCGGCCATCCTGGTACAGTGATGCTGCTGTGGGTGGCGGCAGGATTGGTTATGCTTTTTGGCGCGTGTTGCTACGGTGCGCTGGCTCGGCAGATGCCCGAATCTGGAGGAGAGTACCTGTTTCTGTCCAGAATTTTTCATCCTGCGCTAGGTTGTCTTGCCGGTTGGGTTTCCCTACTGGTGGGATTCTCGGCACCCATCGCCCTGTGTGCCTACGCAATAGGTGAGTACACCAGTCATTGGGGAATGGGCGATTACCTGACTCCAAGAGTTGTCGGCAGTTGTCTTATAGTTCTGGTGACTTTTCTGCACAGTTTGGGTTCTCGCCAGGGGTTGCGCATACAGAACGTAGTGATCGCTACCAAGTTGTTGTTGATTACGACATTTATTCTACTCATTCTGGGTGAGGCATCGGTGGTGCACGTTAGCTTGCCGACAGGTGTCGAGTTGCCCTCAGATGGTTTGGCTATTGGTTTTATCTGGGCGTTTTTTGCTTATTCTGGCTGGAATTCAGTCATTTATATTGCCGATGAGTTGGAGCAGCCTGATAAAAATCTGATGAAGGCAACCATGATTGGTTCGCTGCTGGTGATGATGATTTATCTGCTGCTTAATTTTTCCATTCTGGGGCGGCAGCAGATCGACAATATCGAGGGGCGAGTGGATTATGTGCTGTTGGTGGCACAGCAATCATCCAGCGACTGGGCAGTATTTGTTGCTGTTGTAGTGGTTTACCTGGCTTTGTTCAGCTCGCTGTCTGCACTGATTATGCTTGGCCCCAGGGTGTACGCGAAAATGGCTCGTGACGGTTTTTTGCCCCGCTTCCTTGCGAACCATAACGGTCGCTATCACAAGGCCATTGTCTTTCAGGGCATGGTTGCTCTGCTGATTCTCTGGCTCGGCACTTATGAGTATATGATGACCAGCATAGGTTATATGTTAGGCATCTGTTGTGTACTTACTGTGGCTGGACTGGTGAAGTTGAAATTATACGACCGTGATATTGCTATACCTTTCTGGCCTCTCAGCCCGGTTATTTTTATTGTCTGTGTTACTTGTTGTGTGGTCTACCACGTCTGGCATCATCCGCTCTATAGCCTCTTGGGTGTGGCTCTGTCCGCTCCGGGGCTGCTGTTCTGGTTCTTTGGCCGGGCTGGTTCGGCTTTCATGGCTTAGATTGTGGTTTTTGGGGCGTTTTTGCCAATTTTTGTGGGCTGCCAAGTGGAGTAGCCGCCTCAATTCGGGTTTTTAACTTATCGTCCGCGTTCAAAAGATTTTGCCAGCAGTAGAATTCACTGGCTGCATTGAAAAATTGCGTTGACCGGTGTCGGTGTTGCCCGGCCAGCCCCGGGTCAGGGCATAAGGATGCCTTGCCTTTGAATACGCTCGCCACTGTTGTCAGCAGTAACGCAATGAAGAAGGTCATGAGTGGGCTGTATTCAAACTTTTCCAACTGTTGCCTTGCCACGGCATCAGGTGTCTGTCGCCACTGTTCTTTAGCGTCTGGCGTGTTGTGCAGTAAACATAGCCAGCCCACGGACTTTTCGACGACCAGGTCGCACAGTTTCTCTCTGATTGTTGTAGCGCTGTCAGTCAGTGTGATGTTGTCATCTTTGTTAAGTTCATGGATTCTCAGTAGTTCGCCGTCTTGCCTGAGTACAGGAATGTGCAGAGGTTGACCCTCAGTCACTGCCAGTTGGTGTTGCACGTACAGGTAGTCATAGTCAGTGGCTATTTCCGTCAGACGCCACAGATCCATAATGCCAAGAGTGGCCTGTTGAAAGTCCCAGCCAACACTAACGCTGGCATCGACCAATAGTTTTAGCGCCTGGTCATAGTCATGATTGTTCAAGGCCTCAATGCAGCGCAGATTTAATTGCGCCAGTTGAGGCCGGGTGAGGTATCGGGGCGGTTGACGCTGACTCTTTTTTTTGCCTTTCGTTTTTTTCTTCTGGGCCGATGGAGGAGTGCTGAATGGGTCGTTCTCCCATAAATCATTGGTTAATCGCAGCTCTTTGGCCATGAAATGGATGCGCATGGCCAGAATGTCACCGTTAGTACGGCTGTGGTATTGAATCGCCTCACTGAACAGCTGTTCGATTGCCTCCTGTTCATAGATTGGCAGTTCCAGCGTTACGTTAATTAGTTGCAGCAAAGCTGAATCAACGCCAAATTCTACCGCTTTTTGCAAGCAGGCGGAGGCCTTGGGCAGGTCACCGCGCCGGTAGCAAAGCTGTCCGCAGAGCCAGATGGCTTCCGGCCACTGCGACTTCTCTGCCAGTTTTTCGGCTTCCGACCATTGGGCCTTCAGGTAGTGCATGATGGCTTGCAAATAGAGTTTCAGATCTTTATTGGGCGTGAGAATAATGTCAGTATTGCTGTCATCGCCAGCAAGAAACTGGAGCAGGGTACTAAGAGACTTCATGAATGGGTCGGTGAAGTGGGCGAGTGTTTTTGTCTGGATATCATCAATATCTGCGCGCATGTCAGGTAGTTGCACGCAGTTGTACATTCGCTGCAACACTGTCAAGCCTATACCCGGTGAACTTGGCATAAAAGGAATAAAACCAGTATGTTTTACGGCTGGCAAAGTATAAGAGAATTCTAACTCTGATCTCATCCTGGCTTCCAGGTGGTTAACAGCGGCAAGTATTGAGCCAATCTCATCTACTTCGTTCAGCCACGATGTGTGACACTGTTGC
>JAKROC010000010.1 GCA_024509075.1 Endozoicomonas sp.
ATGCCGAACGCAAGTATAAGGGCAAGGCCGCCATTGAACTGGTGGTCAGTCGGGTGGGCAAGTCTGGCAGCTCTTTTTTTCAGCAAATTCTCATCACCGTGTGCGGCTCACTCAGCCTGGCCATGTCATGGCTGGCGGCTGCGTTTATGCTGGCCATTGCCCTGTGGCTGATCGCCATTCGACATCTTGGACGACACTACCACGAGCGCCACGACCAGGCCGGTCACTGAAAGACCACATTTTGCGTGGTGTTTTCAGTTCAAGGCTGAAGGCTTAGAATGGCGGCCGAACCAACCAGACTGGATTACCCAGGAGCACCTATTCCCATGTCTTCTCGCCGCGAGCTTGCCAATGCCATCCGTGCCCTCAGCATGGATGCCGTCCAGAAAGCCAAATCCGGTCATCCGGGAGCCCCCATGGGAATGGCAGATATCGCCGAAGTGCTGTGGCGTGACTACATGAATCACAACCCGGCCAACCCCCAGTGGGCAGATCGCGACCGCTTTGTCTTGTCCAACGGTCACGGTTCAATGCTGATCTACTCTCTGCTGCACCTCACCGGCTACGACCTGGGCATTGATGACCTGAAAAACTTCCGTCAACTGCACTCCAGAACGCCAGGGCACCCTGAGTACGGTTATGCGCCCGGCATTGAGACCACCACCGGCCCGCTCGGTCAGGGCATTGCCAATGCCGTTGGTATGGCCGTAGCGGAAAAAACACTGGCGGCGCAGTTCAACCGCCCGGGACACGACATTGTTGACCACTACACCTACGTCTTTATGGGCGATGGCTGCATGATGGAAGGCATCTCTCACGAAGTGTGCTCCCTGGCCGGCACCCTGGGTCTGGGCAAGCTGATCGCCTTTTACGATGACAACGGCATTTCCATTGACGGCGAAGTGGAAGGCTGGTTCACCGACGATACCCCGGCCCGCTTTACCGCTTATAACTGGCATGTAATTCCGGGTGTTGACGGTCACGACGCCGAGGCGATCAAGGCCGCTATTGAGGCCGCCAGGGCTGAAAAAGACAAGCCAACCCTGGTCTGCTGCAAGACCATCATCGGTTTTGGCTCACCCAACAAAGAAGGCAAAGAGGAGTGCCACGGCGCGCCGCTGGGTGATGAAGAAATCAAACTGACCCGCGAGCGCCTTGGCTGGCAGTATGCTCCCTTCGAAGTGCCTGATGAGCTCTACAGCCAGTGGAATGCCAAAGCCGCAGGGGCCGCCAAAGAGAGCGTCTGGAATGAAATGTTCGCCGCTTACCAAGCCGTCCATCCAGAGCTGGCCGCAGAATTTACCCGTCGCCTGAAAGGTGAATTACCGGCGGACTTTGCCGTCAGAGCCGATGATTACATCAAATCCTGCCAGCAAGCGGGTGAGAATATCGCCAGCCGCAAAGCGTCCCAGAACGCCCTGAACGCCTACGGCCCGGTGCTGCCCGAACTGCTCGGCGGTTCTGCCGATCTGGCTGGCTCCAACCTGACCATCTGGAGTGGCTGCAAAGGCATTGAGCGCAAGGACGCCAGCGGCAACTACTTATTCTACGGCGTGCGTGAGTTTGGCATGACCGCCATCATGAGCGGTATCGCCCTGCACGGTGGCTTCATTCCGTACGGCGCCACCTTCCTGGTGTTTATGGAGTACGCCTGCAACGCGGTGCGCATGGCAGCCCTGATGAAGCAGCGCTCCATTATGGTCTATACCCACGACTCCATCGGCCTTGGTGAAGATGGCCCGACCCACCAGCCCATTGAGCAGATTGCCAGTTTGCGCATGACGCCCAACATGAACGCCTGGCGTCCGTGCGACACCGTTGAATCCGCCGTGGCCTGGAAACACGCCATCGAGCGCATGGATGGCCCAAGTGCCCTGATCTTCTCGCGCCAGAGTTTGCCTTACATATCCAGAAGCGATGAACAGCTGGCGCTGGTTGAACGCGGCGGTTACATCCTCAAGGAGTGTGCCGGCACCCCAGAGCTGATTCTGATTGCCACCGGCTCCGAGGTGGAGTTGGCCATGCAGGCCGAAGCCGTGTTGTCAGAGCAAGGTCACAAAGTGCGCGTCGTCTCCATGCCATCCACTGACGTATTCGACATTCAGGACGCCGCTTACAAGCAATCCGTCCTGCCGCTGGAGGTGCCGGCACGTATTGCCATCGAAGCGGCGGCCGCTGACTTCTGGTACAAGTACATTGGTCTGGACGGTCGCATTATCGGCATGACCACCTACGGCGAGTCCGCACCCGCTGAGCAGCTGTTCCCGTACTTTGGCTTTACGGTTGAGAATATTGTTGCCGCGGCCGAAGAGCTGCTGGATTGATTGCCCTCGCCTGTTGCGGGTATGCCCGTCGCCTTTCAAGTTGCTACTTTGTTGGCTGCATTTATGCCCTTTAGGGTATTCGTTCACCCCGGTCACGTAGTATTTCTACGCTCCCGGGACTTTGCTCAATTGCCGCCGCGTAGCAACATGAAATCCATTGGGTATAAGACCGCGCAGGCAGTTAAACTTCCTTAATAAAGCGGCAGACGACTTACGCCTTTTGCCGTTTTTATCAGCAGGAACTTGTCCCCCCCCTGGTAAATCCTTGGTAAGTACTGCCGGCACAGGTAGTGCCATCTATTTATTGCCAATCTTTTTTATGAAAGAATCAGATATAGCCGAATAAACTATGCATCGATGTAGTCACCTGCTGTTTTACCTTGATAAGCAGGGTTCCCTCCCCAAAATGGCATTCACTGTCGTTTACATACCAAGGCACTACAACGACTCGGCTTCTAACCCGACGCATTGATTTTTACACCATGTTTAAACGGGTAACTGCCACGTTTGGAAGGAGGCAACTCATCCTGCGGGCGGCTGCCGGATAACACGAGCCTCAATAATGACGACGACAACCCATCCTCAAATGGGCATGGACAAGCGTGAACGCCTGCTGCTGATTCTCACTCTTGGCGCGCTAACGGCACTGGGGCCGTTAGCCATTGACCTTTACCTGCCAGCCATACCGGCCATCGCCGAAAGCATGGGCGAACCGCTGAACCGGATACAGTACACCCTGAGCGCCTATACCATCGGTTATGCCCTGTCCCAACTGATATATGGGCCACTGTCAGACCGGTTCGGGCGCAGAGTCGTCATGTTCCCGGGCATCATTTTCTTCATTATCACCAACATCCTGGCGGCGGTTTGCACCAGTGCCAATGAGCTGATTTTTGTCCGCGTGCTACAGGCGATGTCTGCCGCGGCCATCCTGGTGACCATCCCGGCCATGATTCGGGATATTTTTCCTCAGGAGCAGATGGCCAAGGCGCTCTCATCGATCATGCTGGTGGTGATTGTTGCACCGCTGGCTGCACCACTGCTCGGCGGGCAAATTCTCAAGTTTTTTGGCTGGCCAAGCCTGTTTATTTTTCTGGCTATTGCGGCCGGTTTATCGATGGTTCTGGCGCTTTTCCGGGTGAAAGAGACGCTGCCGGTGGAGCACCGGCTGATCGTATCGCCTGTGCAGCTGGCCATTAACTACGGTCATATTTTCAGGAACCGCGAGGCCATTGGCTGCCTGCTCTCGCACGCATTTGTCTTTGCCGGCATGTTTGCCTTCATTTCCGGCTCACCCTACGTCTACATCAAGCTGTTTGGCGTATCCCCGGATCATTATGGTTTTCTGTTTGGCATCAACATCGTCGCCATGACCCTCGCCAATATGGTGAATATCCGTCTGGTTGGGCGCCTTAAACTGTTCTCGATTCTTTGCGTTGGCACGATCATCACTGCCGTCTCTGGCCTGCTGTTACTGTTCAATGCTGTCACCGGCTTTGGTGGCCTGTTTGGACTGATGATCCCCATCGCCTGTTACGTGGGCAGTGTTGGCTTCACTGGGCCAAACTCCAACGCCCTGGCCTTGTCGCACTTTACTAAATCCGCCGGTTCTGCCAACGCTCTGGCCGGTGCCCTGCGATTTGCCTTTGGTGGCATCACCTCAGCTCTCGTAGGCGTTTTTCATGACGGCTCCGCCCTGCCAATGACAGCCATTATGGCCTGCTGTGGCGTACTGTCATTAGTGGTGCTTTTGGCTACCACGAAAAAAGATGACTCTCACAAGTTGCTTGAAAACCAGGAGCCTCCGGAGGCAGTAAAAGTAGAGGCCAGTTGAAGACAACTGAACTCTCCCACCCGGTCAACAGACCGGGTGATTCTGGCAAAAAAAAACCATTAAATCTCATGGCGATGAACCAGTGTCTGATACAGTATCAATTCAGTTTTTGTTCGATGGAGTGATACCCCATGGCATACAGACTGGCGATCAACGGCTACGGGCGCATTGGCCAATGCGTATTGCGCGCCCTGTACGAGCGCCAGCGCACCCCCCCCATGGTTGTGGTTGCCATCAATGAACCTGCCAGCATTGAGGCCATCGCCTACCTGACCCGCTACGATACCACCCATGGCCGCTTTCCCGGCCAGGTCAGCACCAATAACAACCATCTCGTTATAGACAATAACCCCATCAGGATTTTCAACCAGCCATCCCCCTCTCAGCTTGACTGGCAGGCAGTGGGCATTGACTTACTCCTGGAGTGCTCCGGTTCGTTCAAAGACCGAGCCACGGCAGAAGTTCACCTGGCCCGCGGTGCCCCCCGGCTGCTGTTTTCCCAGCCGGCTCTGGCCGATGTGGATGCCACTATCGTTTATGGCATCAACGAACAACTACTTAGCCAGCAACAGCGCATTGTCTCCAGTGCGTCGTGTACCACCAACTGTATTGTGCCGGTGCTGAAAACGCTCAATGATGCTCTTGGCATCGAGTATGGCACCATGACCACTATCCATTCCGCCATGAACGACCAGCCAGTCATCGACGCCTGGCACAAAAACGACCTGCGCCTGACCCGCAGCGCACTGCACTCAATTATTCCCGTGGATACCGGTCTGGCTAAAGGCATCAACCGCCTGTTGCCGGAACTGAAAGATCGCTTCACCACCAGCGCCGTGCGAGTGCCGACCATTAACGTTTCGTGTATTGATCTTACCACCCAGCTCAGTCGGGACACCTCGGTGGCACAGGTCAACCACATCCTTGAACAGGAAACCTCCGGTCGTTTGGCAGGAATAATGGGATTCAGTAATGAGCCACATGCTTCGGTGGATTTCAACCACGACTCCCGCTCCTGCATTGTCGATGGCTCGCAAACCCGAGTGTCCGGCGGACGACTGGTGAGACTTTTGTGCTGGTTTGATAATGAATGGGGATTTGCCAACCGCATGCTTGACGTTGCCAGCCACTGGTTGGCAACCGTCGAAAGAGAAAAGCCATTACGATGCAGTCCCTGAACGCTATACCCAATGGATTTCAAGTTGATTCGAGGCGGCAAATGAGCGAAGCCTTTATGCCCTTGGGTGCCGGGAGCATAGACATACTATGTGACCGGGGTGACAACTGCATGGATGCAGGAGGTAGAGCAACGCATGGAGCAGTTGCCGAGCGAATGCAGCCAACAAAGTAGCAACTTGAAAGGCGATGGGTATATACCTAAAGGATTTCAAGTTGATTCGAGACGGCAATTAAGCGAAGCCTTTATCTCCTGCGGGTGCGATAGGGCGGGGAGTGTTTTGGTGCAACAGGGACGAGGGGGTGGCGGCACATCGGACAGGTTCTGATGCCATTTTTAAGCATTTCTTTTGCACAGTCCTCGTGTATTTTATGGGAGCAAGGCAGAATGTGACAGCCCGAAAAAGTATCCTCAAGACAAATACAGCACGGCTCGTGCCTAGAGTCAGGCCGACATTTATGTTTTCCCTCAAGCTTTTTATCCAGGCAAACATTGCATACATCACAGTGATAAAGCTCATCTCTGTAAGTTCGACATATTCCGCATTTTTCACAATGGTAGGGTTTTTTATCGTCGCTGGTGAAATGTTTGCAAAGCGCACAAAAGTAGACTGACATTCTGGCTTCACAGTGTGAACAGTGTTGGGAATTCTTATCAATTACTGCTTCATGGTCACAAAAATTGCAATTGTAGTGGGTTGCGTCTGACGCCTTGGCCTCTAGGTTGGAGCACTCCTTTTTGTCATTGTGACAACGATGGCAAGGATAAAAAACGTTGCAGCACTCAAACTTTACCCAGCAGTTTCGCTGGTAGTGCTTGCACCCAGGCGGGAATCTGTAGGCGAGCGACTCTTGCTTGGCCGGCCGTAACCCGGCATATTCCAACTCAGCCATTTCCCCCTCTTGCTTTTTTCTTCTCCGATCACTCTCAGCATTGGCCGTGCAACAAGGTGCTGTTGATGATAAAGGAACATCTGGACTTTTTTGAGACTGTCCAAGGGCAGGTTCATCAACTCGCTGACCGGGCATAGCAGGCCTGGTTATGCCGATACCGGTTGTTTTTGCAACCTCCCCTGACTTTTTCGAATGGGAATCAGAGACGGAGCCATTACCGGAGTGTGCAGTCAGAAAACCTCCGGCAACGCCTGTTGAACGATTTGATATTGCAGCAGCCCACTGTTGATGGGTGCTGACAGCGTACTCCGGTGGATTGCATGGTGGCTGTGTCCGTGAGTCAGCAGGAGCCAGAGGCAGCCCACGATATTCAGAACCGGCTGTAACGTGACAGGCCGGTGGATCAACCCTGCCATATGAGGGCAGTCTGCCGCTGCTCACACTTTGGTCAGGCGGCAATGGACTGGCATCGTACCCTGTGAAAGGTTCTGTCATACAGCTCGTATGTACGATCCTGTTATACGGATCGGCTGCAACTTTCCCGGGGTTCTTGAAATAGTCGTCCTGCGTTTGTTTTGGTCTTGCGCCTCCATACCACTGTACCGAGTCGTCCGTAGAGGATCTAAAGGGTGCCTGCCGCTGGGAATACCCAACGGAACCCCGCTGATCACAGTAGGACTGAAGCGATTGACCAGAGGGTGGATCGGCAAGGCTGAGAGGAAAATCGTTCGCCGATGCCCTCTGGTTGGCTGTAGCTCCCGAGAGCGCATCATGAGAAATCACGGTGCTGGTGGCATTTTTGCCTTCCGCTCCATTGCTGACGGAAAATCGATCCAGGCTCTTTTCTGGCAATGCGCAGGCGTTATTACCCTTGCCCACGACCTCTGTGCAATTGGCTCTGTGAACTGGCTTGTGGTGAAACCGGGCGTTGGCTGAAGTAGCCTGATCAGGCTCCAGCCCCTCCGGAAGCTGAGCCTGCCTGTTCACCTGCATCGGCTTCTCCCCCCCACTGGTTATGATCCACCAGAAACGATGGCCACTTGCAATTCAAATGCGTCAATATAGGGTACAAATTTAACTCACGCTGGATTAGTGTTTTGTCAGTTCAATGTAGTTCGCCACTCTCTGCGTTACTGGCATTTTCCGCATTGGTTGCCCCAACCCGGTTGTCGGCCGGGTGACTGGTGTGACTTCTGAGCTGGCTTAATAAATAGCAGGAATTCCCCAACCGTATGCTGGACGGCGTGCCAGCAACTGGTTGGCGCACTTTACGGAGCAACAGTTAAAACAACGGCGCCTGTAACGCTGCCTCTCGACTCTGCGCGACGATCAAGCTCAGCTTGCAGGGCCTCGGCAACACGCTTAGGCTCACTGCCCTGGCGACTGCGCAGAAAGTTCAGCTTTTCCTGGTCTGACATCAGTGGGTCTGGATCACTCCCTTCGAGCACCATATGATATCCAGCAAATTCCGAGCCTGATGGCAACTTGGCCACGGCTGGCAATAAACTGGTATCTCGCTGTAGTTCCGGATTGACGTAATCGACCTGGTGAATCGCCTTGGCCAGACGTTCAGCAACGGCAAGATCGGTATTATCCGGCTGAAGCTCAAACATCTCAGGATGGCCTTTGTGCTGGCCTGGAAAGCAAAGCGTTCTTATATGGCGACTGCGCCGGCGGTTAATCAACCAGTTAGAATCATTGACCCGGAGCACAATGGTGAAGTCAGTGTCCTGATCCAGTTGCTCAATGTTAGTGCTGAACAGTCCGGTATAGATCATATTTACCACCTGAGCGTCGCTGAAGTCCGTCTGCTCTGCTTCACGAAGTCGCTGGGCCAGGCTGATAGCCAGCGGATGAATAATCTCCTCATTCAGGGCTTTAATCTGTTCAGGTTCACTGCTTTCAAGGTAGAAAAGCATATCCGCAGCTCCATCGCTTGCCAGGTCGTATCTCCCAACGTCAGCGTGTGGCACCTCCCGGCAGGAAGGGCGGGCACGGGTAAAACGCAGCTTATTGCCTTGCAGGATGTCATCGGCAACGGCTGAGTCAAACAGCCTGCCCTGATTTAATCGTTCCAAGAGACCATCGTGCTGTTCTTCTTCCGGGACACCTTCCAGGGTATCTGGTTCAGGTTCCGCTGTGATGGGTTCTTTTTCCGGAGGGAGTGGTTCAGGCATTGGTGCAGGTTTGTTCTCAATGGGGATAAGCACAAATCGCTCTTTATGTTCTGGCACCTTCAGCGCTTCTGGCTTAACCCACTGAGGCAAGACAGGGCTTAACTCATAGTGCCGGGCAGGTTCGGGCTGATAATTGAGGGCATCACACCCTGGTGCCAGACGCTCAAGCTCCCCGCGGGTTTGTGCCATCGCCTGCTGCACCTGCGCCAGAGACTCATCCAGTTTGTGTCCCATTTTGCCAAATACTTTTTCCAGTTCACCGGACTCGTCGGTTTCACCCGATTCACCAATCAGTAACGATAGCCGTTCGAGCAGCAATTTTTGCTCTTGCTGATCCAGCTTATCGTCAAGAGGCAGCACACTGACCATTTCACCGGTGCTGCTGACAAAAGAGATGGCAAAACCGCCACAAGGATGAAAATCCCCGGGATTGGCGATGGATGAACGAATGGCCTCCAGCTGCTGAAAGATGGTCTGCTTTTCTGTCAGCCGAGCCCGGTGATCACACTGGCTTACGTACTGTTTTTCAAGATGGAGAATATCAGCAGCCTGAGCATTCACCCGGGCAGTGGCTCCGGAGCCATCCACCGTCCGTTGGCCAAGCAACAGGCTGTCATCAGCACTGGCGCTCCCCAAAGCGGTTTGCGGTCGAACCTTATCATCGAAAGCAGGTTTGGTAGTGGTTGCTGGCAAGGGTGTTTTGGACGTGACGCTATCACTGCCTGGTATATTTGGCATGTCATGATTCCTGGTTAGACGAATGTCGTCTAAGTATAGCCAGAGCAAGTTTTAGAAGCAGAAGCTATAAATATCCCGAAGTGTTTTGCCTGAATTCGTAATATAATGCTTCGCTCTCTATTACCTATTTTTCAATAATCCAAAGGCTTATCAGACTTGCATAGCTTGTCATTGAAAAGCCCGGACTGGCGTATGAGCAAAACGGATAACACAGCACAGCGTTTTATCTTTGAGAACACGGATATCCGTGGCGAAATCGTCTCGTTAAACGACAGTTATATTGATGCCCTGGCAGCCCACGACTACCCAGAGGTTGTCCGGCGTTTGCTCGGTGAGCTGATCGCCTCGGCCGTACTGTTGAGCACCACGTTGAAATTTGACGGTCTGCTGACTTTACAAGCCAGAGGCGACGGCCCGTTAACGCTTCTAATGGTGGAGTGTACCGATCAACGCTCCTTCCGCGCTGTGGCCCAGTTTCGCGATGATATTACCGAGTCGGCGCTGCCGGCACTGCTGGGCAAAGCCAGCCTGCTGATCACTGTTGACCCGGTCAAAGGCAAGCGTTACCAGGGCGTTGTGCCGCTGGAAAAAGAGACGCTCGCGGCCAGTCTGGAGGACTACTTCGCCCAGTCAGTGCAGTTGCAGACCCGCCTGTGGCTGGCTTGTAACGGCGAGACCACCTCTGGCCTGCTGCTTCAGGCATTACCGGCCAGTGCTGAACTGTCCCGGGAGATTCGCAATGAGTCCTGGCAGCGAATTACCGCTCTGGCCGAAACCGTTGCGACCGACGAGCTGCTGGATCTGGATCATGAAACCTTGCTGTTCAGGCTGTTCCACGAGGAGACAGTGCGAGTGTTTGAGCAAGAGCCAGTGCGTTTTGTCTGCACCTGTTCCTGGCAACGCAGCGCGGGAATCATCAGCACTCTGGATCGCAAGGAAATTGATGCCATCATCGAAGAAGATGGCCTGGTGGCCATGGACTGCCAGTTCTGTAACCACCAGTACACATTCAATAAAGAAGACATTGAGGCAATTTACGAACAACATTACGACCCAAACCTGAACGAAAAACCACAACTGCATTGATGATAAATTTGATCCGGGGCAACACTTTTGAACCGATAAAGGTTTAACGTCTCTATCCAGACTCAGTTACAGCTGGCGTGACGATCAGATCAGCGAGCCGTAATCGGTAATTGCAATAATTACTGATTGACCAATCCGTCATCGCAAACAGCAGAATTTATCGTAATTTAACAATATAAAACATTGAGTTTTAGCCTCGGGAGAACGTTGCATGAACCACGCAAACATAACGGAAGCTCTGGCAGCAGTCGGCATCAGAGATGTCGCTGATGTGGTTTATAATCCCTCTTACGAAACCTTGTTTGAGGAAGAAACCAAGCCAGGGCTGACAGGCTTTGAAAAAGGTGTGGTCACCGAGATGGGGGCGGTAGCGGTTGACACCGGCATCTTTACTGGCCGTTCTCCCAAAGACAAATATCTCGTCAAAGACGCCACCACCGCCGACACCATCTGGTGGTCAGACCAGGGCAAGAATGACAACAAAGCCATTTCCGAGGCTGTCTGGACCGACCTTAAATCACTGGTGACCAATGAGCTGTCCGGCAAACGTCTGTTTATTATTGATGGCTTTTGCGGTGCCAACCCGGAAACTCGCCTAAGTGTGCGTTTTGTCACCGAAGTCGCCTGGCAGGCGCACTTCGTGAAAAACATGTTCATTCGCCCCTCTGAGCAGGAACTCGAAGGATTCAAACCTGACTTCATCGTGATGAACGGTGCCAAGTGCACCAACCCCAACTGGCGGGAACACGGCCTGAACTCTGAAAACTTTGTTGCCTTTAACCTCACTGAGCGCATTCAGGTCATCGGTGGCACTTGGTACGGCGGCGAAATGAAAAAAGGTATGTTCTCCATCATGAACTACCTGTTGCCGTTGCGCGGCATAGCCTCCATGCACTGCTCGGCCAATGTCGGGGAGAAGGGCGACACGGCCATTTTCTTCGGCCTGTCCGGCACCGGCAAAACCACACTTTCCGCTGATCCGAAACGGGCACTCATTGGCGACGATGAGCACGGCTGGGACGATGACGGCGTCTTCAACTTTGAAGGTGGCTGCTACGCCAAAACCATCAACCTCAGAGAGGAGAACGAGCCAGAAATTTTCCACGCCATCCGCCGCGATGCCCTGCTGGAAAACGTCACCGTGGACGCCAACGGGAAAATTGATTTCAACGATGGTTCCAAAACTGAGAATACCCGGGTTTCTTACCCGCTGTCCCACATCGACAATATTGTCAAGCCCGTATCCAAAGCCGGCCACGCCAGGAAAGTGATCTTCCTCACGGCGGATGCTTTTGGTGTTCTGCCGCCGGTGTCACGCCTGACACCAGAACAGACCAAGTACCACTTCCTGTCTGGCTTTACCGCCAAGCTGGCTGGAACTGAGCGCGGGATCACTGAGCCAACACCAACGTTTTCGTCCTGCTTCGGTGCAGCATTTTTGACCCTGCACCCCACCAGGTACGCGCAAGAGCTGGTGAAAAAGATGGAAGCCCACGGTGCTACGGCTTACCTGGTCAACACCGGCTGGAACGGCACTGGCAAGCGTATCTCCATCAAGGCTACCCGGGCGATTATTGACGCAATTCTTGATGGTTCCATTGACGAAGCTGAAACCAGCACCCTGCCCTTCTTTGGTCTGCACGTACCAAAGAGCGTTGCTGGCGTCGAGTCAAACATCCTGAATCCTCAGGACACCTATGAAGACCCAGCCGAGTGGGAGCGTAAAGCTCGAGACCTGGCGGATCGGTTCATTACCAACTTCGTTAAATTTACCGACACCGAGGAAGGCAAGGTGCTGGTATCGGCGGGACCTAGCCTGAGCTGATTATCTGCACATTAACCAAGCCAGTTGAGGGTGACACGTCACCCTCGCTGCTCTTGAATTACCATCTACCAGCTTTCAGCTAACCCAAAGTAAGCCTGCCGACCAATTGCTCTGGCAAAATACCACCGCCGAGGGCGTCGCAAAAAGCATAAAAGCCTTGAACCACGAAGAACACGAAGAACACGAAGGCCACGAAGGAAAAGAAAAGCTCTTCTTGGTACCCTTCGTGTTCTTCGTGGTTCCCTTCTTTTAAGAGCCTTTTGCGACGCCCTCCTGACACAACAATCAGATAATTTCCCGACTGATGCCCGTCGCAATCCTGCCTATGGAGTCACTTTGGGTATATAATCCTGAGTTTTCTCCGGCCAATGCTGCATGCTGATGGCCTGAGTTTTCCCGGTCAGGATAGACATTGATTCCCGGTGGATGCGGGAATAGTGACAAATCAGAGCATGGTCCGAAACTATCCTGTTTTTTGATTCCCATGATGAGTGTGTTTTATGGAGAGTATCTCTCAACGTATAGCCGAAGAGTTGGGTGCCAGGGCTGAACAAGTCACCAGCGCTGTGCAACTGCTTGATGATGGGGCCACTGTTCCATTTATCGCCCGTTATCGAAAAGAGGTTACAGGGGGTCTGGACGACACTCAGCTGCGAACCCTGGAAGAGCGCCTGCGCTACCTGCGCGAGTTAGAAGAGCGTCGCGAAACCATTCTTAAAAGCATTGCCGAGCAGGACAAACTGACCCCAGAGTTGGAAAAGGACATCCGCACCGCCGATACCAAAACCCGCCTGGAAGACCTCTACCTGCCCTACAAACCCAAGCGTCGCACCAAAGCCCAGATTGCCCGGGAAGCCGGCCTGGAACCGCTGGCCGACCTGCTGTTTGGCACACCAGAAAGAGACCCGCACACCGAAGCGGCCGCTTATGTGGGTGCCGATAAAGGCGTAGCCGACACCAAAGCAGCCCTGGAAGGTGCCCGCCACATCCTGATGGAGCGCTTCAGCGAAGACGCCGAACTGCTTGGCCAGCTGCGGGAACTGCTGTGGAACGACGGCATCCTGAGCAGCCGGGGCGTTGCTGGCAAAGAGGAGGAAGGTGCCAAGTTCCGCGACTATTTCGAACATGACGAACCGCTGAAAAGCGTACCATCCCACCGCGCTTTGGCCATTTTCCGCGGACGCAACGAAGGCGTTCTGCAAGCCAGCATCCGTCTGGCCGATGAGCCGGAAGACCGCCAGGCCACTCACCCGTGCGAAAAACGCATTGCCGATTTCTGGCACATCGAACATCTGGGCCGTGCTGCTGACGACTGGCTGAAAGAAGCGGTGCGCTGGACGTGGCGAGTAAAACTGTTGTCCCAGCTGGAAACCGAGCTGATGACCCGCATTCGGGAAAACTCCGAAGACGAAGCCATCAAGGTATTTGCCAAAAACCTGAAAGACCTGCTGCTGGCAGCACCGGCCGGCCTGCGCCCTACCCTTGGTCTGGACCCCGGTCTGCGCACCGGCGTCAAGGTAGCCGTGGTGGATGGCACCGGCAAACTGGTGGAACACACCACCATCTACCCTCACTCACCGCAGAAGAAATGGAAAGATGCCTTGGGCACTCTGGCTACCCTCTGCCTGACCCACCAAGTGGAACTGGTCAGCATCGGCAATGGCACCGCTTCGCGGGAGACCGACCGACTGGTGGCCGAGCTGATGCGCAGCTATCCCAAACTGGGCCTGACCAAAATTGTTGTCAGTGAAGCTGGTGCCTCCGTCTACTCTGCTTCGGAACTGGCTGCCCGGGAGTTTCCCGACCTTGACGTATCCATACGTGGTGCGGTATCCATCGCCCGTCGTCTGCAAGACCCGCTGGCTGAACTGGTCAAGATTGAGCCGAAATCCATTGGTGTGGGCCAGTACCAGCACGACGTCAGTCAGGTCAACCTGTCCCGCTCGCTGGAAGCCGTAGTCGAGGACTGTGTAAACGCTGTGGGTGTTGACCTGAACACCGCTTCCAGCGCCCTGTTGGCCAGAGTCTCCGGCCTGAACCGCACCCTGGCAGACAACATCGTCGCCTACCGTGATGAAAACGGCGCGTTCAAAAGCCGTCAGGAGTTGCAAAAAGTCACCCGTTTTGGTGCCAAAACCTTTGAACAGGCGGCTGGCTTCTTGCGGGTTATGAACGGTGATAATCCGCTGGACGGCTCGGCGGTACACCCAGAGGCCTACCCGGTGGTTGAGAAGATCGCCAGCCAGTTCAACCGCGATGTGTGCGCCCTGATCGGCGACTCAGGCTTTTTGAAAAGCCTCAACGCCGCTGACTTTACTGACGACACATTTGGTCTGCCAACGGTTACCGACATCATCAGCGAACTGGATAAACCCGGCCGCGACCCGCGCCCGGACTTCAAGGCCGCCGAATTCAAGGAGGGCATTGAAGATATCCGCGACCTGAAGCTGAACATGGAGCTTGAAGGCGTGGTCACCAACGTGACCAACTTTGGTGCTTTTGTTGATGTTGGTGTCCATCAGGATGGCCTGGTGCACATCTCTGCCTTGTCAGAGACTTTTGTCAAAGATCCGCGTGAGGTTGTTAAGGCAGGCGACATTGTCAAGGTCAAAGTGATGGAGGTGGATGTGCCCCGCAAGCGAATTGGGCTGTCCATGCGCATGTCTGACAAGGCTGAAGAGCGTGCTGAAGCGCGTCAGCAGCCCCGCACGGATAAGCCCGCCGGCAACAACAATAAGCGCGGCGCGGCCCCTGCCAGGGGCAAGAAGCAGGAGTCCTCAGCCGGCACGTTTGCCGATCTGTTTGCCAACGCCAAGCAGTTGCGAAAGTAACTGTTGGGCTAATACTCTGACTGAGAGTACTGGCAGCAGTGAATGATCAGCAAAAAAGCCCTGTTTTACAGGGCTTTTTTGGTATTCGCCAGTTTTTACTGGCCCTTTTCTGTGCGCACAACGCCCTCCGGCTGGTAATCGGCCGCCTTGATCGGGGAGTTTTTGCTTATGTACTCTTTGAGCACATCGGCATCAACAAACCCTGTATCATCGTAGCCCGGATAATCAGAGATAACCGGATAGTGATCGCCACCTTTGGCGGTGAAACTCAGCGTTGCCATTTTGTAGGTCTGCTTCAGATCCAGCGGCTTGCCATTAATAACCACGTCTTTCACGCCGGCATCGGTAACCACCATGTTCACACCGGAAAAGTGCGCAAAAGCACCACTGTCTACCGGTTTCAAGGCAACAACGTTCAGGTAATCAAGCACTTGCTGGCCAGTCATTTCCGTGGTGGTCAGGATATTGCCGAAAGGGAAAACCATCAGCACATCTTTGTAGGAAATTTCGCCCGGATCAATACTGGTGCGGATTCCCCCGCCATTCATCACCGCAAAATCAGCACCGGTCTTGTCAATGAAGGCACGGGTAATCAGCGTACCCAGGTTAGTGGGCTGGTGACGTACTTCACTGCGATCCCCCATCAGGCGCTCATCCGTGCTACCCACAGTACCTTCCACCAACTGCTGCCCTTTTTCCTGGTAGGGGAGAAGCAAGTCAATCATCTCCTGATCCTGGGCAAATTGTACTTGGCTGTCCTGATGATTGACCGGAATCAGCTCGTAATCAATCAGCTCCAGTTTGCCGTTTTTATACTCAAAATCGGCACGACCAACATATTTACCCCACTCATGGGCCTGCACAATCCAGGTGCCATTCTGGTAGTCTGGTTCAAACAACGGGTCCTGGGAGTGTCCACCCACAATAAGGTCAATGCCATTTACCTGACGAGCCAGAGTGACATCGCCGGGCGCATTCCCACCGTGCTTGCCATCAGCATAATGCCCCATATGCGTGGTAGCGATGATAACATCAGCCTGCTTCTCCAACTCAGGAACCAGCTCCTTGGCTGCCGTTACCGGCTTCTCAAATCGTAAACCCTGGACATGTTCAGGCAAAGTTGCCTTTGGTGTGTCGTCGGTAGTCAGGCCCATGACGGCAACACGTAAGCCATCAAAGTCGAATAGGGCGGTGGGTTGAAAGAACGGCTTACCGGTTTTTTCATCGATGATATTGGCAGAGAGGAAGGGGAAATCAGCCAATGCTTCCTGCATTTTGAGGACGGAGCGTGGGTTATCAAACTCGTGGTTGCCCACCGCCATGGCGTCGTAACCAAGCAGGTTCATGCCTTTGAAATCTGGCACAGCATCCTGCAAGTCCGATTCCGGCACCCCAGTGTTAATATCACCACCAGAGAGCAGCAACACATGACCACCCTCGGCAGCCACTTCTTTGCGAATCTGTTCAATCAATGTACGACGGGCGGCCATGCCGTACTGCTCTTTGCTGTCTTGCCAAAAGCGGCCATGGTGGTCGTTGGTGTGCAATACAGTAAGCTTGTAGGTCTTTTCCGGGTCGAGTCCGGCTTCAGGTTCCATGGAGCAGGCGCTGACCATGATGGCCAGAGCAGAAATGACCATTCTGGTCGGTCTTATGTTAAACAGCATTAAAACAAATCCTTATAATATGGATTTATGTAATTTCAAAAGAGAACATTATCTATCCATAACCTATGAAGATGCAGCTTTTTTAGTTACGATTCACCGCCACTACTCTGCCTGCAATACTTACCTGCCATATACCCGACCACCATCAAATTTGTGAGATGTTCCATGACTGAATTGAACGCCCGAAGCCGTCAGGCCCTGCAATTGATAGACCTTACCTCGCTGAACGAGGACGATACGCCAGAAGCGATTATTGCCCTGTGCCACCAGGCACGCACCGAGGCCGGCAATACCGCTGCTATCTGCATCTACCCACGCTTTATCCCCCTGGCCCGCAAAACCCTGCAATCCCTTGGCCTGAACGATGTCACCATCGCCACGGTCACCAACTTCCCAGCAGGCGGTGATGATGTCGAGATCGCCGTTGCCGAAACCCGAGCCGCTGTCGCCTATGGCGCTGATGAAGTGGACGTGGTATTTCCCTACCGCGCCCTGATGGCCGGTAATGAAACGGTTGGTGCCGAGCTGGTCAAACGCTGCAAGGAGGCCTGTGGTGACAACGTTCTGCTGAAAGTGATTATTGAAACCGGCGAGCTGCAGGACGAAGCGCTGATTCGCCGGGCCAGTGAAATCGCCATTGATGCCGGCGCTGACTTTATCAAAACCTCTACCGGTAAAGTGCCAGTCAATGCCACCCCGGAATCCGCGCGCATCATGCTGGAAGTAATCCGTGACAGCGGCAAAACCCACGTTGGCTTTAAACCTGCCGGCGGCATCAAAACCGCTGAAGACGCCGCTGTACACCTTGAACTGGCAGAGACCATCATGGGACCAGAATGGGTTGATCGTAACCACTACCGGTTCGGTGCCAGCAGCCTGCTGGGCAACCTGCTGATCGACCTTGGCCTGAAACAAGGCGAAGCCAGTAAGGAAGGATACTGAGATGTTTCTGCCCCAAGAGGTTATCCGCCGTAAACGGGAAGGTGAAATTCTCAGCGACGAAGAGATTGGCAACTTTATTGCCGGTGTCACCGACAACTCGGTATCCGAAGGTCAGATCGGCGCGTTTGCCATGGCCGTCTATTTTCGGGGCATGAACATTGATGAGCGCCTCGCCCTGACCTGTGCCATGCGAGACTCCGGCGAAGTAATGGACTGGTCTGCCGACCAACTCGGTGGCCCGATCCTTGACAAACACTCCACCGGCGGCGTGGGCGATGTGGTCAGCCTGATGCTTGGCCCTATGATCGCCGCTTGCGGTGGCTTTGTGCCGATGATTTCCGGCCGTGGTCTGGGCCATACCGGCGGCACTTTGGATAAGCTGGACAGCATTCCCGGTTATACCACCAGCGCCTCAGAACCCCTGTTTCGTCGGGTAGTCAAAGAAGCGGGTGTGGCCATTGTTGGTCAGACCGGCGAGCTGGCACCGGCAGACAAGCGCATTTATAGCATCCGTGATGTGACCGCCACCGTGGAGTCCATCGGCATGATCACCGCCTCCATTTTGTCGAAAAAACTGGCCGAAGGTCTCGATGCCCTGGTCATGGACGTCAAAGTAGGCAGTGGTGCCTTTATGCCCACCTACGAGCAGTCGGTGGAGCTGGCTCGCAGCATCGCTGAGGTGGCCAATGGCGCCGGGGTGAAAACCACCGCCCTGCTCACAGACATGAACCAGTGTCTGGCATCCAGCGCCGGTAACGCCATTGAGGTGCGTGAAGCCGTGCGCTTTTTAACCGGTGAGTACCGCAACGAGCGCTTGCTGGAGATCACCATGGCTCAGTCTGCCGAACTGCTGGTATCGGGTAATCTGGCCACCGACGTGCAACAGGCCAGGCAGAAGCTGCAAACGGTATTAGACAATGGTCAGGCAGCGGAAATTTTCGCCAGAATGGTCGCTGGCCTCGGTGGCCCCACTGACTTTGTTGAGCACTACGATCGTTACCTGCCCGGTGCCGCTATTATCAAGCCAGTGTTTATGGAGGCAGAGGGTTATCTCTCGGCCATGGACACCCGTGCCGTGGGTATGGCCGTGGTGCAACTGGGTGGCGGGCGCAAAGTGGCTGCTGACACCATCGACTACCGCGTTGGTTTGAGCGACATTTGCCGTTTGGGTGACCAAATCAACCCGTCGCAACCCATCGCCATGACTCATGCCAGCTCTGAGGCTTCCTGGAATCAGGCAGCGGATATGCTGCGCGTAGCACTGACCGTCAGCGAGCAAAAGCGCGCACAGAACCCTATGGTGTACCAGAAGTTGTGAACAAAAAGAGCATCCCAAGAAGATGTTCTTTGATCAAAAACGGCAGTAAACACGACAGATCAGGAGAAACGGATGAAGCGTGCAATTGTCCTTGTGATGGATTCGTTTGGTATCGGTGCCACTGATGACGCCGGACAGTTTGGTGATGCCGGCTCTAACACCATCGGCCACATCGCCCGGGCCTGTGCCGATGGCCAAGCCAATCAGGGCCGCACCGGGGCACTCAGCCTGCCGGAGCTTTCTGGTCTTGGCCTGGTGCACGCCGCCCGCGATGCCTGCGGTGAGTTCCCCAAAGGGATGGTCAATGATATGCCCATCATCGGTGCCTACGGCTACGCCAAAGAACTCTCCAGCGGCAAGGATACACCCAGCGGCCACTGGGAAATTGCCGGGGTGCCGGTGCTGTTCGAGTGGGGCTATTTTCGCGATGAGCTCAACAGTTTCCCCAAGGAGCTGCTTGATGAGCTGATCGACAAGGCCGGCCTGCCCGGCGTGCTGGGCAACTGTCATGCATCGGGCACCAGCATTCTTGAAGCGTTGGGCGAAGAGCATATGACAACGGGCAAGCCCATCGTTTACACGTCAGCGGACAGTGTATTCCAGATTGCATGCCATGAAGATACGTTCGGGCTGGAGCGGCTGATGAAAGTGTGCCAGATTGCCCGGGAGATTCTTGAGCCATACAATATCGGTCGTGTTATTGCGCGTCCGTTCATCGGCGATGATGCCGGTGACTTCCAGCGCACCGGCAACCGTCGTGACTTCTCCGTACTGCCACCAGCACCCACTGTGCTGGACAAATTGGCGGCCAGCGGCGGTGAGGTGATCAGTGTGGGTAAAATTGCCGATATCTTCGCCCATCAGGGCATCACGCAAAAGATCAAGGCCACAGGTATTCCGGCACTGTTTGAAGCCACCCGCGAAGCATTGCAACAAGCCGGTGACCGTACGTTGATTTTCACCAACTTTGTGGATTTTGACTCTTCCTTCGGTCACCGCCGCGATGTCCCCGGCTACGCCCTGGCGCTGGAGCAACTCGACGCCATGCTGCCAGACCTGTTCTACGCCATGAACGACGATGACCTGTTGATCATCACTGCCGACCACGGTTGTGACCCGACCTGGCCCGGTACCGACCATACCCGTGAGCACATCCCGGTGCTGGTCTACAGCAAACGACTGAAGCCGTGTGCCCTGGGTCAGCGCGACACTTTTGCTGACATCGGTCAGTCCCTGGCCAGATTCTTTGATCTGGAACCGATGGCCTACGGCACATCTTTTTTACCTGAAATCTTTGAGCAGGCGTGACCTGCAGCGTTGAGACCTTAGGAGATAACCATGACGCCTCATATTAACGCCAAACCCGGCGCTTTTGCCGATGTCTGCCTGATGCCCGGTGACCCGCTGCGCGCCAAACACATTGCTGAAACCTTCCTTGAAGGCGCTGAGCAGGTGACCGATGTGCGCAACATGCTGGGCTTTACCGGCACTTATCAGGGCAAGCGGGTGTCAGTGATGGGCTCTGGCATGGGCATTCCATCGGCCTCCATTTACTACAAGGAGCTGATCACTGAATACGGCGTCAAGAACCTGATTCGCGTGGGTTCCTGCGGTGCTATTTCGCCCGACGTGCAAGTCCGGAACATTGTTATTGGTATGGGTGCCTGCACTGACTCCAAGGTCAACCGCATCCGCTTTAAAGACCATGACTTTGCCGCCATCGCTGACTACACCCTGCTGGAAAATGCCGTCAATGCTGCCCGAGGCATGAACCTTTCAGTTAAAGTGGGCAACCTGTTCTCGGCAGACCTGTTCTACAATCCGGACGCAACCATGTTTGACGTCATGGAAAAGCACGGCATACTGGGCGTGGAGATGGAAGCGGCTGGCCTGTACGGCGTCTGTGCCGAATTTGGTGCCCGTGGCCTGGCCATCTGTACCGTCAGTGACCATATTCGCACCGGTGAAGCCCTGCCACCAGAAGACCGTCAACTGACGTTTAATGAGATGGTGGAAGTAACTCTGAAATCGCTGCTGTGATAAAAAAGTCAGTCGTCGTTTAAATGCAGCGTCCCTGATCCATTATGATGTTCCATACAGGCGCTTCAGCGAGAACCAGCCCTTGTTTAGTGAATCGATGGTTTTGCTGCCCGGGTAGAGCAGTTTGAACGTGCTGAACACATGCCCAAGGCTTCTGGCCTGACAGACAATGCCAAACAGCCATTCGGTTATTTCCACAGACGACAGATCGCAGGTGACTACCACCACCATGGCCAGTACGTCCGCTTCAAAATGATCCGGTTGCGGCAGTTCATTGTAGCGGATGCCGGTTTTGTAGATGATGTTTTCCAGCAGCAGATCGCGGGCAATATTAAGGTGTTCCCGGGCCATTTTGGCTGCCGTACTGTGGGGATCAAACCGAGCCTGTTCGGCAGTATGGATATGCTCCCAGGCCAAATTCTCCATCAGCAGCTCCACGCCACGCTTTTTTTTGAGTTTTTTCAGCACGGTGTTAAGCCACTCTATGTGCTCGACCGGGGTAAATTTGGCTTGTTTTTTGCGCTGAAAATAACGCTTCAGTACCCTATAAACGACAGGATCCCACTGAGATGACAGTCGATTTTTGACCAGTTTGCAAAGAGAGGCCCTGTTTCGCGTTTTGTTCTTTGCCACAGCAGCCCCCTGCGTCTCACAGCTTTGCTGGTCGGGTTCAGCCAGCACTGCATCTGCTCCACTGCCATTAGGCTCAACCTCATTACTTATTGGCGACAGGCTGGTCGGAGAAGTAACACCGTTGATGTATTGCTGGATTTCTTCGGGAGTCAAATTCTGCAGATAGACAGTATCTTTGGCTTTGATGCTCAGGTATTCAATTTTTGATCTCAGGTAATCCAGAAATGATTGGCATAAATAACCATTATGTTCAGGCATTGGGCCACCGTTCTGACGAGCCCGAATGTCATCAATAGTCATTTGCAAATAATTGCGTACCAACTCATAGCAGCCGTGAGCCTGATCATAGTCACCTATTTCAACATAAAGATCGCCCGCTTTCAGACCCAAGGGCAGAAACTGGCCACGTGCACTTGCCCTTTGGTAAAAAACAGCAGCTTCAGCGGGGGAAGACTGATCGATCAGCCTCTGTTCATGCAGCCACCCCATAAGAAAACACGTATAGCCACGGACAACTTCAGGCAGCTGTTCTAACTGTTGTTCATCTTTTTGCAGGGCTTGCCTGAGTTGTTCATACGCCCGGATCATTCGGCCCCGGTGCGTAGGCATATTATAAATTCGGGTTTTGTCGTCTGGCTTGGGGTAAGTCATCACGTTGAAAACATTAGCCATGGCTGTTCGAAGATCTTCTGGTTCTGGAAATGAATTACACCGTTGATGCCACGTCGCAGCTGTTTCGTCCTGCCCTGGTTTCTTTTTGGTCACAAACAGGCCTTCAAGCTTCAGTTTGTCCTCACCTTTACTGAAGGACCAGATTTCTGAACGGCCTGCGAAAGCCTTGGTCTTACTAACCACAGGGTAGTGACCTGAAGGAGAGAAAGAGGCGTGAAACTGATGCAAATATGAAGCAGACTCGTGGGAGGCGCGGGCTATGTCATCAAAAACTGCAATTCTCAGAGCGGCAAAAATGGTGTCGTCATTACCATTAAGCCGAGGCAGAAAGTAACGTTCGTTCTGGATAAATTTGGGCAGAGCATCGTAAATAGAAAACAACAGAACAGCAGAATCGTGGGCCGACCTTGGGTAAAAATTGTTAACCCTGCTCAACTCTTGCGCGATAAGCGGTAGCTGTTTAGCGAGTGACAGTGGCTGTGCAAGTAGTTGGGTATTTGGATAAAAGCCACTTTCGGTGAGCATCCTGAACCAGCGCAAAGAGAGCTTGCCCTGAAAATCAGAGCGAAAACCCTTGATCCTGTGAACTACTCGCCCCTAAAGGGAGCGAGCTTCCAATACTAAGCAGCCACCAAAGTGGTTGCCGTTCTTTTCTTTTTTGACGCTTCGTTGCCAACAGCGGAAAAGACTTTCGCCTTTCCCGTCTTACGACTGGCTCCACGTCCAGTACAGAGTAAAGGAATGCCCTTACCCTGCAACTCCGTTCCAGAGTCTAAAAACAGTTTGATAGCCCGTTTCTTTATGACCAATGCGGCATTAGCATCAGCATTATCAGAGTGTCCACAGTGACCGCATAGAAACAGGTCTTGTTTCTTCCGGTTGCTGGGGTGAGTGTGTCCACATAGGGAACACTCCTGACTGGTGTAGGCTGCGGATATTTTGAAAACGGCTTTTCCTGCTCTGGCGGCTTTGTACTGTGTGTACGCCTCCAGATAGTGCCAACCGATATTGAGGATGGACTTATTGAGTCCGGCCTTGGCCTTGGCACGATTGGGAAGGTACTTCCCGTTACTATCCTGCTTGACCTTGGGCTTGCGGGTCATCTTCGATGTGTTCAGAGCCTCGAAGATAATAACCTTGGCAGAGCTATCGACTAACTTTCTGCTGGTTTGGTGGCAGAAGTCATTTCTGATTGCTGCCTGTTTGCGGTAGGTCTTGCTGATTCGCTGCTTGACCTTATTGCGGCGATTCGAGCCTTTGACTTGCTTGGCAAGGCGACGCTGAAGGCGCTTCCGGTAGCGTTCCTGTTGTTTCAGGTGCCTGTCTTGCCCGACAGAGAACTTGTATTCCCTTTCGCCAGCATGGGCAGGAACTACAACGCCGCGATCCACTCCGACAACATATTGCCCCAGCCACTCTTGGGATGCGCCCTTGAGATACTCCAGATTATCTTTGTCTGTTGGCGGCTCTGGCTGATTATCCTCATAACAGAACGAGACAAAGTACTGCCCTGCTTCCTTGCGGATATACAAAGACTTTGGCTTATTGAATGGTCGGTGTGATTTGAACGACAGATATCCGATGTTGTTGGTCTTGGTACCAATGAACAGCCGGGTAACACCATCGGCGCAAACGTCAAACCGAAACAGCTCACTGGTCAGGTAAATACTGCCCTTATCTGTCTTTGCCTTTCGCTTAGGTTTCCCACAAATGCCTTTCATGTACTTCTGGTAAGTATTACACCAGTTGGTCGCTGAGTTCCTGATGATCTGGCTCGGGCAATCAGAGAGCCAGGGCGTCAACTCTTTGCTTTTGAACTGGGCGGCCTTCTTGTCAACTGGCGCAAATGTCCCGACAGGGTAATACTTTCTGGCGAAAGTGCTGTAATAACGGTGCTCATCACACTTGGCATTCCAGATAACTCGGGCGCAACCCATCCACTGGGACAGAACCAGTTTCTGATGGTGGGTCGGGTTGGCCTGTAGTCGGATGCCTGTGAGTATGGGATACCTTATGTAATGGCAGAGGTATTTTATAACCCTGCGAATGCTGATGGCAAAAGAAGTTAGCCTCGGCTTGACTCGCCCCTAAAGGGAGCGAGGTTGCGCCTCATTTTTGCTCAATATCTTCAACATGGAAGACCTCCCCCCTGTTGAAGGCATACTGGATTAGCCAGGAGCGTATCTGGTTTTGCGTCAAGACCGGATCTAATTCATACGCTTTGTTCAGCTGTTCATCAGACTCTCTGCGTTTTACACCAGCTCTGGCCAACAACTGAGAGCCTACATTGTTTTGCCGGTTATGCAGGGCCAAAAATCTGTCCGCTTCAATCAGATTGCACGCAGCCAGGGACAAAAGTGCACTGACATTTTTGTGATCGCTCTGGTCAAACAGCAGTTGGTTTTCAAATAAGACCCCACCTACCTTATGATTGGGGTAGGCCTTATGAACTTTGTGACACAGGCAGGGGTAGTTGAGAATCGATAATTGGCACACTTCACCAAGAAACCAAACGCTGAACATGCGTTGGCAGCAGCTGCCTGGCTCAGGGGAAAACTGGCACTGACTAACCACTTCATACAGGGTATCGACTTGATCATCGAAGGGATAGGTATCCGAGGTGCAGATAGCCATTAACGAATCATGGTTAATGGCTATTTTCCTGCCAGCGAAAAAATGATCTCTGGTATTGAAGGATGCTTCAGCTTCGACGCCGGCCCCTCCCTGTATCCTGCCTATACCATCCACAGCTGAAGCCTTGAATAAATCAGTTGGATACCCATCGGGTGCAGACGGACAGTTAACCGCCCGCATCTTACTGGGCAAACAAGCTTCCGGGCGGAAAGACTAACTGTATATACCCAATGGATTTCAAGTTGATTCGAGGCGGCAAATGAGCGAAGCCCCGGGAGCATAGAGATACTATGTGACCGGGGTGAGCAAGTGCAGCCAACAAAGCAGCAGCTTGAAAGGCGACGGGTATAAACGGGGCAAAAGCCCCTGTTGTTTAGGCAGGGTCACACAGTAAAAGTTCCACAACTCAGACTTTTGACATTCCCGCCCAGCCTAGTCACAGAGGGATCCCTCCCCTCCCGCCTCCGTCGGCGGGAGCACCCTGCCCTATCTGAGGTGGAGTTTATTCCAAGTTGTTAGCTGGCTTCTCAGTATTGACATCGCCGGCATCAACGTTCAGATTCTCAACGCGCAGAATGCCATCCATTATCCACCGCTTGCTTGATGCGTCGGCCGCTGGTTTTTCTACCTCAAACTCTTTAATACGCAGGTGATAGACATTACCAGGCTCGTAATCGAAGCCTTCGATTTCACCATAATAGTTGGTCCATGGCGCATCTTCAGACTCACGGACCTGCATACATTCGGTAGCAGCTACACCAGTACATGGCACTTTTTCAGAGGCTACGTAAATCAGGCGAGTTAACCCGTCTTCCATATTTGGTTGTTTAGTGAATTTGTAGGTTTCTTCGCCAACGCTCAGGATCAGCTCTTCCCCGGAAATCTTCACGGTTGGCTTATTGGTCAGGAGCTGTTTCAGCTCTTCTTCTTTCTCTCCCTCGGCACCAGCGCACATCATCAAGGTACTGGTCAGCCGCTCCACCAGCAACTGGTCACCGGACATCTTTACGGTGCCCATCATCCGGTTACAGCCGGCGTATGCCGCAATGCGATCATCTTTGATGTCCAGCATGATCGCTGGTGTGTCTGATGCCGGACTGGTTTCCCGCCAGCGGCCTTCAGGCAAACTACTGCATCCTGCCAGCAAGATCGACATGGCCACAATACCGGGTTGGAAAAATTTCATTGGAGGCTCCATAAAACAGCCCTGACGCAGGGCCAGGTCAGGATACTTGGCACTTATTTCCCTGTCTACACTCTGATGACCGCCAGGCACCAGTTTGCAGCCCAACGGGCTCAGTCAGCTCACCAGACGCAAAGTGACCGGATAGCAATAGAACTCACCCTTGCCAGCCTTCATGGCCGCCCTGAACATAAACAGCAGCACCACGATAAGCACGACCGGCACCAGTGGCAGCAGCAGTAAGCCAACCAACATCCACGTGAGTAAAGTCCAGGCACCGCACAACACGGAAAAAGTGATCTGGAAATTCAGCGACTCCCTGGCGTGATGTTCAATGAACATGGATTTATCCCGCTTCAGCAGCCAGATCACCAGTGGTATACCCATATTCAGCCCGGGCACGAGAAATCCAAACAACGGCAGCAAATGTGCCAGCACGGCCAAGTTTTTATCATCCCGATGGATTTTTGAGGTTTTTACCAGATCAGAACCAAAATCATTCATTTGTATACCGTGTGCACCATACAGGTCAGGCAATTGATAGCGGTGCATCGCACCGTGAGCCTGCATAGTACCATCACCACAACAGCCACGTTAGCCGCAGCTATACCCGTCGCCTTTCAAGTTGCTACTTTGTTGGCTGCACTCGCTCGGCAACTGCTCCATGCGTTGCTTTTATGCCCTTTAGGGTACTACCTCCTGCATCCATGCAGTTGTCACCCCGGTCACATAGTATTTCCATGCTCCCGGCACCCAAGGGCATAAAGGCTTCGCTCATTTGCCGTCTCGAATCAATTTGAAATCCTTTGGGTATAACCAGCTATTGCAGGCGCACCCGCTCGAACAGCGGACCTTCCAGAGTCTCCAGCAGTTGATCAACCGTGCGGCTCTGAGCCTGGACAAGCCTTCCCTTGAGGGGGTGATAGCGATCATTAACCCAGTGAACCGACCAGTTCCAGGTAGTTGCCACGCATTCGGCGGCAAATGATTTCACTTCGAGGTGCAGACCCTGTTCTATGCAGCCGGTGAGGAATTCATCGACCTCAGACATCAGGATCGGGTAGCTACCTGCGGGTTTGTTGATATATTTGACACGAGTCTGGTAAATCCAGAACTGACCAACGGATGGGATCTCCTCGCCATTCATGCTCTCCAGCTGAGTCGGGTTGACTGGCACGCGACAGGCTCGGCCCTGGTGGCGATCGATCTCTTTCACTCTCCCGGCCGACATGGCAATAAGCACCCCATTAAACCGACCGCCGATAAACGGTACAACACCCAGCTCAGTCAGTCGGACAAAACTGCCCTCGTGGGTCCGGGTCAACCAGCCCCTGCGAAAACCATAGACCCAGACGGGAATTTCCAGTTCTAAGGATATTCGAGCAGGAGCAACAACCTGTTCATGAAGCAAGCTACCGTAACCAACCACGTACTGAGGAACGGCTTTATCAAGGGCCGGAAAACAGGTATCGGCAGAAACAACGGGGGAGACGGCAGACAGCAAAGCCCCAAGCACGGAAACAAGAACCTCTGGCCAGCTTACCTTCAACATTGTTTTTTCCTCGTTTTCTCACGGTACATCCGCAGCGTCTGTAGTGCCTCGAGCAGTCTTTGTCATCTCTTTTCGGGTGATTTCTTAATGAAAAAAACAATGCTTCCGACAACGTATTAGTATCCACCACAAAAGCCGAAATAATTGGGAAAAATTTTAATTAAAAATTCCTTTGTTATTAGGTTTGATTTGCACTGAATTAAAAAGGATCTGCTCACCATGTCCGGTCGACCGTTGTTTAGGGAAAAACAACTCAGGCTCTGTGTCGTGGCTGCTCTTGCCTCCATCGCTACTCCTGTGGCGAATAGCCTTGTCTTGCCGCCCAACCCATTAGCCGTTAGTTATTCTGGCAGCTGCCAACCATTCAGCAGCACTGACTGCGCCAGCAAAAACACATCACCTGATACCATCCCGGCACCTGCTGCTACTCCTCTTTTGGTCGGCGCAGACGCCCTGCCCAGTGACTCAGATGCATCACTGTCGAGTCTTCTGCAAGCACCGGGCAAACACTTTGTCCTGCAATGGATGGCAGCCAGGGAGCGCAGTGAACTGGAAACATTGAGAGACCGCTATCCCATTTTGCAAACAGCGACCATCGCTGAATACAAGCGATCCGGAAAAACCTGGTATGTTCTTCTTGATGGCCCATACCCCAGTCGCAAAGAAGCTATGGCCGAACTGGACGTCCCCCCCAGATCACTCATGGCGCGGGAACTTTACCCCTGGACAAGATCGCTGGCCAGTATTCAGAAACTCGACATCATTAAACCGGATTCTGCCACGCAACAAATTGCCAGCATTGAACCTCCGGCGCTGCCAGCTCATATGACCAATGCAGCACCCATTGACTACGACATATCCTATAGCCCAGACGATACGACGATTTACGCTGAGCAACCCCCAGCCCCGGAACTGAGTATTCCTTACGGTATGGAGTTTAATAGTGATAGAGGCTTTAACCTTGAGCGAACCCGGCCAAAAACAGCCGGGCAAAATGACCATCGGCACGCCAGCATTGCCCCGATTTACCATAACTCATCTGAGCCATACACCCATCGGGATCTGACCTTCAATACTCAAGACGTAACCAATGCCGGCAGTGAGAAAATCCCCAAAACTGCCTCGAGCCGACATCAGAAACATGATTTTTCAGTTTTGAGTGCAAACCCTGAGCGATACACCATTGAATGGTTGAATGCCAGCAGGAAAGCCGCACTCGAGCGGGTTAAGTCGCGCTACAGCGAACTGCAAAATACTCAGATCATCCAATACCAAAGTAACAATCAGAACCGTTATGCTCTGGTCAGCAGGTCATTTGCCAAGCGTGCTGATGCGGTTGATACGCTATTGAAGCCGTCACTGAGCAAAGTATCGGCACGTTTTGCCCCAAAGGTTCGCCAAGTTGCCTATTTGCAGGCACTGTCTGGCGTTACCATTCTGGAACCGGCGGCAAACAAACGTCAATGGTTTGCCCGGGATGACGCCGCAGAAAAGACCTACCTTGCCGATCTGTCGCGGCAAGTGAAACAGTACCAGCAAAAAAGCGTGCCAACGGGACAAAACAGTTACACCATTCAGTGGTTCTCCTCCAATGACCCTCAAGCCATTGATAAACTCAAACAGCGTTTCCCGGAGCTGGCTTCTGCCAGCACTGTCCACATCCAGCGTAACCAGAAAGACTGGTACGTTCTGGTGCAAGGGCAATACAGAACCAGTCAGGAGGCCATCGCAGCGCTTCAGTCACCGAACTTGAAAAGTATCGCCATGATCCTGCATCCGTGGACCCGCCCGCTGAATTCGCTGAAGCGGCTGCAAATCGCCAGCCTATGATCGATACCTGCCTACTACCAGCCTGTTTTACCTTGATGACCAACGGTTTCAGGGTAAGATAGGCGCTACCAACTTATACCCGTCGCCTTTCAAGTTGCTACTTTGTTGGCTGCACTTGTGCCCTTTAGGGTATTCGCTCACCCCGGTCACATAGTACTTCTATGCTCCCGGGGCTTCGCTCATTTGCCGCCTCGAACCAACTTGAAATCCTTTGGGTATTTGTAGCAGGGACCCGCCCTTCGCGGTACGCCTTGAGCGACACTTGCAACCGCCCGCCCCTGCTGACACCCTGTCAAATTGCAAATTCTGAGGAACTCATGAAACGTATTCTCAAGTTCGTCGCCACACTGTTGGTGCTGGTGGCCGTCCTGAGCGTCGCAGCCGTGCTGCTGTTGCCCCGCATCCTTGACCCGGACAAATATCGCGATGAGATTGCCAAACTGGTGTACGACCAGTCCGGCCTGCAACTTAACATCAACGGCCCCATCGACTGGTCTATTTTCCCCTGGGTCGGCCTCTCCCTTGAGAACATCTCCGTCGTGGGTGCCCACAACACCCAGCTCGGCCAGCTTGGTGCGGCCGAGGTCAGCGTCAAACTGCTGCCCCTGCTGAACAAGCGCGTAGAGATGCGGGCCGTCCGGTTAAAGGGGCTTGAACTGACGCTGGTCAAGGATGCCCAGGGCGTCGGCAACTGGCAGGTCAAGGCACCGCAATCGACAACACCACAAACAACCCCACAAACAACCACGGAACAGCCAAGTCCGGAAGAAAATCCGCAACCGACCTCAGAGGCCAGCCCGGCACTGATGATCGACATCGCCAGTGTTAACATCAGCGATCTGCTCATCAGCTATGACGACCAGCTCAACGGCAAGAAGTACACCATTTCCAAGGCCAGTCTGACCACTGGTGCCATTGCCCAGAAACAGGCATTCCCTTTTGAACTCAAAGCGCATATTGCGGTTCCTGAATTGGCCATGAACAGCATGATCAAGGGCAATATGACCTTTGACCTGAGCACCGGCCATTATGACATCAAGGACCTGAAAATCAGTGCCACACCGGATGTCGCCAATGGGGAAAGCCTGAGTATCGTCGGTAATGTGCAGTTTCATCAGTCACCGTTGCAGATCATTGGCGACCTGGGCGTAGCATCGTTTAACCTGGCCAACCTGCTTACCCAGCTGAACATGCCACTGCCGCCCATGGCCGACCCCAAGGCGTTGACCAAACTCTCGTTTGACAGCCATTTCACCACTGACGGCAACAACTTCAATGCCGACAAACTGGCTCTCAAGCTGGACAGTTTCACTTTGGACGGCACATTTGCTCTGGATTCGGAAGGAAAAACCCGGTTCACCTTTACCGGCAATGACCTGAATCTTGATAACTACCTGCCACCGGCCATTGCTGGCGATGCGCAGCCGGCGGGCAGCGAGCCGGCAGCAGAAGTGTCTGGCACACCGGCCCCTGAACAAAAACCAGCCAAGACGCAAACAGCCAAGCGCAGCAGCAAAGAGCATCCACTGTTGCCAGAGGCCATGCTCCGCAGTCTTAACCTCGATGGCTCACTCAAGCTGAATTCATTGACCGTTGCCCACTTCCTGTTTGAAAAGCCAGCGCTGACGCTGCACGCAGCCAACGGCCAGCAACGGGTACAGATCGGCTCCGGCTTCTATCAGGGCACCATTGATATGACCACCGCTCTGGATGTGCGCCAGACACATAACCCAAAAATGTCTGCTACCGCCAAACTGGACAACATCTCCCTGGAAGCCCTGGCCACGCCTGTGCCAGACCTTGCATTACTGCAAGGCAAAGTTAACGCCAACATGAACGTCACCACCCACGGCCAGTACGCCAGCATGCTGACTCACAACCTTAATGGTGAAATTTCGTTCCACATCGATAAAGGCGCGTTCACCGGTGCTAATTTTGACCACCTGCTGTGCCAGGCCATTGCCAGTGTGCGCAAAAAATCCCTGCAAGACACAGACAACTGGGGAACTGCAACCGAGTTCACCAACCTCAGCGGCACTCTGGTCATTCGTAACGGCGTAGCCACGAACGATAACCTGATTGCAGCCCTTGCCAACATGAACCTCAAAGGCGATGGCTACGTCAACCTGGTGAAACAGGACCTGGACTACCATCTTGGTCTGAATATTCAGGGCGGCCACGCACCGGGCAACGACCCGGCCTGTGAGGTCAACGAGGAGCTTGCCGACGTTACCTGGCCGGTGCAGTGTTACGGTGAGCTGGGCGCGTTGAAGTGCGGCATTGACCTGGAACGCATGGCCAAGACCGTGGCCGAAATTGCCGCCAACCGGCTGAAGCTGAAGTTCGACGAGAAGGTTCAGGAGCCGGTTAAAAACCTGCTCAAGGGACTCTTTAACAAATAAATTAAACGAGACTTGGTACCGGGCGACCATCACCCCCCCTCGCCCCGGTGCCTTCTGGATTTTTCCTCAACTGAAATCCTCAGCCAGTCTGGGGAACTTATTTCACCCACACGCCTCAGTTGGAATCAATCACACCTCTCGCTGCTGCAGAAAGAATCATGCCCAAACAAACCTACTCAGACCCCACCTTCAGTCAGCGCCTGCTGAGCTGGTACGACCTTCACGGACGCCACAACCTGCCCTGGCAGCGGGATAAAACACCCTATCGCGTCTGGGTCAGTGAAATCATGTTACAGCAGACCCAGGTAACCACCGTTATTCCCTACTACCAACGCTTTATGGCCCGGTTCCCGCAAGTCTCTGACCTGGCCACTGCCAGCGAAGATGATGTGTTTCACCTCTGGAGCGGCCTTGGCTACTACAGTCGCGCCCGAAATCTGCACAAGGCAGCAAAATTAGTGGTTAATGAGCACGATGGCACCTTTCCGCGCTCCATTGCCGGGCTGATGGAACTGCCGGGCATCGGTCGCTCCACAGCCGGTGCCATCGCTGCCATCAGCATGGGCATCAGGGCTCCCATTATGGACGGTAACGTCAAGCGGATACTGACCCGTTACTTTGCCATCCACGGCTGGCCCGGGCTAACAGCCGTTGCCAACGAACTCTGGAAGATTGCCGAGCAGTTAACACCCCACGACCGTGTGGACGATTACACTCAGGTGATGATGGATTTAGGTGCCACACTGTGCAAACGCAGTAAACCTGCCTGCGATGCCTGCCCCTTGAATACTGGTTGTATTGCCCGGAAAACCGGTCAGCAGCAACGCTTCCCCGAATCCAGACCAAAGCAGGTCAAGCCTGAACGATCAACAGTTATGCTTATGGTCGTAAACCAGTTCGGCGAAGTTCTGCTGGAAAAACGACCACCGACGGGTATCTGGGGTGGGCTGTGGAGTTTTCCAGAGCTAAGCGATCCGGATCAGATCAGCACAGAGGCACTGGCAAAGACAGGGCTGACAATAGATGGCTGTGAACTGTGGCAATCATTTCGCCACACCTTTAGTCACTACCATCTTGATATCACCCCGGCATTGACCTTCGTCGATTCCCACCAGCAAACATTACTGGTTAAAGAGCACGATGATTTTTGTTGGATTGCCCTCAATCAATCCCACCAACTAGGCCTTGCGGCACCCATAAAAAAACTTCTGGAAAAGATTAATCTGGCATTTTGATTTTATTTTTTTGCCCGGCTCACCAGCCAAACTCAATGGTGAGCGGGAGAACGATCTACTCCGACCTCAAAGCAAAAACAGCATCGAAAAAGGCACAATTACCCGGAAATTATTTCGTGACAAATCCTTAATCAATGGTCTGATTCAAAAAGTGAACAAATGCATTTTTTTTTAGTTTGAATTGATATTTGTCAAACATGATCTTTTTCTTAACATTGCGCTTTGATCAGCACGGGCCTGACTGAAAAAAACTAACTCGAAAATGATTGGCGATTCAGCTATGTGCCCGGAAGATTTCGCAGCAGTAATTGAGTGAAGTCCGGTGAAAGGTAACAGGTATGACCGGATCGTTTTTATTCATCGCATTCTCAGGCTCTTAATGCAATCCATCGGTCGAGGTGTCAGTAGTATGAAGTGTCTCAGAACTGAAGCATTCCCCAGAAAAATAATGACGATTGCGTTTACTTCAGCAATGCTACTTCAGGCACACAACAGTTTCGCTGAAGATGAAATGGAAGGCTCATCCCTGGATCATGCCCAGATTCTGCATTGGCTCAGCCAGCCTGAAAACCATGAGGGTGCCAGGGTCACAGAACATTCCAGCGATGAGAGCAAAACCAGAATCGTTATCGAGATCAGTAACCCTGACAAAAGCACCAGCCAGGCCACCCCAACAGATGCGCCAGAGCCTTTGCCGTATTTACTCCCGGATAAAGACGACACCAACCTTGTTTCCCTGCCCGTCACGCCCCTTGCCCCCCCCTCCATCACAACTGTGGAGACAGATTTAGCCACCAATGCCGAGGTACACCCTGCCCAGCAGGCTCACCCGCACTTTCACCCCATGATGCCTGTCGCCATGCCACCAGACAGGGCTGTCGTGGAGGTTGAGCCGGACGCCCCGCGAGAGCAGCTGAACAGTTACGCAGCCACTCGCGTGAATGGCGGGGAGGCGGAACTGGCCCCGGCCATAACTCCCCATGCAGTGCACAACGCACATCTGGCAATGAAAACAACTGGAGATACCCTGGACGAACGCATGTCGAGTCAACGCACTGGAATTGACAGAGGCCGGACTTTGTCAGCCCAAGGCATGTGGATTCAATATGGTTACAACAAAGCGAGGCAAGATGTCAGAGACGCTGTTCCGGGCTACCAGGCCAAAACCAACGGCTTTACCATCGGCACTGACGCCGCTCTGGAACACAACCGCGACATCAGGTCTGGCGTTGCATACACCTACGCCAAGGGACGTGTTAACGGTGAGAATGGCACTAACAACCGGATCAACACTGACACCAATATTTTCAGCATCTACTCCTCATCATGGGAGAACGACTATTTCCTTGACGGTCGGATAAGCTACGCCTTCGGCAAAAACAAAGGACAACGCACGGTTGCCGACAACCACATTGATGCCAGTTATCGCTCCAGAGTCTGGGGTCTGGGTCTCAGGGGCGGTTACCAGTTTGCGCTGGGGGAATTGTGGTACTGTCAGCCGAGGGTTGCCTTTAACTACTACACCATTGATACCGACGACTACAGCGAGTCAGCCAGAGACCCAGACCAGGTATTCCCCACCTTTGACCAGGTCAGCAATGGGCGCTACAACACGCTGGAGCTGGGTGCGGGCGTTGGTCTGCTGTCAGCTTTTGCTGCCACTAAAAATACAATTATCAAGCCAGAGCTGGGGATAATGGCTTTTCACGACTTCAAAAAAGATCCGGTGGAGGTCACTGCCCATTTTGCCGCTGGTGGTGAGAGCTTCCTGATTCACGGTGCACAACGGAACAGAAACCGTTACCAGGCAGAGGCAGCGCTCAATCTGGATGTGTCGGCCAACACCATTTTCGCGCTCAGTTACTCCTACAACTGGGCCAGTCAGTTCAAGGCAGACAGTTTTATTGCCAGAGTTCGCTACGAATTTTGATTAAACGGACAGAGGGGAAAGGTGGAGGAACTTATACCCAAACGGTCAGTCTAATTTTGTACATTTAATCAAATCTTGAGGGATCCTAATGCAACCTGCTCCGTTTTCTTGCCCTCCTTTTACTGGAATGCTTGCTAACCAAGCTGGCCAACCTTACGAACAGCCTGACCCAGTTGGCGCTGCTATTGGAATATTCTGGCATCTCAAGGATCAACTCTCGTGGCCAGAAGAAGACATCAAGGAGCTTGGTCAACGCTTGGTCGAATACTGCGAAGAAAGTACAAGCACCACACGGGGAAAGAAAAAGCCACAGACGAGCGCCCGCGAAGTATTGACAGAATACTTTGCTAATTTTTTCAAAACAGATTCGGCATCACTGACTAAGTCAGGGAACCTTGAAAAATCCTTTTCAGAAACGTTTAAAACCTGGGAGAACAAGATGTATTTGGTTCGTGAGCTGAGCGAAAGTCAAATCAAGGAGATTTCCCGTGCAATACTCGGTGATCCGAAGACCACTGCGATTTTCTATGATTACAAAAATGATATAAGTGAAATCGGCTACCAAGTAATCACGAGTATCTGCCAGACCAAAGGCTCTCGCTTTACCATTGGGGAACTTTTGGACGGTTTAAAGCACACGGGTGCTGCTTCAGCCTGACCACCTCAAAAACCCCCGGAATTCTCTGGGGATTTTGGCTAATCCGCAAATACAGGTGGATTTTCTGCCCGATACATCAGTCCAACCCCACAGTTTAACCAGACCCTGAGGATCACTTATGCTTCCTGTGCCGTTGTTTGCCTGCCCCTCTTGTTCGGAGATGCCTTACAAAGAGGCTGACCCGCAATTAATTGCTAATGGGATAACTTCCTATCTCAGAGAACAGGCTTTCTGGACTCCAGGAGATCTCAAAAAGCTTGGTGAATATATCATTGCACACTCTAACGAAACTACCGTACAAAAAAAACCAAGCATTCGTGAAACGATGACAGGTTATATTGCGGATGTCTTCGAAATAGATCCATCGTCACTACCAGAGTCAGAGGTTGTTAACTCATCCTATTCAAGCATGCTGACGCAATCAAGGATGGTGAGATTAGCCGGTAAATTAAGAACTCATGAAGCCAAGACTGTATCCAATAAGTTGCTTGGTGAAAGAAGAACTGAGGATATTGTCGAAGACAACCGCGAAGAAGGGAGAAATGAAATCAATTATCAGATTCTTAGCAGAATCGGAATGACCCGTGGTCGTTCATTCACAATTGGGGAATTTCTGCAGCTTTTGCATGAATGATACTCTTATACCCAATGAATTTCACGTTGCTACACAGCGGCAATTGAGCGAAGCCCTGGGAGCGTAAAAATACTACGTGACCGGGGTGACGACTGCACGGATGCAGGAGGTAGAGCAACGCATGGAGCAGTTGCCGAGCGAATACCCTGAAGG
>JAKROC010000100.1 GCA_024509075.1 Endozoicomonas sp.
CGAGTTTTCAATTCATTTGGTCAAGAATACCGAATTTCATTTGCATGACTACTTACGATACTCAAATGCTTTTTCTGTTCTGCCGAATCATTTTGACAGGTCAGAGTAGTAATTCTTCTTGACATAAGATTCATTCGCTAAATCTTTTTTGTACATTTCCATATAGGCCTGCACAGACGCTTCAAGTTCTTCTTTAGTCCATATTGTTGTCACGATTATTTCCTTAAAGTTTAATGAGGTCAGATACCTTGAGCTACCATACTCTTTTTTGAACCAGTATGTTTCTAGAATTTTACGGTTTTAAGTTTTCTGGCTGCAAGCTGCTAGTGATACTTATGAGTTTTCGTTAAGGATAAGGATTATGAAAGAGCAAAAAATAAGCAGAATTCTTGAAAAAAAACATGCGATTCCTAGCGAAAAATTAACAGAACTTTATAACGATGAGTCGGTTGTTGGTGGCAAGCGATTTCTTGAAAAAGCTGATGAATATGCTTATCAAAGGTATGGAATTGGTGCTGCTGTTACAACCTGGTGATTCTGGCCAGGCACCTGGCACCCTCCTGATAGCCACCTACACGCTACATGAAAGTACCCTTCCAGCATGGTGGGAGGATGTTTTCTGCCTGCTTTTTGCGTTTTTCTCCAATATCCGTCCCAGATTAGAGAAAAACAGGTAAGAGTTTTTGCGGCTCTCTGGAATTTCAGGAAATATCAAAACGTACGTACAGTCTAATTATGATTACCTGATGCGTTTTTGGACGAGAACTAGTTAAATCAATACTGGCAACAAGCAGCAATTCCCACTATTGATTTGAGCTGGTGCCTTACAACATTGACTATTCCTGCGCTACAACAATGGGAGGAGATCGTCCTCCGTCTGGTTTGAAGCGATGGCATCCTCTTGCGGGGGAAGACTGCTGAACTCATTGGGGGGGGAAGTCTGCGCAAAAGTTACGCTTTGACTGGCTGCGGTTTAGCTGCACTGGGTCTGGACAAAATGACCCTATACGTCTTTAAATTGACAATCTGTGTCCAACACTGATAATCGACGCTTTTTGTTGGAGACTCAATTATGGCCAAGGGGCTGGTAAAGCATCAGGAACGGCATGAAGCCCTGAGTCTGCTGGGCAAAGATCTGGCGCGGCGGGCAAGGTCAAAGTGCGAAATCTGCGAGGCCTCAGGTGTGCCGCTGTCCATCTATGAAGTAGCGCCGGTACCCAGCGAGCCTGAATACGACTCTTGTCTTATGCTCTGTGAAACCTGCAAAACCCAGCTGGAAAACCCCGGAAGGCTGGAACCCAACCACTGGCGTTGTTTGACCAAGAGCGTCTGGAGTGAGGTGCCTGCGATTCAGGTGGTGTCATTGCGGCAGTTGCGGAAATTGTCAGAGAAGCAACCCTGGGCACAGGAAGCGTTAGAATACGCGTACCCGGAACCGGAAATCGTGCAGTGGGCAGATGCTGCGCCGTTGTGATTATTTTTGGTCAGTCCCTTATGTTATGACGCCTTCTTCAGAATGACAAGCGCTACCTGCTGCCCGAGAGACAACAGCTTTTCCCTCACGCGGGCAATGTGGTAGCCCTTGATATCACCGGCAAGGATGCTAGCCAGGTGCAATCTTTCCGCCCCTTTCTGCTCGGGTAGAGTAACCACTGTGGGCACAGCCCCGTGTTTTGGGTGAATCTCGCCAATTGAGTCGGCACAGTGAACCATGCCAGCCTCAGGTTCTCTCAGCCAAGACAGATAGTGGTTGTCCTGGATGGACATAACCGCGCTGACGTCATAGAAAATACTTCTTTCACCAGTGGACATGGGCAGATTCACCCCGGTTTGCCAGTCGAAATCACAACGCTGGTCTTTCCCTTCGTTGGGTATGGTCATGAATATAATTTCCGGGGAGTGCTGTGCATCGGGCAACAAGGTCAACCGAGCTAGCTCAGCGTCTGCGGTGTTGGCAAAACAGTCTTTCCAGCTATCAATGAAAATATTGAGCAGCTCCTGGAAGTTTCGCGCTCGGTGCATAACTCGAACTTTTACTTCACCATTATCTGGCCGATCCGTTGAATAACCAACCATTCTCAGCTCAATCCGTTTGCGTTCACCCTGATCACCAATGAACTCGGTATCCTTGGCCCGAATAAACGTGACACTCTCATCGGCAAAATATTTTTCCAATTCACAAATGGCTTTCTTTTCAAACATGCCGTTTTCATCATAAAACTCGTAAGTTTTACGGGTTTCATGCTGAGAACTGTGATGCAAATCGATGGTTAATTTCAACCGCAGCACACCATCCTGAAAATATTGCTCCACCAAAGAACCAACGACGTTTTCCATAAAAGGGTGTGGATTACGACAAGTTACTTCCGGGAAAAGGATAAAACTTTCGGGAATTGACTCACCTTCAATGGCTTGACAGAAATCTTTCGATGGCTGGCTAGAAATTCCTTCCGTTTTACAGTCACTCTGCACTTCAACGATGGATACTTTTTGTTTGAATGATGTCGTTGATTTCTGCCACATGGAAAAATTATGTAACTCTGCAGGAGCACTATGACTGAAGTCATAGATTTCATTAAGAATTGGCGGTATAAACTCGATCGGTTCAAGAAACTCTCCTAGCGGTACAAACTCCATTTGTTGTAAATCAGCAATGGTCAAATGTTCGCCAACCGATAGTGGACACCCCCTGATCATCATACAGCCTAAAGATTTGTCAGGTAGCTTCCTGATAATTGCGCTGGGTTTATCATTATATTCAAGATACTCGAACGTAACAGCAGCATCACGATTGGAAGCATTCAAATCCGCTCCACGATGAAATTCGGAGGCCACCGTAAGAGTGACCAGATTTTCTTTTCTGGCTTCAACGGCAGCAATTTCCTCAGGGTTTACCCTGGCCACTCGCAGACGGTAGTGTAACCTGAGATCATCAAGACCTTCATTAGGGATGAATTTGTCAAGATTCCCGCGACAGTTAAAGTGATTGAGCAGCCTGATCAGTCGTATCAGAGGATATGCCCTTTCATCTTTCGATGACTGTAAGCTGGCCAACCTGTTTTCAGCATCCTGAATCAGATGATCCAGAAGGCCATTATTAGAGATGGACATAAAAAAAGCTGCCAGCCCGCAGTTGTTGTCATTGGCTTGAATACCGGCACAGAGCCGCAGGTTAACACCAAAATGGTGGGTGTTGTCGATTTTCCGGGTGTCAACATCCATCACCGAAAGTCCCGATGCAGATGATACTTCCTGCTGCAATGCCATTTCCTTCTGGAATCCTGCTGCCATAATTTGGCAGCACATCAGCAAATATTCAATCGTTGGCTTATGGCCTGTCATAACGCCACGAATTTGCCTGCTGTTCAGGGAAACATTGCCCACGTACTCACGAATAATACCTGCATGGGCTTCAAGCTCTTCAGGATACTCCTCGCCAACCACCTTAATCATCGCATCTGCCAGACTTTGCGGGCTGATATCATGATCACACCAAGCTTGATCAAAAGAGGTTTCTGAGACTTCATGCTTTGGGGTATCTGCGACCAGATCAATCATCTGAATACCTGTCGGACTACTCCTAACGCTCGAAGACTCGTCTGGCAAAACTGTCACACCCTGCTGACCGTGCTTTTGCTCAGGAAAAATATCTGCTGGTGATTTTTCTTCGCTGTGCTCAGGCCAGTTCAGTGTGTCAATTCCTTCTGGTGATATCAAAGACTTACAAACCGGAAGAGCACTCTGTTCATTCAGGCCGATGCTGTGTTTCAGCTCACGCGTCAAGTCATAGGAACCCATGTTTTTAGAATCGAGTTCATAAATCTTTTGGGCAAGGGCAGGATCAAGCTTCCTGCACAGTTCTTTTAAACGACTGGACTTTCTTGCTGGGTAGCAATGGCTGACAGTGGTAACCGTCTTTCGCTTCGCCCCTCTCATCTCCTGCTCAGCCCTGAGCTTAAGCCGTAGCTGTCGCTTTTGCTCAGCGATGCTTGTTACCCTCGGACTGGCTACTGCTTTCTTGTCCAGGTGAAAGTATTTAGCGCATTCGTCAAAATTCAACCCGGAACCCGGTTCACATGATTCCTTTTTGGCCGCAGGAGGTAAATGCTTCCAGAGCTCACCAATCACCCGGGAGTCCATGTCAATGATTTTTTGAATCTGGTCAATGGGCAACTCCATGATGAAGTCAAAAAATTTATTTTCGTGCTTTGTAAACAGAAAATCTTGACAATATGTTGTGATGGTCAGCACGGCTATATGGTATTTTTTCTTCTGCACAAAGGATTCTATAGAATTGTTAAATTTTATTGGACTGCTCAATGGGAAGATCGTTATTAAATTTGCAACAAGATTATCAATTTCAACAAGCAACTCTTCAAGGATATTATCTAAACCTTTTGGTGATATAAGTTTTTGCCTGTAAAGATCAAACAGATGGTTGTAGAGTGCTTCCAGTTTCTCCTCAATTTCTTGTTTAGGCCCGAGTGCGACAACTGTATCAGAAATTTCTTTTTTTAATTGGAATACTTCCAGGGCTGGCGAGCTGAGCAAAGTGGCGGGTAAAGAACTCAAGCTACCGCAAAACAAGTCTCTCTTCAGAACGACCTCTTTATCACAAAGCACGGCGGTATAATCAACCAGATTCCTGATCTCTTTTTCAATGCTGGTCGTTTTGTTAAAATACCTGGTAAGAAACGATTTTTGTTGTTCAACATATCTGAGCATCTGACGAGAGAATACCTTCTTATATGGACTGGCGCGTAATATGTGGGGATCTTCTGTAGCGAACGTACCGTCACTATTCAGGACAACGGCCTCATCAAGATTGCCATCAGAGATTGACGCTGACAACCATCGTTTAAACAATGAAAGATTGAGATCACTATCCATACTTTTTTTAATACCTCAAACCCAAAGCAGAATCGCAATGATTCTGGTCGTGAATTACTCCCGCCTGAAGCACCCGGAGGGCATAGAGGGTCATGCGGCCAATACCAGGCGGCTGCCGTTCCTTTTTTTGTTTTGACGCTTCACTGCCACTAACGAACAAATGCTCGCGCTTGTGTGACTGACAACTGGCTCCATGCACTGTACACCCTTCAGCCAACTCCGTTACAGAGTCCAGTACCAGGTTGATCGTCCGTTTCTTGATTATTCTCACTGCATTTTGGTCAACGTGACTACAGTTATCACAGATAAACAACGCTTGTTTCTTGCGATTGTTGGGGGCAAAGTGCAGGGGAGTGGCAAACACTGTCAGCCAGAATCCAGTGCATTGCTCTGCAAATATACGCGTCGCCTTTCAAGTTGCTACTTTATTGGCTGCACTTGTGCCCTTTAAGGTATTCGCTCACCCCGGCCCCATAGTATTTCCATGCTCCCGGCACCCTAGGGCATAAAGGCTTCGCTCATTTTCCGCCTCGAATCAACATGCAATCCTTTTGGTACAACAACTGCTCAGACAAATTTCATACACGATAGTTCATTGACTCGGGCAAGCACCTCACCAAAGGTGATAATTTGTGCAACCGGCCATCATGTGTTGACAAGAGACTTGCGCTCCAGCCCTGACGACCTTTATAGTCACTAACATGAAACCGACACTGAACCGCCGTGAACACCGTGGCAAAAACAGCTTCACTGCCAGGATAAAATATCTGGCAGCCCTGCCTTTTCTCCCCACCTCCTTGTTGGCTCAGACTGTGGCCGAAACAGTGGCTGAGCCAGACAGTCCGCCTCCGGATCTGAACTTTGCTCAAGTCATGATACCCATGGTCATGGTAGTCGCCCTGATCTTCATCCTGGCCTGGGTAGTTAAGTACTTTAACCCCAGACTGCAAGCCACCGGCGGCAAGGATATCGAGATTCTGGCCAATAAACCGGTAACCAACCAGGCGCGGTTATCGCTGGTTCGGGTTGGCGGCAAAGACCTGCTGATTGGTATTACACCCGGCAATATCACCCTGATTAAAGACTTTGATGCGCCGATCGTCGACAAGACCCAAACCGGGAACCAGACCGACCTGTCGGAGCAATTTAAAAAGCTGCTGCGCAGAGACAGCCCAAAATCCTGACCCCTCCCCGTCGCTGCCAATCAATGCCATTTGCGCCCGGCGCGCGAATGGCTTTTGCCTGGGGATAACTACCCGGATAGAAAAATTCCCGTGACCAAGTGAGTTATTCAACCCAAAACACAGGAGTTATACAGGTCGGGCACAGGTTACCCACAGAATTATGCCCACATTGCCCGACTCAGGCAGTGGATACCCCCTTTGGCATGCCATCGCTGAAAAGGGCAATAGTCCGTTTCGTCTCAACCGAAAAGATTTCCACAGTTTCACTGATCAACCCCCTGAATGAACTGTGGATAACCCCATTTATCCCCTATTCCGCCTGTGCACAACCGCAATCGTCTATTTTTTGTACAAATACAATCTGACTCACACTGCCTTCAACACATTTGCCGGTGACTGACTAATCACCTGTCGTACACCCAACCATCCGGCAACGCCGAGCATGACAGCACCAAACGGAGGTAGCAACAGCCACAATAACCAGGCCGGCTCCCAACTTAAGTGAAACACCTGAGTATTGAGCAGATAACTGGCCAGCTCGGTGCCACAGGCCGCCAGCAATCCGGCCAACAGGCCGAACAAGGCAAACTCACCCACCTGCATCACTAACAGTTGTCGTCTGGTTCCACCCAGTGAGCGGATCAGCGCCCCCTCGCGCAGTCGTTCATCAATGCTGGATTCGATCACCGACATCATCACCAGCAAGCCAGCCAGCAACAGCGCCACCAGCATGGCCTCCACAGCCACCGTGGACTGAGCCAGCATCTTCTGTACCTGGGAGATCACGGCATCCAGATCCAGCAGGGTGATGGTGGGAAACTGGGTGATCAGCTCATTGAGCAGCAGTTTGTCCTCACCCGCCATATAGAAACTGTTCAACCACGTGGCCGGCTTATCCTGGAGCACCCCCTGAGGAAAGATCATGTAAAAATTGGGACGGAACGACTCCCACTGCACGGTACGAATGCTACTGACAGTCTGGGTAAATGGCTGGCCTGACACCATAAACGTCAGCCGGTCACCCATTTCAATACCAAGACTCTCGGCAATTTCCGCCTCCACAGAGAGCCCTTCAGTGCTGCCCGGTGCGCACCATTGGCCCGCAACCAGTTGGTTGTTTTCTGGCAACCCGACCGACCAGGTCATATTCAGCTCCCGGTTCAGGGCGTTGTGGTTTTCCTGCTCCTTGGATACCGCCTGGCGCACCAGCACGTCATTAATGTGCGTCAGTCGTCCACGAACAATCGGGTAGAGCTGACTGCCTTCGACGTTATTTCGAGCCAAAAACTCTGAGTAAGCCTGCACCTCAGTGGGCTGGATATTCATGGCAAAAAAGTTGGGGGTTTTGTCCGGCAGCTCATTTTGCCAGCGTTCGAGCAGATCGGTACGCAGCAGTAATACCACCGCCATGGCCATAAACGTCAGGGTAAAGGCCAGCAGCTGGGCGGCACTTTTTCCCTTACCCCGGACAATGCGGTTTACACCCGGCCGCCAGGATACCGGCAGCCTTGCCAGCCGCTGGCGACTGCCCAGTTTCACCAACAGCAGTTGCAGGCTCATGGAGATCAACATCAGCACCGAGCCACAGGCCACCGCCAGAATCAGCGCTATCACTAACTCGTCGGTGTGGTACCAAAGTAGTAAAAAGACAGCCAGCAGTGAGCTGGCGTACACCAGCCAGGAAGCTGCCGGAGCAGGCGACAAGTCTCGTCTTAATACACGAAGGGGTGAAACGCCCTGCAAGCGCAACAATGGTGCCAGACCAAAACCGGCCAGAGTGATGATGCCAGTAGCGCCACCGATCATCATCGGCACAATCCCAGCCGATGGTAACCAGGCCGGCAGCACACCACTGAGCAGTTGCACTATGCTCTCTTGCAGCAACCAGCCCAGCACCACACCTGGCACTGCCACCAACAAGGCCACCAGCACCAGCTCACCAAACAGCAAATACAGCACTTGCTGACGGCTGGCACCAAAGCAACGCATCACCGCACAGTTATCAAACCGGCGCTCGGCAAAGCGCTGACTGGCCATGGCCACGGCAACACCCGCAAGCAGCATGGCCGCCATACTGGTCATGCCGAGAAACTGTCGCAGACGCACCACGGAGTTACGAAGGTCACGACGACTGTCGTCAGCACTGAGCAACTCCTCACTGCTGTCCAGGCGCTCTTCTACCGACTCGCTGAAGCGTTCCAGTGCCGGTATGTCACCGGCCAGCAGGGTTTTCCAGTTGACCCGACTGCCCGGCTGAATAATACCGGTGTCGTCCAAGTCACTCATGGAGAACATCAGCCGGGGTGAAAGGCTATAGAAGTCACCGCCGCGATCGGTTTCCAGAGTGATTGCCCGGGTGATGGTCAGCCAAGTGTGGCCCAGCATAACCTGATCACCAATTTCCACACCGAGCAGCGGAAACAGTCTCGGCTCCAGCCAGGCTTCGCCGGGGCGGGGAGTGTCCTCAACAATCTGATCCGGAGAAAATGGCTGCCCGGCGGTGCGGATATGGCCGCGCAGTGGGTAATTTTCTTCCACCGCCTTGGCAGAGACCATCTGCATGTTATCCCCAGCCATCACCACCGAAGGAAACTCAAGCACTGTGGATAACTCCAATCCCCGTTCACGAGCCTCCTGCAAAATGGCCGGCTGCACCGGCCCCGGACTGCGGATCAGCATATCCGCTCCCAGCACCTCCGCCACTTGTCGTCCAAGTGCCAGTTGCAGGCGGTCACTGAACAGGGCAATGGCCGTACTCACGGCAACAGCCATCAGCAGGGCGATCACCAGCAACCACAGTTCACCAGAGCGCCAGTCACGGATTAACAAACGCCAGGACAGTTTCAAGCCCTTACTCATGCCACTTCCTCCAGACGGCCGCCGTGTAGTTTCAGGATCCGCTGACAGCGCCCGGCCAACCCCATGTCGTGGGTGACCAGAACGATGGTGGTGCCACTCTCGCGGTTCACCTCAAACAGCAGTTGGATAATCTTCTCGCCGGTCTTTTCGTCCAGGTTACCCGTTGGCTCATCGGCAAAGAGAATGCCAGGCCTGGGCGCAAAAGCCCGGGCAATAGCCACCCGCTGCTGTTCACCACCGGAGAGCTGGCGGGGGTAATGGTCTAGTCGATGCTCAAGCCCGACGCGGGTCAACAAGGTGGTTGCCCGCTGCTCCGAGTTATCCACACCGGTCAACTCCAGAGGCAACATCACGTTTTCCAGGGCGGTTAAATTGCCCAGTAGCTGAAAAGACTGAAAGACAAAGCCGGTATGCTGCCCCCGCACCTTGGCCCGTTCGTCTTCGTCCAGGGCATCGATACGTTTTCCGGCCAGGCTGATGTAGCCTGCTGTCGGCAGATCGAGTCCGGCGAGAATGCCCAGTAAAGTAGACTTGCCAGAGCCGGAGGCACCGACGATGGCCACGGACTCTCCGGACTTGATCTGCAAGTCGAGTCCGGACAAGATGGTAAGCGAATTGTCACGGGCAGTGACGGTCTTCTCCAGGCCACAGGCCATAACCGCCGGGGATAACACTGCTCCAGCCGCGCTGGAGGAATCACGGAGCACATCATTCATGAGAAAATCCTTGTTTCGTCGTTTTTCTACTGCCTTGCTGGTGTCGTGCATGGCCACCACCGCCTGGGCTTCAGAAAAAACCTTATTGGTGTACGGTGACAGCCTGAGTGCAGGCTATGGGCTTAACGATATTAATCAGGGCTGGGTGCAGCTGTTACAGGACAAAATCGACCAACAGCACTATCCGTGGAACGTGGTCAACATCAGCATCAGCGGCGAGACCACCGCCGGCGGCCTGAGCCGACTGCGCGACACGCTTGAAACCACAAAACCCAACCTGGTACTACTGGAACTTGGTGCCAATGACGGCCTGCAAGGCATCCCACTGAAGTCCTTTCAATCCAATATGGAGCAGATGATCACCCTGATCAAGGAGCATGATTCTGACATTATTCTTTTTGAAATGCAGATTCCACCCAATTATGGGCCGGTTTATACCAAGCGGTTTACGCACACCTTTGCCCTTCTCGGCGATCAGTGGGACATTCCGGTAATACCGTTCTTTTTACGGGGTGTTGCTGGCAACCCATCCCTGAATCAAAAAGATGGCATCCACCCCACAGCCAAAGCTCAGCCGCTGTTGCTGGCCAACGTCTGGCCGGTACTTGAGCCTTACTTGCAGGAGGATTAACGGTTCACGGCAAACGCCACTGTTTTTTTTCCGGTACAAGGTCGTCATTATTGTTACTCTTCACCGTTATTCCAACTGACCGCACCCGGTCAGTGACCCAATACAGCATCAGGACAACAAGATGACGACAGCAAACCATTTTGACTATCTGGTCATCGGTGGTGGCAGCGGCGGCATTGCCACCGCCAACCGCGCGGCCATGTACGGAAAAAAAGTGGCCCTGATTGAAGCAAAACACCTTGGCGGAACATGCGTCAATGTGGGCTGTGTACCGAAAAAAGCCATGTGGTTTGCCGGTCAGATCGCCGATGCCTGCCGCTATGGGCCGGACTACGGCTTTGCCATTGATCTCGAAGAACAACTGCGCTCTTTTAGCTGGAGCAAACTGGTTGAAAGTCGCTCGGCGTACATCAGTCGCATCCACGCCTCTTATGAGCGCGTTCTGGGCAACAATAAAGTCACGGTTATAAACGGCTACGGACGTTTTGTGGATGCCCGCACGGTAGAAGTGAATGGCGGGCACTACACAGCGGACCATATCACCATTGCCACCGGCGGTGAACCATCGATTCCCGATGTGCCGGGCGCTGAGCACGGCATCGACTCCGATGGCTTTTTTGACCTGACCGAACGCCCTTCCCGGGTTGCCGTGCTCGGTGCCGGTTACATTGCTGTTGAACTGGCCGGTGTTCTGCATGCTCTGGGCAGCGAGACCCACCTACTGGTGCGCAAACACAAGCCGCTGCGCAGTTTCGACGACATGCTCTCAGATACCCTGGTGGACATCATGGCCTCTGAAGGGCCGAAGTTACACACGAACTGCATCCCCAAAGAAATTGTTAAGGAAAATGACGGAAGCCTTACGGTTCAACTTGAGAGTGGTGATTCTCTCAACGTCGATACAGTAATCTGGGCCATCGGCCGCAAACCCCACACCAGCGGCATCCACCTTGCCGCAGCCGGTGTTACCACTGATACCCGGGGTTATATCCCTGTGGATGGATATCAGAACACCAATGTCGCTGGCATTTACGCCGTGGGTGACAACATTGGCAAAGTGGAACTGACCCCGGTCGCTGTTGCTGCCGGTCGTCGTTTATCCGAACGCCTGTTTAACAACAAACCGGACGAGCACCTCAATTACGACAATGTGGCAACAGTGGTCTTCAGCCATCCACCCATCGGCACCGTCGGCCTCACCGAGCAGGCGGCTCGCGAGCAGTATGGTGATGAGGTCAAGGTGTACACCAGCCAGTTCACCGCCATGTACAGTGCTCTGACCAGCCATCGTCAACCCTCGCGCATGAAGCTGGTTACAGTCGGTGCTGAGGAAAAAATTGCCGGCATCCACGTCATCGGTCATGGTGCTGATGAGATGCTCCAGGGCTTTGCCGTGGCGCTGAAGATGGGAGCAACCAAAGCAGATTTTGACAATACCTTGGCCATTCATCCTACCTCTGCGGAAGAGTTTGTGACCATGCGCTGAGAAATCACCCTATATACCCGTCGCCTTTTAAGTTGCTACTTTGTTGGCTGCACTTGTGCCCTTTAGGGTATTCGCTCACCCCGG
>JAKROC010000101.1 GCA_024509075.1 Endozoicomonas sp.
TTGTGTTGGTATTCGTGCAGTTCCAGTAGCGGAGGCAATGATGGCGATTACGCTGCTGGATCATTTTATGCGTCACCGGGCTCAGAATGCTGATGTCATCAGTTCCCTGCCTGTGCTTTGACCCCATTGCTTGATTTTTTCATCGACCAAACCTGTCCTGCCTTTTTCTTTTGGCTCTTGTTGCATTCCGGGGAGAGGCACTGCCATCTCTGAACGGATGAACGGAAATGGGGAGACATTTAACGACAACTCCTCAAGCAGGTAAAGCTATTAACTTTTTTCCTGCTGAGCTTTTTTGTAACACTCAACTACTTTAGCGGTATTTCTTTTCTGTAGGGCTTTTTCAATAAGATTCGTATGCATCGACGTGATAACCTCATCAACCTGCTCTTCAGAAGCTACGATACTCAGGGGGGTCGTCTCTCTGCTCAGGTTGGGCTGTTCTGGATTTATTGTGTTGAAGATTTGTTCGAGTGCTTCGGTGATTTCATGATCAAACTGCAATCGCTTTTTTAATAAGGTGTTCGACATGGATTTGTCAGGACTCACCTTGGCAACAGATGGTGTGCAGATGGCCGTTTTCAGCTCCACTAACTTCTCGCGGATGGCATCATCAATTTTTTCGATGTCATTACTGTCAGTGACAACGTCAGACAGATAAAGAAGGTCAATGATCACTGCCTTGACCGAGGGGAATGACTTTAACCGATCTACCAGGCTTTCGCCAGCGGCAACATATTTAACGTCGTCAGTTGTGCAACAGTGACAACTAAAACTACTAAATGCGCTTACCAATCGATTCATGAACGGGGCAGATCTCCCGCCCTGCTGACGACCGTGGATTTCTACGGTTGGTTGGTAGACCGACATTCTTGCTATTTTATTGTCCACGACAAGCCTCCTGATGGAGCAGTATAACCCCTACATAGAGTTGTAAAGCACGTAGGCAATAGCCCCCACCGGTAGAGTGATCTGGGCATAACTGGTAAAGTGCCAGAAGGTAGATAGCCAAGTCCTTTGATCCACATTGGGGTTGGAGCGAAATACAAGATCCAGGCTATTTCTGGAATAATAATTGCCCTCATAGCGTTGTGGACTGAACAGACCCCACAGGGCGTACCACTTACAATCCCATGCGTCAGGCTCGGATTCACAGGATTGTCGGTAAAAAGGCATGTTTTTCTGATATACCGTTAATTTCAGGGTGTACTCGGTGTTAGGTACCAAATGGTCATCGTAACTCAGTGATTCGTCGGTGAGAAAAATTTTTCCCGGATAATAGAAAAGTGAAGGTACATAGCTGCGGTAGATATTCTTGCTGGGGTTGTCGCCATTTTTCAATTTGAACTCCCACAAGGTGGAGCGACGAATCTTTTGCTCACTGGAAATAGCGTTCAGGGTCTGTACAATGCCTTTTGCCTCGTCAATATAGATGGTGGACTTCAGTCGTTCACCAAAAAGTGAGGGTTCATAAAGCTGAATTCTGATGACTATATTCTTCAATTGTCTGCTGACATCTTCAGAAATTTCATTGATAGCCGCCGCAGAGTAATCCAGTGCTCTCATAATCGCCGGGTAGCCTTTATCTACCCGTAAGCCGTCTTTACCGGGCGCTGACTGCCATACAAGTGGCTCAATTTCTTCATTATCATACGACTGGGGCAACGAAAAGCCATTGGGTGAACGTGAGGCGATACGTTTTTGGGTTTCAACTGTAAAGCTGACTTTATCGTAACCTTGAAAGCGGCAAGTGAGACTCCGGGCATTTTGCTGGTGGACTGACTGGCCGAGAGTGTATTCGTTTTTCGGGTCGTCGATTACCAGCGTTGGTGTTAACTTTGTGGATTGATGGTTCCACCAGCCAGATTTCAGATTGCTGACGGTGATCACTTCTTCCTCGCCTGGCAACAAGTCGTAGCCGTTTGCAAGACGGTCAATGTAGTCAGGGTTGTCCGGATTCCAGTGATCGGCATCTTTTTTCAGGAATTCAACGTCAAAGTCGAGCTGTCCACCGCCGTCAACACAAAGCGCCTTTTCATGGATGTTTACATCGGCGTAGCAACGTTTGGGTTCCTGGTGACAATCTTTGACATGCCTGACCTGTCCCCCATCACCGACAAGCTGTTTGTCCTGACAGACTTCATAGGTGCCGCAAGTAGCAGAGTCAGTGATTAGCTGGCACTCTTCCCACGCCCAGTGTACGTAGGTCATATAGTGCATTGATTTCGACCAGTTTGGAGTAGACTGCTGTCGCAGTAAACTGGCTGCGTCATAGCGGTCGACGTTTTTTAAGTCCAGCCAGGCCTCTTCATCAAACTGAATCGGTGAGCGAACAAGAACATTTTCCCGACCGGCACAGCGCAACTCTTCGTGGATAAAGTTGCGGGTCTTGTGCGATGGGATTGTATGCCCAGGACAGGAGTTACTATACCGCAATTGAGGTGCCGCACGTTCAACGCAATAATTGGCGACAAAATAAGGTTCAAACCCCTCAACGGAAAAACTGGTCAGCAAAAACAGTAAGGCTAACCTACGGTAGAACTTTGCGGACAAAATAGACCTGCCGGTATTATTAGTAATAGTTTCACTCGGTGTCCATTCGGGGCACCCCATGCTGAGACTTCTGCCTTTGTTGCAGAGGGCGGGATATATCCGCACACCACTGTTGGCCAACTATTTAAACAGTTGCCTCTTTTTTCTTTTTTGCGCAACAGTATTATCTTTGGTGAGCAGTTCTACCACGCTTTGCAGTTTTTTGGCTTCATCAAGTCGGTTTTCCTGATTCTCCAGAGCATTAATACACATGGCTATTGAACCTTTCAGCGTGCCGGCCTCGACAAACATTACATCACTCTCAATGTCTTCATCGTCATCACCTGGGTGGAAAACCTGTCTAGCTTTCTCCTGGTAGAGAGCCTGCAACATATCTGAGCCTAGGTAATGCTGACGATAACCATTACGAACCTCTTTCAAACCGCCGGTACGGCTGAGGGCAAGTTCTTCATCGATATCTTTTTTCATGAGGGCGATAATAAAGTACTTGGTGTCCATCTCATTGGATTTACCGGCAATCCAGCTAACCCATGAATTGACGGAAGTCCATTGCTTGCTGGCCGAACTGGTTACAGTCAGCATGGCCTCCTGGGCAAGGTTGGCGTAGTGCATCAGTTTGTTCTGGTCATAGATGGGGGCAGCACCAACGGCCATATCGTTAAGGTAAAAGTCCAGGTTGAATATTCGCTTGTCATATTCCACTGGAATACAGCCGATTTGGATGCCGTATGTGGCTCGGATATATGACCTTGCCCAAAACGCATCAATCAGCATTTCCTTGGCATTCTGCTGACCCTGGCGATCAGATATTGTCCGGTATCTTTCTGACGTGCCAAAGGTATCAATAAATGTTTCAATGGCGTTTTTGGTGAAGCGATTGATGCCTTCGTCAATAACCCGTTTGTCTTGGGTGCGCATGGCGCGCAGTTGCATGATGTCGCGCTTCATGTCTGAGATTTGCTCAGCACTGTACAACGACATACTCTTGAGCTGGTCACTGCTAATACCTACTTGCTGATGGAAGAGACCGTTAGGCAACAGGATGGTGAAAGGAAGCTCTCCAACCCCGGACTCCAGCTTTTGCAATGCTTCCTCATAATGTTGCACCAGTGGCAACATATCGACCTGCTGATCGGCATCAACGGTGATATCGGGTCGCAGGGCGGGGAAGAACTTCAGATTATTAAGGTTTTCAAGAAACAGAACCGACTCCTGCCGGTAAGAGCGTGCCCGACTGAGAAATTCGTTAACTGCAACGGGCTGAATAATGCTTTCATCAGAAGCGCGGTGCAGTTCGGCAACGGTGTCGCTTAGCTCACGCAAACCGGCAGAAACGCGATCAATGGCCAGAAGCAAGATGTCCGCATCTCGCTCACCGCGTTGGTGGATAGCCTGAATGAACTGTTTTTCAATGTCAGTTTTGTTGGCCAGATTGATGTTCAAGTCACCGCCCTGTTGAGGCGTGACATTCACCACCTGGGGTGACGGTTCAACTTCGGGTAGCGACGCCTCACCGGAACCGGCCATCGCCGTCCCGAGATGGGCCACAGTGACCAAAAGCGTAGAAAATAGCAGGGTGACCGGGGTTCTATTCATTCTGACAACTCTTCACTCATAATAAGTACAGCAGGTCGGTATCAATGCGGTGTCTCTTCGTACTATTCAGACTCTGTCAGGTGGATATAGTTCCACAGGGCTGAGTTGATCAGGATATTGGGTGAACCGGCTGGTTCAAAAGCAGTTGGTGGGTCTTGGCAGTCCAGCGATACGGGCTGCCACTTTGGCTGGACTGCCTGGAAATAGTTGCATCAAGTAGATACTGTTACCCTTTTTTGATCCCAGAGTGTTGGCGATGTGTTTGACAAAGGGTCGCTGGCTGGGGGCCAGATGGTATTGTTGGTAAAAAACACGCAGGGCGTTTATCACTTCCCAGTGCGCCGGGGTCAGGGTAATACCTTCAAGGGCGGCCAGCTGCTCAGCCGCGTCAGTACTCCATTGATCAAGATTGGCCAGGTAGCCATCATTGTCGAGCGTCAGGGGCATTGCCTGCTCCATAGTAAAAAGAACTGGCGCAATTTTACCTCAGAGCGTTTATAGTGATAATCGCTTCTTGGTCACTGTCTGGTTTTGGGCGGACTTTTTAGCGCTATGATAGATTCTGGACTCTCAAGTTTTAGGACACTTAAAAAACTGTCCCCGCCGGATATAACTGAACTGCCCTTTGAAAATGCCACAGTCGTACTGGTTTTCGAGATGGATGAGCAGTGGCCATATGTCGGTAGCGAAAAGAAACAGCGTTGGCTGTTTTATGCTTGGGAGCCAGGGTTTAAAAAGGTTTTGGCTCATGTTTTTGGTAGCAGAACTCAGCAGACTCTGGAGAAACTGCTGAGCAAATTGAAGCCATTCATGAGCAAAATACGCATTATCTGCACCGATGGCTGGGAGCCTTATGCGACAAGATTGCCAAGCAATAAGCATGTTGCCGGAAAGCTCCATAACCAGCGGATTGAGCGCGAAAATCTGAATCTCGGAATCCGGATCAAGCGACTGGTCAGAAAGACCATTTGCCACTCGCGGTCTGAGGAAATAGACGGCGAGGTAATGGACGAATATCTATACCGGGAACATTACCAACTAATCTGGGGCAAGACCGAACAACAGCCATAGATGACTCAAAAAGGCAGGAACATACCAGATCAATTGCCCTGATACATCACCTGGATCTGCCACCCCGGTTACCCTAGCTCAGGCTCCTGATCAGCCCGGCAATAAGCATGATGAAAATCAGTACCATGGCAGTTTTTGCCAGTTTACCCTGTTGCTCGGCTGTTAGCGGCTTACTGTGGCGCTCAGTCACTTTGACGACCACAAACAGGGTGATGAACAGGACGACTAATATCGAGACTAAATTCATAAGTCAGAAGGTGGGCAGCATTATTGCCCACAGCAGTCAAATTCCGTTATTTGCCTTTTTTGTCAGCGGTTTTGTTGTCGGCGGCCTGACCCGCTTCCCCAGTATTATCTTGCCCGATGTTGAGCAGTTCAACGTCAAAGACCAGTACAGAGCCGGCAGGGATGGCACCTAAGTCCTGGTCGCCGTAGGCAAGTTCAGCCGGGATGGTCAGGCGATATTGTGAGCCTACTGGCATCAAAGCCAAGCCTTCAGTCCAGCCCTGGATGACGTTGGACAGCGGGAAGGTGGTTGGCTGGCCACGCTCACGGCTGCTGTCAAAGACAGTGCCGTCAATCAGGGTGCCGGTGTAGTGCACAGTGATAGTATCAGCGGCAGTGGGCCTGGCACCGTCGCCCTGTTTGATCACTTCGTACTGAAGGCCGGAGTCAGTAACGGTAACCCCTTCTTTGGCTTTGTTGGCTTCCAGGTAAGCAGCACCGGCTTTGCGGGTGTCTTCACGCTGTTGTTTGGCTTGTTCCTGAACAAGCGTATTCATTCTCTGCTCGTGCGTTCTGAGTGCAGCTGCCATTTCTTCTTCGTTCATCTGTAATTGCGCAAGCAGGGCGTCGAGCAAGCCAGCTTTGACCATCTCTAGATCCAGGGCAACGCCGAGTTCTTCTTGTTGCTTCAGGGTCTGGCTGGCAAAGCTGCCGATGGATGCACCGATGGCATAGGCCGCTTTCTGGTCGTCAGTGTCCAGTTGAACCTGAACCAACTCAACCGGAGTATCGACAGCTTTCTCCTGGCAACCGGCTGCCAGCATAACGGCCGCAGCCAGGGCAGAAATTCGAATAACCTTCTTCATATCGGCAATGGTTTCCATGTTTTCTGGCCAAAAGGTCATAAGGCCAGGATAGATCGTGTTTGCAACAGGTTTGAAGTGGAAAAACCCTACAATAATGGCACAGCCTTCACGACAGTTGAAATAGGGAGCACTAATTTTTCAAAAAAATTATATAATCACTTTGTCGTTTATAACTGTAATCGCAGGGTAAATTGTCTCAACTCTGGCCGATGCTTCAGGGAAATTGCCTCGCACGACCAACGTTGCAGACCAGAATGTCTGAGTGAGCACATGAAGTCGGTGTTGAAAGAAGTGTCATTCGGCTGTCTTCACCCATCTGCCAACCTGCAAAAGTGCTTTCTATTTCACAGCTCGTTACGGCCAGGCACTTGATCCGGGTTCTGAGATTCAGATTTTCTTGCTCACTCCGCTGGGTATAGAGCTTTCCGACGATATGCTTATCACTTGGTACTCTTGTCGCATAAGGCTCCCAGCCATCAGTGCACTGTATCATGACCCGAGTTGTAGATGCTCAGATTTAGTTTGTCGGCTACATGGCGTATCATGCGCATCGCTCGTACACTGTTACCGACCTCATCGAGCGGTGGTGAAAAGCCAGCAATGGCCATTTTTCCCGGAACCACTGAAACCACGCCACCACCGACACCGCTCTTGCTTGGCAGACCGACCAGAAAAGCCCAGTCGCCGGAAAATTCATAGAGTCCTTCCATAGTCATCTCGGCAAGGGATGGGGCAACATTTTCCGGGCTGATAACCCGTTTGCCAGTGATCGGATTGACACCATTATTGGCCAAGGTTCCTCCCAGTGTGGCCAGATCATCGCAAGTCACCAAGGTCGAACATTGTCGGGTATAGACTTCGCAGGCTTCCATTGGGTCACAAAAACAGTTGCCGGCTGCGTAAAGCAACCAGGCAATGGCGCGGTTGTGGAAGTTGGTATCCTGTTCCGACTTGTTGACTTCGTTTGAGAGCGTTACATTTTCGGACATCAGTTGTTGCTGGAAGTCGAGAATCATTCGCCAGCGAGACTCTTTGTCCGGGGCATCAATAAAACTGACCGTTGCCATCGCGCCGGCGTTGACCAGCGGAGTCAGGGGTTTGTCGTGGTGGGTGGTTAGTGCCATGACTGAATTAAAGGGCAGGCCAGTAGGTTCGGCACCAATTTTTTCTCGCACATTTTCGGAGCCTTTCTGTTCCATGGCCAGTACCATGGAGCACACCTTACTGATGGACTCCAGGGCAAAGCGATAGCTGCAGTCACCGCTGTGAACTAACGTGCCATCACAGCAGATAATGGATAATCCACACAGATCAGAAGGCACGCTGGCCAGGAAGGGAATGTAGTCTGCGTTAGCGCCTTCACGGCACTTGCGACCCATGGCAACGGCTTCATCGGCCAGAGCTTTTAATTGCGCTTCGGAGTAACTCATTGTTTTGCTCCATCATTTTTGGACTTTTGTTGCTGCTGCGACGCATTGAAATGCTGGTGGGTCAGTTGCTGGGTGTGGCTGTCAGAGTCACTGGGAACGCCCGGGTGGGAGTTTTCTATTTCCCAAGTGAATGGAGCAAAATTACTTTGCTCATCCTTCCAGTGTGGTTTGCGCACGGCATAAATGACAAAGGGCAGGACAACAAAGAGGGCCGTTGCAGCAATCAGAATCAATACATAAGTGGTTGGGCTGCCAATGGCAATCTGGTCCGGTGGTATAAAGCTTAACAAGAAGGCTGTAAGTGAGCCAATAAAGCCAATGCCTCCGATCAGAAACATACCCGCTTTGCCGCCAGGAATAGAGTAAGGACGTGGGCGATTGGGCTGGGAGAAGCGCAGGTAAATGCCGGCAGCAAACATCAGTAAGTACATGACAAGGTAGAGTATTACGGTCAGCTGGCTGAGTATCTGGTAGGTGGCCTGCACCGAAGGCATGACCACAAACAGAATGGACAGAACAGTTACCAGCCCTCCTTGCAAAAACATGATGTGGGTTGCCATGTCATGTTCGTTGGTGTGTTGCCAGAAGCGCGGCAGGTAACCAGCTTTAGCCACCATCAAAAGGCCGGAGGAGGGGCCGGCCACCCAGGTGACGATTCCGGCCAGTACGCCGATGGCCAGACAAATCGCCATGATCGGAGCCAGAAAGCCAATACCTGCCCATTTAAACATGTCGTAGTAGGCCACCAGTAACGATTGGGTCAGGTTGATTTCCGATTGCGGGATGACAAAACCAATGGCAAGAGTGCCGAGTATAAAGATTGCCACGGTGCCAATGGAGGCTATGGCAATGGCTGTTGGGTAGGATTTTGAGGCGTTATCCAGATCTTTGACATGGATAGCATTCATCTCCATGCCGGCGTAAAACAGAAAAATACTGGCCGCAAGGACAATATTGCTGAAGTTGGAAAAGTCAGGCAGCACCTCGCTCCATGTCAGCTCGATATGTACCGGTTGATCACTGTCCAGATAGCTAAAACCCAGAAAAACAAGAATCGCTGCCGGTATAATGGTACCAATCATCCCCCCCCACTTGGAGACCCTGGAAAAAGCCTCAACGCCGCGAAAGGCGATGAACGTTGCTAGCCAGTAGATGGCCAGCACCACCACCAGCACAAAGAATTTATTGGCCGACAACGCCTGGTCCCAGGTTTGGTCTGGCCCGATAAATGCCAGAGAGACGGCACCAAATGTCAGAGCAGTGGGAAACCAGACGCTGACTTCAACGAACAGCATCAGCATGGCCAGAAAAGCCCATTTGGGTCCAAAGGCTTCACCAACCCAGCGGAAAACACCGCCTTTTTCCGGCCAGCCCGTGGCCAGCTCGGCCGCTACCAGAGAGACCGGGATGAGAAAGAAGATAGCGGCAAAAAGGTAGTAGAACACAGAACTGAGCCCATACTCCGCTTCTGCCGGTAAGCCGCGAAGGCTGACCACAGCAACAATATTCATTACTGCAAGGGTAAAGACGGTCAGTTTTCCGGAATTGGTTTTTGGGGGGGATGCGTCAGCCATGGGTGCACGCCTCAAACTGCAGGTTGATGTTGGTCACCAGAAACAGGGAAAAAAACGGGATGTCGACGAAGAGTTTGATCGGATGAATATGCTGTGTTCGAAACCAGTGTGGTTGATGATGGGCAGTTTTTCAAATATGCGGCTTTAAATTCGTGGCAGAAGAACTCTGACAGTGCACAGGCTGGGAGTATTGAAAATTATCCCAAGCAACAACGAAGGAAACTTACCAAAGATAGAGCAGAGCAATAAGTACGAAGCCGGGAACAAAAAAACCGGCCAAAGCTCCGGTCTCCCGATCACCCCAGCGCTTTTCCGTGGCCACACCAGCAAAGTGGATACTTGCCACCCACAGCGCCAAGCCGACAGCGGCCATAGTCCAGTGGATTGCCGACATTCCGGCGATGATACAGCTCAGGTCAATCATGGCCAAACTCCCCTGTTTACTATTTTGACAAGCAAGCATAGGCGAAAGTTCAGGCCGTTGATGGGGGGTAACTGACTCTGTTGAATGTTTCGTGAGGCTTGAAAAGGTGGCTTCCTGGCAACGGTCAGACCGATAAAATCCAGGTGCTCACCTGGATGATGCCAGTCAAGACCGCCATTCTGGTGGTTTAAGCAGTGATGATTTTATACTTTGCCAGCAGCTCTTCCCGGCTCTCCTGGCAGTCAGGATTTTTTTCAATGCAGTCAACAGGGCAGACTTGCTGACATTGCGGCTCGTGGTAATGGCCAACACACTCGGTGCACAGCAGTGCATCGATTTCGTATATTTCTTCCCCGGGTGCAATGGCGCTGTTAGGGCATTCCGGTTCGCAGACGTCGCAGTTAATGCAATCGTCGGTAATCATTAAAGCCATAGGTATCCTTCTCTGATGCCGGGCAATATTTCCGGCGGGCAGTATCTCAGTTGCTGTGAAATTTATTGGTCAGGGCTTGGCAAACACAAGGGGGGACAAACGCGGAAACATCCCCGCCCAGAGAGGCAATTTCCCGCACCAGTGTAGAAGAAATATGGGCGTATTGCCCCGCTGGGGTCAGGAACAGGCTCTCCACCTCCGGGGCCAGAATCCGATTCATATTGGCCATCTGGAACTCATATTCAAAGTCAGATACCGCCCGCAGGCCACGCAGGATAGCGTGCGCTTGCTGCTCGGCAACAAAGTCGGCCAGCAGAGAGCTAAAACCTGTTACCTGAACATTGGGCAGTTGTGAAGTTGATTTCTGAGCCAGGGTCACTCGGGCGGCAAGATCAAATAGCGGTTGTTTTTTGGGGCTTTCAGCCACAGCGATAACGACTGTGTCAAACAGCCTGGACACTCTTTCGACAAGATCCACATGACCCATGGTGATAGGGTCGAATGTCCCAGGATAGATTACCTTAATCATTCAACATGACTCTCCGGTCACAATCCCGGGGCAGTGATTTCAGACGATTTTGCTGTCAGCAGAAATCTGCCGGGCGGTACGATAGACAGTTCTCTGGGGGAAAATCCGCTGCTCGGCGAGCAGTGTGACCAATTTTCGATAAAAGATGCTCATGTTATCGAAATAGTCAAGTCGGTTCAAATAGCTCGGCTCTCAAAAAAATCTGACCAGGTAATTAAGCTAAAACGTGAGCGTTGAGAATAAGGAAATTCGGCGCTTTGGCGCGGCTTAAAAATCGACTACTGTCGTGCGCCAAAGGCTGTTTGTGCTATTTGCCGCCTGAGAGAAACTCCAGCATTTTTTTCTGCAACCAGCCGCCGTAGGGGGGATAAACCATTTTGGCGCTATTCAGCGTACCTTTACTCAGTACTGATTTGGCTTTGGAAAAGGTCAGGAAGCCCTCATAGCCGTGATAGTGGCCCATACCGGAAGGGCCGATGCCGCCAAAGGGCATGTCTTCAATGGCTACATGAAGGATGCACTCATTGATACAGACACCACCAGAGTGCGTTCTGTCCAAAACGGCCTGCTGGTTGGTGGCGTTAGAACCAAAGTAGTACAGTGCCAGCGGGCGAGGGCGTTGTTGGATAAATTCAATGGCTTCATCAAGGCTGGCAATGCCAATCACGGGCAGTAGCGGGCCAAAAATTTCCTCCTGCATTACGCCCATGTCGTCAGAAGGGTTTTCAATCAGATGAATGGGCATTCGACGGCTCAAGTCGTTTTCTCCGTCTCTGGCCTTTTTTCCTTTGCCTGCCTCTGGTGTGTGGATGGTGGCTCCCTGCGCTTTGGCATCATCGAGCAGGTTTTGCAACCTTTGGTGGTGGCGATCATTGATGATGGATGTGTAATCATCATTGCCGACAACTGTCGGGTACATTTTCTGGAAAGCCTTGAGGTAGTGATCAATAAATGCTGATTTTTGCTCTTGTCTTACCAGAATATAGTCCGGC
>JAKROC010000102.1 GCA_024509075.1 Endozoicomonas sp.
TTTCAAAATAAAATCTACAGTTTTCAATTGGTTGTGTTTTTGGACGAGAACTAGACTGTGCAGCGTTTTCTCATCAACCATCTAAATTCCTGATGATTGTCAGCAGCAGGCCTCACTATTTATGACCGCGAAAATTATTGATGGCAAAGCGATTGCCCGGCAACTGACCGATGCCATTACCGAACAGGTCAGCAAAAGAACAATGGAAGGTTTCAGGGCGCCAGGACTGGCAGTTATTCTACTTGGTGACGATCCTGCCTCGCGGGTTTACGTGGCAAAAAAAAGACAGGACTGTCAGCATGTCGGCTTTAAATCGATCTCCTACGACTTGCCGGCAAGCACCAGTGAACAGTATCTTCTTGAGCTGATCGATCAGCTTAACCAAGACCCCGAAATTGATGGAATCCTGGTTCAGTTGCCCCTGCCCGAACACATCAGCTGCGAACAGGTTATTGAGCGCATTCGCCCAGACAAAGATGTGGACGGCTTCCACCCCTACAATATTGGCCGACTGGTGCAGCGCATTCCGCTATTGCGTCCCTGCACTCCCAAGGGCGTAATGACCTTGCTGGAAAGCACGGGCGAACCCATTCGCGGCAAAAATGCCGTGGTTGTCGGTGCGTCCAATATTGTTGGCCGCCCCATGACCATGGAGCTCCTGCTGGCTGGCTGCACCACCACCACCGCCCATCGTTTCACAGCAGATCTTGCTGCCCAGGTGGCCAGGGCAGATATTCTGGTGGTGGGGGCCGGCAAGCCGGGACTGGTTAAAGGCGAGTGGATCAAGACCGGGGCCGTGGTTATCGACATCGGCATAAACCGGATGGCAGATGGTCGGCTGGTTGGTGATATTGAGTTCAGCGAAGCCAGCAAACATGCCTCCTGGATCACGCCAGTGCCGGGCGGAGTCGGACCCATGACGGTGGCCACACTGCTGGAAAACACGCTGTACGCTGCTATACATTTGCACGGTTGATGCGTCAGCTATTGCACGCCGGGCTGGCCGGCTCCGGCAAGAGCTGACCATTGAGCCATGACGCCTGTGAGCCCGGGCAAATCATCACCAACACAAGTACGACATCATGCAGTCAATCCCATCTCAAAATGCCTCGTCACCGGGACCACTTCCGGGCCCCGCGCCTGATGTCAACGCCTGTATCCCCGGGAGTCAGGCCGGCAGAAGCATATCCAGCGCAGCAGATCTTGGCCTAACGCACAAAACCATCCACATCCAGCACATTCATGACGGTAAGCAAGAAGCACCAGCATTGCTGACCGGGAATAAACAGCTGCTTAACAATTTCAAGTCAATACCCGAAGGGCAGCCGCTGCCGGTGAATTCTCCACCGAAAAAAATGCTGGAATTTCATAATAGTAGCGCCAAAGGGATGGAAAATTCACTGCTACTTAATGACGGCAGTTCTTTCTGGGGCGCACCAGCGCCATTAACACTGCTTCCCACAGGGGAACAAACTTGTGACGCCGGGCAAACACTGGAACGAATTGCTGCCCTCTTGTGAGAGCCAGTCGAAAGCTTGATAAAGAACCCAGCATAGAACAAGATAACAAACTTTGAACGACAAAAAGCCTGTGTGATTCACAGGCTTAAAAGGAGTGCTTAGTCAAAAACAATTCGACCTTTGTTTTTCTTCAGTATGGTGGCTCCAACAAATTTAACTCGGTCCAAATCATCAAGACTCTGATAAGGTCCGTGCTGGTCACGATGTTTGACGATCTCCATAGCGATGCGCGGCCCAACACCTAGAAGCCCTTTGTCAAGCTCCTCAAAACTGGCCTGATTAACATTAACCATCACTTTGTTACCCTGACGGTCTGCAGCAATGGCGGAAAAACTGAGAAAAACAGTGACCAAAAATGCAATGATTTTATTGTTCATATTCGCAACTCCTTTTCCTGAACTTAGTCAAGGCAGAATTCCTTCCTGCCCCTGTCACCATTCAAGGTGACTGACCTGACAACCGCAAGGTAAATATACATCGATGGACGAATGGGCTTTTTGTCACCGTCAGCTAAACTGATCCGACCACGCTCAATATGTCTGCATTCTCCCAGCCCTCACGGCAACAGTGAAAATACGACACATTGTCATTAAACTGTCACTGACTTACAGGTGCAATTCCATACTGACCAATGTGGGTCAATGATTAACTCGAGGACATGCCATCCTGAGATGTCAGGTATGGCTATCTCATCCATACTTAACCAGGTGGCCATTGAAATTGCCGGATAAGACTCAAAATAGGCTAGCAAGAGTATTTACGACCGTACCGGAAGCAAGAGCATGACCGGTCACCAGTTGCAAACAGACTTTCTCTCAAAACCAGTTATTGCGGATAGAACATGACAGATCAGGATACTAACACTCCCGAAATACTGACCGACAGTGAAGAGGAGCAAAATGCCCGTACTGGCCTGGTACTCCCCCATCAGGCACTGCCCGACAAACTATATCTGATCCCCGTTTCCAACCGCCCCTTTTTCCCGGCCCAGGTTCAGCCACTGGTGTTCAGCACGCAGGAATGGGGTGAGACGCTGCACCGCGTCGGCCAGAGTCCGCACAAAGCTGTTGGCTTGAGTTTTGTTGGCCGGATACCGGGCAATGAAATAACCCCGGACGACTTTCCTCGCGTAGGCTGTGTGGTCAAAATTCACAATATTGTTTCTGACAATGATCAGGTGCAGTTTATCGCCCTTGGCATGCAGCGGTTTAAGATACGACAGTGGCTACGTCGTCGTCCACCCTACCTGGTGCAGGTGGAATACATGGAACCTCCAGAAGACAACAGCGACGAAGTAAAAGCCTACGCCCTGGCGCTGATTCAGGCGATCAAAGAACTTATCCCCCTTAACCCCTTGTACAGCGAAGAATTAAAAAACTACCTCAATCGCTTCAACCCCAGAGACCCGTCGCCATTAGCTGACTTTGCCGCGGCCATTACCACTGCTCCCGGCCAGGAACTGCAGGAAGTGCTTGAAACCATCACCGTACAGCGGCGGATGGAAAAAGTGCTGGTGCTGATCCGCAAAGAACAAGAGGTGGCCCGCCTGCAAAGTGAAATTACAGATGAAGTCAACCGCAAGATCAGCAACCATCAACGGGAATTTTTCCTGAAAGAGCAGCTGAAAGTCATCCAGAAAGAACTTGGTATCTCCAAGGACGATCGCACCGCCGAAATTGAACAGTTTCAACAACGGCTGGCCAAACTGAGCGTCCCTGAGGCAGCAAAACGCAAAATTGATGACGAGTTGCAAAAGTTTTCCATTCTGGAAACAGGTTCTCCGGAATACGCCGTTTGCCGTAATTATCTCGATTGGGCGACATCTGTCCCGTGGGGCCTCTTCTCCAGGGACAATCTGGATCTGCCTCATGCCAGAACGGTGCTTAACAGTGACCACGATGGTCTGGATGATGTAAAAAATCGCATCATTGAGTTTTTGGCTGTGGGTGCCTACCGCAAGGAAATTGCTGGCTCAATCATGCTGTTGGTTGGCCCACCCGGCGTGGGCAAAACCTCCATTGGCAAGTCTGTCGCCAAAGCACTGGACCGCAAGTTCTATCGTTTCAGCCTCGGCGGGATGCGCGATGAAGCAGAAATCAAGGGACACCGACGAACCTACATCGGTGCCCTGCCCGGCAAGCTGGTACAAGCTTTTAAAGAGGTGGAGGTCTCCAACCCAGTCATTATGCTGGATGAGATTGATAAAATAGGCGCATCCTTTCGGGGCGATCCGGCCTCAGCCTTGCTTGAAGTTCTGGACCCGGAGCAGAATGCCGAATTCCTTGATCACTACCTGGACATGCGTATTGATTTGTCCAAAGTATTGTTTATCTGTACCGCCAATCAGCTTGATACTATTCCCGGCCCACTGCTGGACCGGATGGATGTTATCCGCCTTTCGGGCTATATCACCGAAGAGAAAGTGGCCATTGCCAGAAACCACCTGTGGCCCAAGCAGTTGCAAAAAGGCGGACTGGCCAAAAGTCAGCTACGTCTCTCTGACAGTGTTTTACGCAAAATTATCGACGGTTACGCCCGTGAGTCCGGCGTCCGTCATCTGGAAAAGCTGCTCCAGAAAATCATCCGCAAAGTGGTGGTCAAATTTCTGGAAAACGATGAGAACAAACTGACCGTTACCGCCAAAAACCTTGAGGACTTCCTTGGTGCGCCCTACTTCCGCCCGGAAAAGACCATGGCCGGTGTCGGTGTAGTAACAGGTCTGGCCTGGACGGCCATGGGCGGGGCAACACTGCCTGTTGAAGCATGCCTGATCCACCGGCAAAAGCCCGGTTTCAAGCTGACAGGCAAGTTGGGCGAGGTAATGAAAGAGTCGGCGGAAATCTCCTATAGCTACGCCGTTAGCCACGCAAAAAAATTTGCTATCCCTGAAGACTTCCTGACCACAGCATTCATCCATCTCCATGTTCCGGAAGGTGCAACCCCCAAAGATGGTCCAAGTGCTGGCATCACCATGACCACCGCTCTGATTTCTCTGGCCCTGGGCATCCAGCCACTGAAAAATATGGCGATGACCGGCGAGCTAACCCTGACCGGCAAGGTGTTGCCTGTGGGTGGCATCCGGGAGAAAGTCATCGCCGCCCGCCGTCAGGGCATAGTGACGCTAGTATTGCCAGAAGATAACCGCAGGGATTTTGATGAGCTGCCGGAATACATCCGGGAAGGAATCACCGTCCATTTCGCCCGGGAATACAAAGATGTTTATAAAGTTGCTTTTCCGGAGAATTAAGTCAAGGCTTGATAATAGTCGTACCCAAAGGATTTCAAGTTGATTCGAGGCGACAAACGAGCGAAGCCCCGGGAGCATAGAAATACTATGTGACCGGGGTGAGCGAATGCAGCCAGCAAAGTAGCAACTTGAAAGTGACGGGTACTTAATGCTTTAGTTCGGAGCAAAATCAAGGGCACCACTCAACAAGGGTGATGCCCTCTTAACAACTTTCTCAACTTAGCGGGAATTATTCCCGTTGGGACACGCTCGTGAGCAAGCTAAGTATGGAGCATCCCCCAACAAAAATCCATCTTTTAACAGACGGAATCAACATATCAATTTTGTGGGTTAAAACGACAACAAACACCAGACGGTTAAAATCGCCCCAGCGACAATCAAGATGATTTTGCCAGATAGCTTTTCACCGTAGTAACAATGGATTGGGTTTGACTATCTATTTCAAGATTAACCCGATCACCAATTCTGGCACTGCCAAAAGAGGTAATTCTCAGGGTCTCCGGAATCAAGTGGACGCAAAAACAACCACAATTAACTGTTTCGCCAATGGTAAGACTACAGCCGTTCAGTGATACATATCCCTTGGAAAGCAGATAATCCTGCCACCTCGCAGCAAATTGAAAATAAACGGTAACATTATTCTCCTCATGCAAAATATCACTAATCACCACCGTATCGTGAATATGTCCTGACAAAAGGTGTCCACCAATTTCATCACCAAAACGGGCCGCCCGTTCAATATTGACCTTATCCCCCTGTTTCAATTCGCCCAGGTTGGTCACTCGCAATGTCTCTTTCATCACATCAAAAGTGGCACCGGCCTGATCAAAAGCCACCACAGTGAGACAGCAACCGTTTACCGCAATACTTGCCCCGATTTCCAAGCCATTCAGCAAAGCGGACGGCAATAACACGGTAATTCGACTCAGATCATCCAATGTTTCAACCTGACCAACCGGAAAAAACCCCTTCACAATACCTGTAAACATACGTTACCCAACGTCAAAACACTGGTACACATCAGCAATCGATGACCAGATATCGAATTTAGTTATTAGCATCCAAGCAGATGAACCAGCCGCTCAAGAGCCATCAGGCTATCGGGCGTGTAGTTACGCTGGTGTTGATTGGCCAGTACCTCCCGAGGTGACTCCAGCACCACGGCGGCCACTTCTTCTGCCTGCAAGGACACAGGCCCATCATAATAGCAGCTATACACCCTGCCCCAAACCTGACAATTGCTACTGTGGAAGAAAAAATGAAAATGGGGCGTGATCACCACATTACTGATACCTAACTCTTCAGCCAGCTCACGCCGCGCGGCCTGATCGTAACTTTCGCCTGCAGTCACCACACCACCGGTGGCGGGGTCATAGTAGCCCGGGTAAATATCCTTACTCTGGGTCCGCTGCTGCACGTAGAGCTGCCCGAGCGAATTGAAAACAAAAATATAAGTTGCCCTGTGGCACAGGGCCTGGGCACGCATCTCTATCCGTGGCACAGCGCCAAGAATAACATTATGGTCATCTACCACCACCACACTCTCTGCTGACGTATCTACTTTCTGCTGACCAGGCATCAAGCCATCCCCCATCATCTATCGCGCTCTTTGAACACAGTGCACCATCTTATATCAGCCCAAACCAAAATAGAAAAACCGATAACGACATACCACTACACCAATGCTGACCTTCCGGACACAAACCCGATACAATAGACTCACCGCTCCAGGTACAAACACCAACACTGATGACCAACACTATAATTCCATTGCGACCAAACCTTACAATCCGCTAACAGCTGCGTTTAATCAGCCTCGTCAGCAAACATCCTCCAGGAGGAGCAGAATGAGTACAACGAAAGTCGTCTCCGCCAGTGTTAATCCAGTCGGTTCGATGCGCGTACTTTCTAACAGGGAAGTCAATAGCCTGCAAGACACCACCAACGCTGGTCTGCACCGACTATTTCGCCAGTGCGCCCTGGCCGTTTTGAGCAACGAGACGGAGAGTGACAGCGCCGAGGAGCTATTAAGGGCCTACACCGATTTCGATATCCGTATTGTGCAAGAGCACCGGGGGCTTAAGCTGGAACTGATTAATGCTCCGGCCTCGGCGTTTGTCGATAACAAACTGATTCGCGGCGTGCGGGAAAACCTGTTCTCAGTCCTCAGGGATATTCTCTACGTCTCCTCCCTGATGCACAAAAACCAGTATTTCAGTCAGGAAAACACCACCAACGTCACTCATCAGGTCTTTGAAATCCTCCGCCATGCCAACGCCTTCATCACCAAGCAGTTGCCCAATATTGTCGTCTGCTGGGGCGGTCACTCCATTGGCCGGGATGAGTACCTGTACACCAAGCTGGTTGGCTATCAGCTGGGTCTTCGGAAAATGGACATCTGCACCGGTTGCGGCCCAGGCGCCATGAAAGGCCCCATGAAAGGGGCCTACATTGGTCACGCCAAGCAGCGCATCACCAATGGCCGGTTTATCGGTCTGACGGAACCGGGCATTATTGCTGCCGAGTCACCCAATCCCATTGTCAATGAGCTGGTGATTCTGCCTGACATCGAAAAACGACTGGAGGCGTTTGTCCGTCTTGGTCACGGTGTTATCGTGTTTCCCGGAGGCCCTGGTACGTGTGAAGAGATCCTCTACCTTATTGGTATTTTGCTGCACCCGGATAACAAAGGCATTCCCCTGACCATGATCCTGACTGGGCCATCAGGTTCAGAAGCCTACTTCGAACAAATTGACCAGTTTATTGGCAACACCCTTGGCAGTGATGCCCAGGAAAAGTACCAGATCATTATTAATGACCCAACCGAGGTAGCCGCCATGATGGCCCAGGGACTGGATAAAGTCACCCGCTACCGGCGCCTGCACGGTGATGCATATTACTTTAACTGGCTGCTGACCATCGACCAGGAATTCCAGCGCCCATTTGAACCCACCCACGAAAACATGGCCAACCTGGAGCTGCGCAGCGCCCTGCCAGCGCATCAGCTGGCCGCCAATCTGCGCCGTGTCATGTCGGGTATTGTTGCTGGCAATATCAAGGAAGAAGGTGTCAGCCTTATTCGCCAGCACGGCCCCTACCAACTCAGCGGTGAACCAGCCTTGATGACACAGATGGATACAATGCTTCAGTCGTTTGTTGACCAGCATCGGATGAAATTGCCCGGCAGCCACTATGAGCCTTGTTATGAGATCATCGGCCAGTAACCGCAGCCTGAAAGCAAACCAGCCTTGACACTCTGAGCTGCCCAACAACCCAGGCAGTGATGTTCAGGCCAGTTCGGGGCGAAGAACCAGGATTTATACCCGTCGCCCTGTCGCACCCGAGGGCACAAGGGCGAGGTTTCCCAGCATAATTCGCTGACCCGTCACGCCCTGACCGACAAGATCTCCCGCCAGTTAGTGGTGTAGGCCGGACTGACCGTCCGCTGATTCATATGCCACCGCTGGGTAGCAAACCCCACCGATGCCGGGCGTAACATCTGTCGGCCAAAACGTTGGTTGATGGCATCCAGCACAGTCATCATCCGGGTGTTATTGGTAGCTGTCTCTGCCAGCAAATCGCCCTGAATATTGTGCGCTGAACACAGATCCAGCAGGACGAAACCCGCTTTTTTGTATTCAAAACCTTCCTGAAACAAAATATCCAGAGCTGCAGGGAGCTGTTGCAGCCAGAGCCGGGTGTCACTGGTTGGTGTGGGTGTCATCAGCTTGATACTGCGGCTTGTCCGAAGCACCCCCTCTTTGAACGGGTCGGTACGGACAAAAGCAATGGCGGTGCTGGCAAAGCGATGCTGACTGCGTAGCTTCTCACAAGCTCGACTGATAAAACTGGCCAACGCTGCATGTAAGGCCTGGTGGGTACTGACCCGTTGGCCGAAACTGCGCGAACACATAATCTGGTGTTTATTGGCCAGACCGCCTTCCTCCCAGGCAATGCACGACTCGCCCTGTAGCTCGCAGACAGTGCGTTCCAGCACTATTGAAAACCGTTTTTTGATCCACTGCCGATTGGAATCCGCCAGTTGTGCAGCACTGTTGATACCGACTGCCTGCAACTCTTTGCCGATGCGCCGGCCAACGCCCCACACGTCACCCACCGGGGTGATCTCCAGCAACCGGCGCTGACGAGCCAGACACGTTAAATCCACCACACCACCGGTGCCCGGGTATTTTTTGGCGGCGTGATTCGCCAGTTTGGCCAGGGTTTTGGTGCTCGACATGCCCACACCAATGGGTAACCCGGTCCATTGCCGCACTCTCTGTATCATGGCCTGCCCGGTTGCGTGCAACTCTTTAACCGGCAAGCCGGTAAGATCAACAAACGCCTCATCAATGGAGTAGACCTTCAGTTTCGGGCTGAACTGTTCCAGCACCGACATAAAGCGGGCGGACATATCACCGTACAGAGCGTAATTGGAGCTTTGCAGAATGACCTCGCCACGCAACACCTGTTCACGTACCTTGAACGTCGGCGTTCCCATAGCCACTCCCAAGGCTTTGAGTTCTGGCGTACGGGCGATAATACAGCCGTCGTTATTGCTCAGTACGCCCAGAGCCCTGCCCAGCAGAGCCGGATTAAACACCTGCTCGCAGGAACAGTAAAACGAGTTGGCATCGCACAATGCAATAACCGGCTTCACCGTAGTCGGTGAATAACTTCCGTTACCACTCCCCATACGTCCAGCCTCCCTTCATCGTTGAGTCGGATAGGAGCGTACCCCACCTGTTCTGAATGCAGCTCAGGCCGCCCGCGACGATAGACCAGCCGTTTGACAATCAGCTCGCCGTCCCACAGGGCAAGGATCACATCACCATCAACTGGGTTAAGGGCACGATCAATGATCAGAATATCGTCGTCAAAAATGCCAGCCCCCTCCATGGAGTTCCCCTTGGCCCGGACAAAAAAGGTGGCCGCCGGATGGCGGATCAACAGCTGATCCAGTGACAGGGTATCTTGCAGATAATCTGCCGCTGGACTGGTAAAGCCACAGGCAGCAGGACTTTGGTAGAACGGCACAACGGCCGCATTGGGCTGGGGAAGAATCGGGACAGGCTTCATACCGGCACACTCAAAATACTGTTTATTTATACAGTATAGTCAATGAGTGCACCATTGCTGTCAAGTGGCGTGTTGAAAAAGAGATTTATCCAACACTTGCCTTAAATACGATCAGGATAAACGGTTCAGAGGAAATCATAACCGCCCCCACTGGGGGCGAGTTAATCAGGAAAAACCCATCAGATGTGCACCGACCACCACAACACTGGCAATCACAAACAGCAGTAACATAAAGCGCCAGACAAAACGCACCCAATCACCCCAATCAATACGACAAACGCCCAGGGTTGCCATCAGCGAGGCAGACGTTGGTACGATAATATTGGTAAAACCATCACCAAGCTGGAAGGCCAGCACGGATACCTGGCGAGTGATACCGACCATATCCGACAGTGGCGCCAGCAGTGGCATAGTCAGTACGGCCTGTCCGGAGCCGGAGGTGACGAAGAAATTAAACACCGACTGGAACACGTACATAAGCCACGCAGCCAGTACATCAGGCAGGCCACCAATGGCAGAACCGGCGCTGTTGAGGATACTGTTCAACACGCTCGGTTCGCTGACATCCCCACCGCCGAGCAACATCAGAACCCCCTTAGCAAAACCAACCAGCATGGCTGGGGCCAGCATAACACCAGCGCCATCTTTAAAAGCAATAGCAATGTCATTGAAGGTCATGTTGTTCAGACGAAACAGAACGCCGATCAAACCAGCTGCCAGGCCCATGGTAAAGAACTGGGAGGCGATTTCGGCAATGTACCAGGCATGTACCACTACGCCCCAGACGACCCAAATCATAGCGGCCAGCACTGTCAGAATCACCAGCGTATCACCCAGGGTCCAGCGTGCCTCGACGCTCTCCTGCGCCTGTTGGCGAAAGAAACTGTCACTGGCATAGCTGTAGGAACGCTTCAGATCTTTCTTGATGCTGCCGGCGTAGTACATGGTGAAAGCGATACCAACCAGGGTAAAGCCAACCCACATGACAATCCGGAACGTCATGCCAGAGAGCACGGGTATACCGGCAATGCCCTGGGCGATGGCAACCGAGAACGGGTTCATCCAGGAGGTGGCAAAACCGATTTGCGTGGCGATGTAGGTAACCATCACCGTGGTGATACCGTCATAGCCTAAGCGAACCATCAAAGGCGCAATGATAATGGCAAAAGCCACCGCTTCTTCGCCCATGCCAAATACCGCACCGCCCAGAGAGAAGAGGAAAAACAGCACCGGAACAAAGAGCGCTTCGCTGCCCTTGGTGATGTCAATCAGGCGCAGAATGCCGTTATCGATGGTGCCGGTCCGCATGACCACACCAAAGGCACCACCGATCACCATCATAAACATGATAACGCTGACTGCAGAACCGGAGGTCAGGCCGGCAAACGCGAAATTCATGATCCCGGTCTCGCTGCCCACGGCAAAAAAACGCACAACGTTGTATACCAGATGACCATTGTCGTCAGTGGCGTAGGCAAATGATTGAGGGTCAATGACCGTTCGCACCTTCTCCACACCGTCCACCAGATAGCTGACCTGGTCAGTGGCAAAATAACCGGCCGGAATAAAATAACTCAACAGCGCAGCCACCAGACCAACGACAAA
>JAKROC010000103.1 GCA_024509075.1 Endozoicomonas sp.
TGATGTTCGACTTTTCTTACTCTTCCAAAAAATAGGATCCCCTTAATTTGCAAGGGCTTTAGAATAAACATCTGTATGACCAACTTCTAAAGTAAGCAGAAAATAGCTATATTTTACGACCACAGTCGTCAGGTTTGATGCTATTTATGCTAGACCTTAGTGCATCATTTATACTGTAACCCTGGTATATAAGGCGTTCTGGAGTTTTGAGATGCTTTAAAAAGTCGAACATCGCGTTATTTCTGCCTTTTGAGTCCTCGATGGCTGTAGTTCAAGTTGCCTGTATCTACCCGCCGCCTTTCAAGTTGCTACTTTATTATTGGCTGCATTTTGCCCTTCAGGGTATTCGCTCACCCCGGTCACGTAGTATTTTTACGCTCCCGGGACCCGAGGTAAGACGTAAGCACCAGATTTTGATAAATCACTGAATTCTACTAGAATTTTGCACGATCGTTGGCTTTGGTGCTGTCTTTAAATAACTTCCATATTTCAGGAGGCTGCTCGCTGCCCGGAAAACCCTGAACCGTCTGTGCTTTTGCGGGAGGGAGGTAGCGGTCTGTTAAAAGCCTGATTAAAACAGAAAGTTATTACCAGACAGATTCTTAATACTGGTAACTGCCCCCTCCTTCAAAACGACAATGTACGACATACAGAAAAGCCCTGCCTGCACTTGGAACCAACAGCGTCCGGAAGAGTTCGGCCACCTCATTCTGCCATCGGATTATCCCAGACAGCAACGTACAAAAAATCGGTACAGCTACTGCCATTTCACTCTGACAAAAGTGCTATCCGAACAACTGAAACAGCTCGCAGGCAATGAAAAACAGTGTCTTTATAGCATCATGTCAGGCGCGTTTGTCCTGTTACTCAGTCGCTACAGCGGCCAGAATGATATTACTGTCGATAGCGTCATATCCAACGCTTTTGCCCGGCAAACCACGATTGGTTTTTTTGCTGACTCTGCTGCGATACGCACTGTTATTAATCCGCAGTCCTCCTTTCGGGAACTGGTGTCGCATATCCATGCGACGGCAATGGATGTTCAGCAACAGCAGGACACTCCCTGTAACCACAATCCCTCCCCACCGTCTCAGGTGCTGTTTGCATTTCACCGTTTTGCCCAGCCTGTTTCTGCAATCGACCCGAACTCTGTTGAACTCCTCACCCCTTCGGGTCGAACCATGAATCGCGAGCTGGCCCTGATCATTGATGATGGCAACAGTCCGTTCACTGGCTGGCTAAACTACTGTGCTTCCCTGTTCCTCGTCAGCACGATAAAGCGCCTCTGGCAACATTACGTACAAGTGCTGCAGCAGGTGGTAGAAAAACCTGACGTGCAATTGCGCGACATCAGCCTCCTGACTGAACGAGAACAGCAAAAAATTACCATTGACTGGAACCAGACTGACAGCGAGCCAGTACCCGGGCAGGAAGGCCTGTTATTACACCAGCTTTTTGAGCAGCGGGCAGAACAATCTCCAGACGATATCTGTCTTATTTTTGCCGGCCAGCAATTTTCTAACCAGCAGATCAACAACCGGGCAAATCAGTTGGCGCTGACTATTCAGGAGCAGATCAAAGAACAGTGCAACGGCGAACTTCCCCCGGAAAGTTGTGTAGTGGTCTGCTGCGAGCCAGGCCCCGACATCAATATTGCAGCAATGGCTGTATTAAAGGCAGGCTGTATCTACGTACCTGTCAACCATAACGAGGCACCGGAGCGAATTCGTTTTATTCTGGCTAACACGTCAGCATCCCTGGTACTGACCACATCCTGGCAACTCTGGCCGCTGGCAGAACAGCCTGCAATACCGGTATTGCCACTGGGCCAGCTGTCCTGGCACAACACTGAGGCCAGGCCATCAGAATCCGTACTGCAACCGGATGCCTGTGCCTGTATCACCTTCACATCCGGTACAACGGGAAAGCCCAAGGGCGTCATCACCACCCACAAAGGATTGCTCAGTCGTATTCAGTCAACCCTGTCCCGTCTGCCTACTCTCAATGGTGACGTATTCATTCAGAGACAACCCCACGCTTTTGATTTTTCTGAGTGGGAGATATTCTGGTTTATGAGCACGTCTTACCCAACGGTAATAGCACCTCGCAATGCCCGCCATGACCCCGGGCTGATGTGTGACCTGATGGCACAGCACAACGTGACCATTATGATGGCCGTCCCCTCATTCCTGAACACCCTGTGTGATTTCCTGACGCATCACCGTCGTGCCTTGCCAACGTCTGTCCGGTTGTTGATTAGTGCGGGTGAGTCCTTGACTTTCAATCTGGCCACCCGGTTAACACAACTGTCACGTCATCGTGATTTCATACTGTATAACGCTTACGGACCTACAGAAGTCAGTCTGTACGCTACATTGTACCGGTTCTCTGGTCAGCCAGCGCCCAATGGTATTATCCCCATTGGCAAACCACTTGCCGACACCCGGCTATATGTCCTGGGAGACCATGGACAACCACAACCGGTTGGCGTTTCCGGTGAGTTATATATAGGGGGTGCAGGCGTTGCCAAAGGTTATCTGAACCGACCAGACTTGACTGAACTCGCTTTTGTCAGCAATCCATTCGCCTCAATAGATGATTACCGCCGAGGCTATCACAAACTCTACCGCACGGGTGACCGGGTACAATGGCGGGACGATGGTCAATTGCTTTTCATGGGTCGCATTGACCACCAGGTAAAAATTCGAGGATATCGGGTAGAACCTGCGGAGGTAGAACGGGTGATGTTGACACTTGATGGCCTAAACCAGGCTATTGTTCTGCCCCGATCGCGTGATCCGGACAATAGACAGAACAATTACGATTATCTGGTGGCCTGGTATGTCGGCGAACGGGAATTGAATGAGTCCGAATTACGGGAAACGCTTGCCGACAACCTTCCACAATACATGGTACCTGTTGCCTACATACCAATATCCCATCTTCCGCTCACCCCCAATGGCAAACTGGATGTCAGGGCTTTACCGGAGCCCGGCAGAGAAGAAACAGACAATTATGTTGCGGCCGCCAGCGTTCTTGAAACCCATCTTTGTCAACTGTGGCAAGCGGCGCTGCCGACCAAACGGATAGGTGTCCATGATAATTTCTTTTACTGCGGTGGTGATTCGTTGTTGGCTGTCCGCCTCTGCCAACAGATCAGTGATGCGTTGTCAGTGGACGTACCTGTTGATCTGCTTTTTCAGTACCCCACGATAGCCAAACTGATACCGCATCTGAACAGAGACGTATCGCCCATTGCCGCCAGGCGGCTGGAACGTGGGCCAATGTCATTTGCGCAGCAGAGACTCTGGTTTATCGAACAGTACGAACAAGGAACGTCGGCCTACCATATCCCACTGCTGTTTCAGATAACCTGTGATGCAGACAGAGACCGGTTAATTCAGGCTCTGCAACTGTTAGTCGTACGACATCCGGCCCTGCGAACCCGTTTCTTTCTGGACGACAATGGTCAGCGTATCCAGCAGGTGGGCAACGAGGCGCTAGCAGTCACCCGCCGTCGGGTGTCAAGCTCAGCGCTGGATGATGCCCTGGCAGATACCATTAACGCTCCTTTTGACCTGAACCAGGACCATCCCCTGCGAGTTGTCTTGTTTCTGGCCGGTGACCGTCAAGTCTTGCTGCTCTTGTTTCATCACATTTCTGTGGACGGGTGGTCCATGGACACCCTGCGCCGGGAACTGGCCGTGCTATACCGCGCTGGCAACAGTACAGACGTACAAGATGCATTGCCGCCTCTGGCTATTGATTATCTGGATTTTACCCTGTGGCAGCGGGACAACGAGAGCCGGCTGAACGGCCAGAGTCAATGGTGGCGACAACAGCTGGCAGGACTGGAGTTTCTCAATTTGCCCCTGGATTATCCGCGACCACACCATTTTGACTATCGGGGCCAACATTGCCATTTCCAACTCACCAAAACATTATCCCGACAAGTGCGGCAACTGGCTCGCGATGAGTTGACCACGCTCTATACCGTCATGCTCAGCGCCTTTGCGTTGTTACTTAGCCGATACAGCCGCCAGGATGATCTGGCGGTGGGTAGCCCGATCGCTAACCGTAACCACCCACAACTGGAACCTCTGGTTGGATTTTTTGCCAACACGGTGGTAGTGCGTATTACCCTCAACCCGCAGCTGAGTTTCCAGGAGCTGATTTCCCGGGTGCGAAGCACGGTCACCGATATTCAGCAACATCAGGACATTCCCTTTGAGCAACTGGTTGAGCAGTTGTCCATAGAACGTGACCCGTCACGATCCCCCCTCTTTCAAGTGATGTTTGCCGTTCAGCATTTCGCCAATTCTGCTCAATCGTTCAGCACGGACACAATCCGCCCCTTACCGCTGCCAGATAAAGCCATGGTGGCCAAATTTGATTTATCGCTGATTATTGACGACGACAGTGAGCAGCTCACCGGCTGTCTGGAATACCCGGTGTCCCTGTTTCAAGCCAGCACAATACACCATCTCTGGCAACATTATGTGCTGGTACTTGAGCAGGTTGTGGCAAACCCGGGCATAAAATTGCAAGACATCAGCCTGCTTACCCATAGTGACTATCAACAGACTGTCGTGCACTGGAACAAGACCAGTATTGATCTGTCGCAAGCACAAAAAAACGTGCTGCTGCATCAACTGTTTGAACAGCGGGCACAAGAGTCCCCGAATGACGTCTGTTTGATTTATGCCGACCTGCAACTGTCCAATCAGGAGGTCAATCGTCGTGCCGACCAGTTGGCGCTGACCATTGAGAAAATAATTAAACAACAGCACCACGGCGTCATTCCCGTTGAAAGCTGTGTTGTCGTCTGTTGTGAGCCCGGCCCGGAAATCAACATTGCCGCACTTGCAGTGCTCAAATCGGGTTGCGTCTACGTACCCGTTAATCATAACGAGCCATTAGAACGCATTCGTTTTATCCTCAGGGACACCGCAGCCAGGCTGGTGCTTACCACGTCCGGATCAGAGTCTCTTTTTAAAGTGCTCGACCATGCGCAAGACAATGACGACAGCACAGACAAAAACAGTCGTACTGTTGCCAGAGTGCATCTGGATCAGTATCACTGGTCTGAACAAGTTATCAAACCCTCGCCTTGCACCGTAACACCGGAAAATCTGGCGTACATTATCTACACCTCAGGCACCACCGGTACTCCTAAAGGGGTTATGCTGGAACATGGCGCTGTGACAATTCGCATGCTGGACAGCCTTAAACGCTTTCCTGCCAACCGCCAGGATGTGTTTCTGCAAAGAACGGCCCACGGCTTTGACGTATCCATTATCGAAATGTTCTGGAGTATGGCCTCTCGTGGTCGAACCGTCATTGCCGACAGCGCCGCTCGCAGAGATCCGGCCCTGCTGGTAAGGCTGTTGTCTACAGAACAGGTTTCCATAGCACTGTTTACGCCGTCCGCTCTGGATCCGGTATGCCAGGAACTGGCAACCAACAAACGACAATGGCCAGCCTCCGTGCGCCTGCTGATCTGTGCCGGCGAAGGTTTACCTCAGCGACTGATCACTCAGACATATCAGCTCGGTGCTGCGTCATTACGCATCGCTAACGCCTATGGTCCAAGTGAGACGGCAGTGGCCACCGTGTCCGTTTGCAGACTCTCCACGCCGGAAATACTGGCACCGATTGGAAAACCGTTAATTAACACCCAAGTCTATGTTCTGGACAACTGGGGCAACCCACTGCCGGTGAATATTCCAGGTGAGCTATACATTGGCGGCACCGGATTAGCACGGGGATATCTTAATCAACCGGAAATGAGCCGTGGCCGATTTGTTAACAAAACCTTCAAGGCAACTGACAGCCATCCATCCAAAATACGGCTGTACCGGACGGGAGACATTGTTAAATGGCTGGCCTGTGGCGAGCTGCAATTTATTGCCCGTACCGATCACCAGATCAAGATTCATGGATTCCGGGTTGAACCCTCTGAGGTGGAGCAGTGCCTGGAAAACATCAAAGGCATACGCCAGGCAGCTGTCTCTCCCCGTTCAAGACCTGGACCAGAGATGCCAGCAACAGAGCGCAATAACCGTTATGACTATTTGATCGCCTGGTTTATAGCTGATCAGCCAAAGACAAACACTGAGCTACGGACTCAACTCAGCCATAAACTGCCTGCTTACATGATTCCTGTCGATTTTATCCAAGTCGACTGTTTTCCAGTGACCGCCAATGGCAAGCTGGATACCAGGGCTCTGCCAGAGCCGATAGTAAAAAACGAGCAGGACTACGTCGCGCCCACCAATGCCACTGAAAACCGTCTGTGCCAACTGTGGCAGGCGTTACTGCCAGTCGAGCAGGTAGGCATTCACGATAACTTCTTCCATTGTGGTGGTGATTCTCTGCTAGCCATCAACCTGTGCCAACTCATTAAGCAAAAGATGTCTGCCAAGCTACGGGTTTCTGATCTCTTTCATCACCCTACTGTGTCAGAGCTTGCCCGGTTTATGCTTGGCCAGAAAAACGACTCTCCCTGTGCCGACTTTGCTGCAGAGATTTTAGTGGGGGATCAGATAGTCCCTGGCACAACAATACAACCCGGTTCGTTGAATAATGCCTTTCTGACCGGTGCTACCGGATTTTTGGGCAGCCATTTATTGTACGATTTGCTTAATAGTCAGACGAACATGAACATCTATTGTCTGGTTCGTGCCACTAATGATCACTCGGCAAAACAACGCCTTGTTCAGGCAATGTCTGGTTACGGGCTCTGGCATCCGGAGTTTTCAGCGCGAATAAGCGTCATCCGGGGAGATTTGACCAAAGACAGATTGGGAATCCCTCCCGGGCAGTGGTCAATGCTACTGGATACCATTGACGTTATTTACCATAACGGTGCACTGGTCAACGCGTCTTACGATTACAAAATCTTTAAAGTGCCCAATGTCCAGTCAGTTACTGGTATTTTGCAATTAGCCAGCATGGGACAAAGTAAATACATAAACTTCATTTCAACCCTTGGCATGTATATGAGCACGCATAAACACGATCATTCACCATGGCTGGAAGATGACGCGGTGCCAACCAGTGATATCACCCCGCTCCCGGGGTATACCCAAAGCAAATGGGTTGCCGAACAGATATTGGAACGTGCCCGCAGCAGGGGATTTCATATAGCCATACACAGGCCATCAAGAATAGTGTTCAACAAGAAAACACTGCATTACAACGATAATGACTTCCTCACCAAGGTGCTCTGTTTCTCTCTGAAAAAAAAGCTGATCCCAGATGCTCACTCATTCTTTTTGGATAACGTGATTAACGTTGATACCGTCAGCAGGACAATCACTTCACTATCTCTGCTGCCATCTTCTTATGGTAAAAACTTTAACATTTGTAATACACAAAGTATGCCTTTTGAAAAATTTTTCCTTGCTTTAAAACAACGACACCCCGAGGTAAAGTGCATCGCTGCGGATGAATATATCGATACTATCAGGCAAGAAAAAGAGAGCACATTAAGACTGGCATTTGCGGAAGAAAATGAGGCCCGAAATTCAGCCCCCCTTGATGAAGCTGTAATACCACCAATTAGCTCTGCCAACACACAAAATCAGTTAAAGATCAATGCCGCCTCATGGTTCAACATCAAAGATGCACAGATCAAATCATTTATCGGCAGCTTATGTGACAGGTTATTATGATGCGGATCTTTGGTGAACTGGTGATGGGCAACCGGGATGCGTCCCGATTGCCCAAGGGAGGGGGTTACTCCTGCTCGTCGTCAGCCTCGGCTTCGACCGGGTTTTCAGGCTCGATTACACGAGCCACCCCAACCAGCTTTTCACCGTCAGAAACCCGAATCAAGGTCACACCCTGAGTGTTACGGCTCAGTGAGGAGACACCATCCACACCGGTTCTGACCAGAGTACCCTGATCGGAGATCAACATAATCTGCTCGCTGCTCTTCACCTGAATGGCACCAACGATCTCGCCATTACGCTCAGAGCACTGCATGGAGATAACCCCCTGCCCGCCCCGACTGGTCAGGCGGAACTCATCAACCGGCGTGCGTTTGCCGTAACCTTTGGCGCTAGCGGTCAGAATCTGTGTATCATCCTCAGGGATGATCAGGGCAATAACGCGCTGCCCTTCCGGTAGTTTCATGCCGCGCACACCGCGCGCTATACGACTCATGGCGCGCACATCGGTCTCTTCAAAACGAACCGCTTTGCCGCCGTTGGACAACAGCATGACCTGCTTGTCGCCGGTGGTGATTTCTGCACCGACCAGGGTATCGCCCTCATCCAGCCCCAGAGCAATCAGGCCAGCTGTGCGGGGGCGCGAAAACTGCTCCAGCGGCGTCTTCTTAACCGTGCCGTTCATGGTCGCCATAAAGACGAAATGCCCTTCGGTGAATGCTTCCACCGGCAGCATAGTGGTGATTTTCTCACCCTCTCCCAGTGGCAGAATATTCACGATGGGCCGGCCCCGGGAAGTCCGGCCTGCCGTGGGAATCTGGTAGCCCTTGAGCCAGTAAACTTTACCTTTGCTGGAGAAGAACAGGATTTGCGTATGGGTGTTCACCACCAGCATATGCTCAACGTAGTCTTCTTCTTTTACCGCCGCTGCCGACTTGCCCCGACCACCGCGGCGCTGGGCCTGATAAGTATCCAGCGGCGTGGTCTTGGCGTAACCACCGTGGGACAGAGTAACCACCATGTCCTCTTCGTCAATCAAGTCTTCCACCGTCAGGTCACGACGGGAGCTGGTGATTTCCGTACGACGTTCGTCGCCAAACTCATCACGAACCTGCTCCAGCTCTTCCCGGATGACCGCACGCAGTTTCAATGGGTCGCAGAGAATCAGGATCAGTTCGGCGATCTTTTCCAGCAGCTCGCGATACTCGCTGAGCAGCTTCTCATGCTCAAGGCCGGTCAGGCGGTGCAGGCGCATCTCCAGAATGGCCTGAGCCTGAACAGGTGACAGGTAATAAAGCCCTTCACGCAAGCCGAACGCTTCCGGCAAGTCATCAGGCCGACAAGCATCGGCACCGGCACGCTCCACCATAGCCGTCATATGGCCGGGTTCCCAGCCTCGGGCAACGAGCTTCTCTTTGGCTTCAGCCGCAGTGGGTGACTCTTTGATCAGCTGGATTACCGGATCAATATTGGACAACGCCACCGCCAGACCTTCAAGAATATGACCGCGCTCACGGGCCTTGCGCAACTCGTACACGGTGCGGCGGGTCACTACCTCGCGGCGGTGGCGGATAAAGGCTTCGAGAAACTCCTTCAGGTTGAGCAGCTTTGGTTGGCCATCCACCAGCGCCACCAGGTTGATGCCAAACACCGACTCCAGCTGAGTCTGGGCGTAGAGATTGTTCAACACCACTTCAGCATTTTCACCACGGCGCAGCTCGATGACCACCCGAAGACCGTCTTTATCCGACTCGTCACGCAGCTCAGAAATGCCTTCAATCTTGCGATCCTTGACCAGTTCTGCAATCTTTTCGATCAACCGCGCCTTGTTCAGCTGGTAGGGAATTTCGCTGATGATGATCGTGCTTTTGTTTTTCTTTTCATCGTGCTCAATATTGGCCCGGGCACGAATGTAAATCCGACCACGGCCAGTGCGGTAGGCCTGTAAAATGCCAGCCCTGCCGTTAATGATGCCTGCAGTGGGGAAATCCGGACCCGGGATAAATTCCATCAGGTCATCAACGGTCAATGCTTCGTCTTCGAGCAACGCCAGGCAGCCATTGACCACTTCGGTCATATTGTGTGGCGGAATATTGGTGGCCATACCCACAGCAATGCCGGCAGAACCGTTTACCAACAAATTAGGTACTCGGGTCGGGAGAACAGCAGGAATCTGTTCGGTGCCGTCGTAGTTCGGCACATAATCGACGGTTTCCTTGTCCAGATCGGCCAACAGCTGATGGGCGATCTTGTCCATGCGGATTTCTGTGTAACGCATGGCCGCGGCAGAATCTCCGTCGATGGAGCCAAAGTTACCCTGGCCGTCCACCAGCATGTAACGCAAGGAGAATGGCTGCGCCATGCGGACGATAGTGTCGTATACTGCCGAGTCACCATGGGGATGATATTTACCAATAACGTCACCCACCACCCGGGCCGACTTTTTGTAGGGCTTGTTCCAGTCGTTACCCAGCTCGCTCATGGCGAACAATACGCGCCGGTGAACGGGCTTGAGCCCGTCGCGTACATCAGGCAAGGCACGCCCGACGATGACGCTCATCGCATAGTCCAGGTAGGACTGCTTGAGTTCATCTTCAATATTTACCGGGAGAATCTCTTTGGCAATTTCAGTCATGGAAACTCAGTCGTCCTTTTGCTCACGGCCAACAGATAGCGGTCAGCATCCATTCCGGTTCTGTGGACCAGAATACCGATGATAGAGGCCCTTCCTGAACGGAAAAATACGCTTATCTCGTGAGGCCATCCGGTAATAATCCGCTCTGCTACAGATTGGGAAAAGGCTCTGCGGCTTAAATCGCAAACTGCACGGGGGGAATCCATTGCCTGACAACCTCCCGGGCAACTCAATCGCGGCACTGCTATTGCACGCCGCTCATTAAAAGATGGGTAGGTTACCACATACACTACCCCATCTGCGAGTCAGATCGTATTAACGTCAGAGCAGCCTCATTTGGCAGACAACCGCACAAAGAGCACGCTTATCACTACCCTGCTGTGAATTGTTAATTCCACAAAACCAACCAGACTGCCAGAAGCCACCGATAGCGTGATGTCTGTTCATGGCCTTGCCGCCAAAACTCTCGGATCAACTCTGGGTTGAAAAGCTCCGCCATAAAACTCTTGCAACCAGGGGTTAAATATCGCTCATAGCGCCATATTTACCTATCGTCGTATAACCGCCCGTAGGGAAATCCTGAATACCTGCCGACAGAGATTACTTTTGGCTACTTTCCTGGGACACTGGCAGGGCAAAAAAGTTTTCGCCCGGGGGGATTTATTACAGATAATTAGCGATATAATTTGCCAAATCGGCCGTAATGACGTTTTTCTTCAATGGACAGAATCAATGCCCAAGATGCGCTCTGCACAAAATGTGGATTCCGACGAAATCGCCAAATTTGAAGCGCTGGCCAGCCGCTGGTGGGATCCTGAAAGTGAGTTCCGCCCTCTTCACGAAATCAATCCACTGCGCCTGAATTACATCGATGAACGGGTTGGCCTGGCCGGTAAGCGGGTGGTCGATATCGGCTGTGGCGGTGGTCTTCTAAGTGAAGCCATGGCGCGCAGGGGCGCTGACACGACAGGAATCGATATGGGTGAAGCACCGCTGTCAGTAGCCCGTCTGCACAGTATGGAAAGCGGTGTTGATGTGACCTATCGACAGATCACCGCTGAGGAGCTAGCCGAAGACCACTGCGCCTGAATTACATCGATGAACGGGTTGGCCTGGCCGGTAAGCGGGTGG
>JAKROC010000104.1 GCA_024509075.1 Endozoicomonas sp.
TGGTACCAGTGGTCGGACTCGAACCGACACGCCCGCAAAGGCAACGGATTTTGAAGACTTTGGCTTTTCGTTCAAAAGCATTGAATCTATTGGCTTTATGAAATACAACTCTTAAAAGTGACACTTTTGTGACACTTTCCGCTAAGAATTAAATCAAATTATTCAGATGATCTGCCGCTTTTTGCTGCTTGGTTTTTCTGGAGTCTCGATAGGAGAGAGTGGTCGCCAGATCGTCATGGTCTGCAAGCTGTTGCACAGTTTGGGGATCGGCATCTTCATTAAGCAACTTGGTAATCATCGTTGCACGAAAACCATGGTGGAGTGGTTTCAGCTTTGGCAGGTTGCACTCTTCGCACAGCTTGCCAAATAACTTTGATATGTCACCACGGAAGCGATACCAGGGAAGACCGTTTCCTTTATCCAAAAAATAATTTTCTCTTCTGTCACGACTGGCCAAGTCGTCTTTAAGAAACGACATTAGCTTCGGGCTGATAGGTTTGATGGGCCACTTCTTCTTTTTGTTCTCCCACCCTAAATCTGAATTGCTTTTGATGTGGATCGTACCCCGATCCAGATTGATACTCTCCAGCTTCAGCGACCACAACGCACCAAGACGCATGAGAGAATAAGTGGCCAGCCACCAAACACGCATGGCGTTTTTCATGTTCAGTATTTCACGACGGTTGCCGTCAACCACTGCGCGTTCCAATCGCTGCTCAATACGCCCACGAATCTTGATCAGGTCTTCCGGTTCATAGGTATCCATATCCTTTTTCGGCGTCTTGGGTTTCTTCAGTTTTTGGACCCGATCAATAATTTCCATTTCATAGGCCCAGTTCAAAAATGCCTGTAACTGTCTGGCAAATTTGTTCCTGGTATCAGCTGCCATGGTACTGCCTGGCTGTTTGCCACGCTGCTTTTTCAAATGTTTCAGAAACTTGTCATAGTGCTGACGGCTAAACTCTTTCAAGGGATGATTGCCGCAGGCTTCGATGTAGAGTGCAATGGTTCGTTTGTAATCCTTGATGGTGATTTCAGTGTTGTCAGTAGCAGCGGACTCAAGCCAGTGAGCGCCAGATCGCTGAACGGTCCAGCTTCTGCGATCTTTCCGCTCCTGTCTCTGAATCTCTTTTTGTCTCTCCTGATCACGGAGTAGGTCTCGCTGAACCTTCTGATAAAGATCCATTAGCCTAAGCTGTCTATCGATGTCAGACAGGTGAGTCAATGATGCAGCCGAACACAGCTTGCGACGAACACCACGCCTGCCTTTCTGCCAACCTCCTTCCAGTGGAAACTCGCCAACCCATGTGTCGCCACGTTGAGAAAACAGCTTTCTGGACATTAGCGCGCTCCAAACCAGACAGGTAGACCAACTATTTCAATCTCACTGGCAGGCAATGAAAACGTCTTGTAATTTCCTTTTGCCGCGCTTACCTCTACCTGAGAATTTTCAGGATTAAGCTGAATATACCGCAGGAACATTTGTTCACGACCCTTGAGCTTGACCAGAAACATCCCGTCATGAATACCAATCCCTGTATTGATAACCATGTATGAACCCTTCTTAACTTCAGGTTCCATGCAGTCGCTAATCTCGTGGTAGATCACGGCCTTATCTACAGAGACGCCCAGCACATGGATCAGGAAGCTCCGTTCAAGCAGAAAGGGGGCTTTGCCACTCTCGGAACCGATCAACGGTAGAGCAACATAACCAGAAGCACTTTGAATGCCATCTGACTCACCTTTACCGGTAGCCAACCAGTCCAGCGTCACGCCAGCAGCGGTGGCAATGGCGGTGATTTGTCCAAGACCAGGGCTCTTAATTTCATTGCGAATCAACCGTGATTGCTGCGAAGCGCTGATTCCGGTCATCTGTTGCAACACGTTTGAGCCGCCGAGTTTGTGTTGAATGAATTGAATTCTCTCGCCAAGGCTTTCCATTTGCATAACTTGCCCTCCTGTAAAACCAATATGCGATAAATTTGCAAATATGTGTTGACATACCGGCTAAGATCATTATTCTCATATATGTAATATTTATGAAAATTTGCGATTTTTTATAAATATTAGCAAATATTTACCTGAACCGAGATTTTTTAGCACCATGGAGAAGAAAGTGCAATGACGAAAAATGACTTATCAGAACTGCTGATCAGATTGCTGCAGCAGCTGACGCAGGGGAATGGCGTGGATATCCGCCACGATCTGATGCTCAGTTTGAAAGATGTAACGGCCCGGCTGGACATCTCAAAACCCACAGTGATGAAAGCGATTCGCTCTGGCGACTTTCCAAAGCCGATCAAGGTGGCCGGGCAGGACCGCTGGCCCTCTTCCGTCATTAACGACTACCTCCGTCAAAGCAATACCCAGTTGCAAGATAAGAATGAGCTTATGGCTCAAGCCGCCATGGCTCTGAAAGGAGAGCAGCCATGAGTGAAGAACAGAAAATAGAAGCGAGCCGTCGCCCTTATTTTCAGGCGTACCGGGTAACCACCTGGGACGGAACTCTGGTTGATGAACCGATCGCCAGCAGCTTTGAAATGGCCAAGATCATTGCCTTTGATAACTACGGTCACGAGATGGACGGAGTAAGCAGCACAAATGATCTGTACGTTGAGCTGATCGGGGAGGAAGAGTAATGGCGTGGGACAGGGACAAAGAGATCCTTGACGCCCTGATGAACGATCACTCGTTCAACTTCAAGGACAACGGCAAAATTCTGAGCAAAGGAAAATGCCCAAACTGCGGACGCAAGTCGGTTTGGGTGCCAAAAGACAAACCCGGTCGCGTGAAATGTGACCATGAAACATCTTGCAAGCCGTTTCATTACAGCATCACCACGAAAGAACTCTACCCGGAGCTATTTGAGAACTACGCCGAAAAGCACCCGGCCACACAAGAAGATCCAAAGGCGACAGCGCGTGTCTATCTATCCGACCGTGGTTTTAACTCAGGTATGATTGTTGACTGGTTTGAACAGGGTTACTTTCCGCTCAAAGGTGGAATCCTTGCGCCCACCGTTCGCATTAATCTGTGGGATGGATTCTATTGGGAAAGGATCATCGATAAAAAGCACGTTGCCCAGGCAGGCCGCAAGAACAGCTACAAAAAAGGTATTCAGTATTCTGGCAAGCACTGGCAGCCCAAGGGCTTCATGCTGGAAGACGACGACGAGTGCATTATTACCGAAGGTATCTTCAACGCCTGGGTATTCCTTCATGCAAAACGCAAGGCTGTAGCTTCTCTCAGCTCTGGCAACTTCCCGGAGCAACTGGTGGAGAATAATCGCCGCAGAGGCATAACCTGGATATTGGCTTATGACAATGATGCCGCAGGCCTTAAGCATATGCGGGAGTACATCGAAAAGCTGGATGCGATGGGTGAGAACTACAAGGTCATGCTCACTCGAAACAGTCGGCAGGACTGGAATGATGAGTTTCAGGCAGACCGTATTAATGAGCAGTATCTCAAGGAGTCCCTGTGGCGCGGCTATGTGGAAACTGCCGACAGTGCCAGGGAAAAAGCGTTCTGGTTGTGGGTCCGTCGTCCACAAAGCCGAATCAAGGTAGAGCACTACCACGCCCTGTTCAGCTTTAAAGCTGACGAGAAAATCACCAGCGAAGTAAACGAAGCGCTTGATATCGATGGCTCAAGCCTTGAGTTTCTGTGGGTAAAAGGCGAAGTGGATGCGATCCATAAAGCCCAGACCGCCTTTAACGGCAAGCTGTCTGGTGGCCGTATCAGCAACTGCGTACCGCGTTTCCTCTACATTGAGCGCGACCCACTCACAGAGGAGCAGGACTATTTCTTCGATGTCAGTTTTCGCAATGGCAACCCAAAGCGCCTGATCGCCCTGGACGGTTCCAGCTTGGAATCCGCCAGCAGCCTGAACAAAGCGTTGCTGGGTAAAACCTCTGGCGGCACGTTCGATGGTGATGCCAACGACATCAAGAACCTGAAGGAAGAGTGGTTCGACCATAAAACCACCGAGATCACACGCCTGCGTTTTGTTGGTTACGACAAGGCCAGCAAAACATGGGTCTACCCGGAGTTCGGTTTTCATAACGGCAAATTCGTGGCGCAGAATGACATGGGTTATTTGGACGCAGGCCCAAACAAGGTGAAAACCAAAGTCAGTCACAGCCAGGTCAAGATGATTCACCGTGAACACCATGACGAAAGCTGGATAGACCTGTTTGAAAAAACCTTTGGTCATACCGGCCTGCTGGTTATGTCCTGGTGGTTCTGCACTCTCTATGCCGAGCACATCCGGGAGAAGTACCAAGACTGGCCGTTCCTGGAATTCACCGGCGAGCCAGGCACCGGTAAAACCACCCTGTTGAAGTTTCTCTGGCGTTGTGTCGGCAGGATCGATGGCTATGAAGGTTTCGACCCTGCCAAGTCCTCTGTCGCTGGACGCTCAAGAACACTGGAAAGATACAGCGCATTGCCCACTGTCGTCATTGAAGCTGATCGTGCAGAAAAGCCCGGCGCCAAAAAGAGCTTCGACTTTAACGAGTTCAAGGACTTCTTTAACGGCGGAATCATCCGGACAACCGGCGTAAAGAACGGCGGTAATGAGACAGTCGAACCTCCTTATCGTGGTGGTGTGCTGATTGCCCAGAATGCCAGCGTAGACAGTGACGACGATGCGGTAATGGAGCGTATTGTTCACTGCCACTCCACCAAGGCACACCACACGGTCAATTCAAAACAATACGCACGCCAAATGGCGTCTATGAAAACCGAGGACGTTTGCGGCTGGCTGCATAAAGCACTGACCAGTGAAAAGCAGTTTTTGGAGAACTTTGACCAGAAGCTTAAGGAAGTTCAGGAGAACTATCACCAGCGCAAAGAAGCAGTGCGCGAACGGATCATTGAGAATCACGCCAAGATCGCCGCCGGCATCTGGTGCCTGAAGATCCTGTTCCCTAAGCATATGTCTGACGAGAAGTGCACAGGCCTGCAAAACACCCTGTGGGATATGGCCGTCACTCGCGAACGTCGCATCAAGGCAGACAGTCCCCTGGTTGAGCTGTTCTGGGAGTACTACGTGGAACTGAATCTCAGCACTCATGAAGACACCCTGACCCGTGAGTTTGTCACAGAAGAACGATTGAACCATCACAAAGACCCAGACTTCATCGCCATCAACCTGGTGGACTTTGAAACCATGATCAGCAGAAGAGGCCTGAAGCTCTCCATGCAAGACCTTAAAAAGCAGCTGCCTAACTGCCAGTCGCGGCCTTTTGTGGAGAGAAAGAACGTCAAAAGTCAGATAACCGGCAAGAGCAAAAGCTGCTGGGTATTCCGCAGAGAGGCCGGTTAGCGATGAAGCAGCCATTAATACATACGCGCACGCACGCGCACACGTCAGGAACGGCAAATTCTGAAAACCCGACAGGGGTGCGGAAGAAGCGAACCAAGCGAACCACTATCAGAAAATGCCTTATAAATTCTTTAAAAACAAGGGGATACAAGAAAAAGGAAAAGCGAACCAAAAGCGAACCAAAAGCGAACTGGTTCGCTAACCAGAATATCGATAAAAGCGAACCAAAGGGAAATAAAAAAGCTAATAAAATCAAAGAGGTTCGCTTTCTGGTTCGCTTTGGTTCGCTTTTCGAGCGAACCGGGCAAATCCAGTCATATCAAGGCCTGCGGGGGAGTTTTAAGAGCCGGTTCGCTTGGTTCGCTTTTTCCGACACCCACCCACCAATTCTGTGATTAAGGGGGAGATCGTGACGACTTGCAACATCACCAAAGAGCAGCGGCCGGCGCTGGAAAATGCGCGACGCGACAGCCTGGCTCGGTACCTGATTCACACCGAGCCAAAGCACCAGCAGATGTTTCTGAAAAAGATGAAGTCCGACCACCTGCGCAAGGATCTGAAAGAGCGTATGCGCGAACAGTTGGCCATTGAGATTGCCAAAATGGATCAGCCGATGCGCAACCTGCGGATGTCCAGAATGTGCCAGCGCTGCGCCCGTGGTGAGTTTGAGCAATCGTTCTACCAGGACATTTTGAGCCGCGTCAATAAACACCTGGCAGCTGAGGAAGTGGAACATGGATAACCACACATTGAACCGGCTGGCCAACCGTTACCCGACACTGGATCTGCAAAGCCTGCGCATTCTGGCCATGGTGGCGGATTGGGAAGGGGTATCCATGGCGGAAATCGCCGAAGAGCTGGGCACCAGTCACCAACATGTTCAGTTCCATGTGTCGATGATGGCGCAAGGTAAAAAGGGTAGAGAAAAAAACAGCATAAATCTGTTACTGGTCGAGCAGGATCCGTTCGACAAGCGACGCAAGAACCTGCGACTCACTCAGGCGGGTGAAAGTGTAATCAAGGCAATCAAGCCACTAATCAACTGAGGATAAAATCATGGAATCACTACAGCAAATAAACGATTCAGCACTAGCAGCCATCGCTGCTGGGCTGCAAGGTCTTCGTTTAACCCTGGCCGACTATGCCAAAGCAACAGAGGCGCTTTACCAGTGCGCCATTCAAGGCACTGGCACCAGTCGTGCCGCTGCCCAGCTTTTGCTTAGTGCTTACAACGGCAACAACTGGCAGGTAGATATCACCGACCTGTGCCTGTTGCCGCCGGGCCTGAGAAAAGAGGTGCTGATCTTTATCGAGTGTCGTTTAACCCTGGGTGTTGAGCCGCATGAAATGCTGGGGAACGGCGACCAGAAATTTTTTGCGCTAACCAACCAGTGGCGACGTTATCACATTAGAAATCGGTGGAAACAAACGTGTTGGGAGTGCAACGGTAGCGGCAGCGAGTTTGTAAACCCTGACGATGACAGAGACGACAGAACCAAAACATGCACATACTGCGCAGGCAAGGGACTGATCGCAGAAGTGGAGGAGTTCTGATGGACGACGTTGACTTGTTCATAAGGACTTCGCAGAGCCGGGAGGTAGAGCGTGATGCTATTGATCGCCAGGCTAAGCAATTCCTGGCATTGGGCGGTGAGATTTCAGGCAAAACTTTTAAGCAGAGACACGTCAGCGCAACTGCGCCACAAGTGGATTCCCTGCTTACATGATCAGAAAATAGGCGAAATAATCTACTCAGAAATAGGGCTGAAACCTTGCTTGATCAGACGACGTGCAAACTCTTTGCTGTTGATCTGCTTTCGCAATGACCGCAGTTCCTCATAGATGGACATCATGGTTTTGTTGGTCAGATCGTTGAGTTCTGAATCCTGCAAACCGTCCATGGTGCTCAGGTCGTCCATATGTAGACTCTCGGTTAACCGGTAAATAATCTCAGCGTGGAGCGATCGATTATGGCTGGCTGCTCTTTGCTCCAGATTGTCTCGCAGGTCTTTTGAGAGTCTTATTGGGTACGGGGTAGTCTGTGGTTTAGCCATGATGCAAAGCCAAGATAAAAAAAGACTCTACATTATTAAAAAAATGTTTGCTTTTTTGAAAGAGTCTTTTATTATCTACAAAAGGCTCTTAAAGAGTCTTTATAAGGGGATTTTAATAATGGCAAGAAAACAACCCAACCCAACACCCGTGCGAATGCCGGACTATCTGCGGGATTGGTTACAGGGCAAGGCCGACTACTACCGTCGCAGCCTGAGTGGCGAAATTGTCTGGCAGTTGGAAGAAGCGTATCGTTCGGAACAGATTGGAGGGCAACAACAGGAGGAGGCAAGACCTGCTTCAGCAGAAACTTGAAAGGGCCAGGCTATTTTGGCAAGGCCGGAAAGACGAAACCCCCAGTGCAGCAACACTGAGGGTTTCAAGATGCACAAACCTAACGAAAGGTGAGTGTCAAATGAATACCATCACAAAAGGTATCAAAATGAATAGTATCACAAAATCTGAAGTTCAACCTCTTTTGACTATTGTTGAAGGGCAGGTGAGAACTACTTATTTGGATATTGCGGAGAAGTTCGGGAAAGAGCATCGGAATGTCCTGCAATCTGTGAGGGGTCTGGAATGTTCTTAACAATTCAACGCGCTGAATTTTCAGCTGGTTGAATACAAGGACGCAAAAGGCGAAGTGAGACCTATGTATAGCATCACCCGAGACGGTTTCTGCTTCCTGGTCATGGGCTTTACTGGCAAAGAAGCCGCCCGCTGGAAAGAGCTGTAAATCACTGCCTTTAACCGCATGGAGACCGAACTATCAAAGCTCAACAAACCTCGCATTGATGAAACTGAGCGTCGTCGCCTGCGTGACCAGAAGAGCAAGCTGGTCAAACTGGTGACTCTGGCAAAAACCCTGTTCGAGCGTAATCAGTATATGGCTGACTTGTCCGAAGTCTGCGCGGCGCTGGGGCAGCCGCTACCCAATGCAGATGAGATTAGTGTGTCAGTCAAGACGCCCAGATTATTTTAATGGAGGATGTCCAAATGTTGAAAAATGCAGAAACGCTTGCAGGTCATCGCGTGGAAACAGTTAGTGTGGCCACTCCCTCTGTTACACTGCCGTTGCGCGCGCTTGAGGACGCCCCGCTTATCCGGCAGTACGATGAGGTGAAAATCGCAGCAGGTATTGAGCTTCGCTTCGAAACCCCGCGGCCGTTGTTCTGGCAGGGTAACTGCTACGGTTATCACTGGAGTTGTGTTATACGACACCACGTGATTGGGCAGAATGCTTATGATGCCTGGATTAAGGCAGAACAATGGGCGCAGCAGTTTGTTGAAGTTCACTATGCGCAATCAACAGAAGTCAGCGGTTCGGTAATAAATACCTAGCCATACATCGTTAATTAAAACAGCCGCTCTTGTTTAAACAGATCGGCTGTTTTTTTGGCAAAAAAAACGCCAGCGATTGGACGTGGCGGCAATTGAGACAGATTTAGATCGCCGAAGACAGACTGGAAAACAGCTCCTTCTGCTGTGCCCGGTTGAGCTTTCCGAGCTTTTTCAGCACCTCTTTAGGAATTACCAAATTAGACGGATGTATGGTATGGCTGAAGGTAAGAGTCATCACAAAGCCGTGGCCACACTGAGGATTCTGGCACTGACAATAGAATTTCTTGAACTCCTGACACTCCACCTCGCTGGACAATATAGTGGCAACGTCATTGCAGTAATTACATCGAACCCGGAAACTCATTGAATAGCACCTGAAATAATGATCCTCACCCAACGGACATTGTGACACTTTTCTCAGTTTTGTTCGACCGTCTCAAAGTGTATCCGGGCATTGAGTGGTAGCCATTCATTAATATCCAGCAGCTGCTCACGGATCGGCAGCACTTCATTCTTTTCATAGACATAATCGACTTTCGTGATATCGCCGAAGTTGGAGTTGCCACTGGGCAGTACGCTGGCCATCGCTGCCGGTATCCGGTGCGCGGCGATGATATCATCCCGGCTGATATTCTTGATTTTCTCCAGTTCGTCTTTGGTGCTGAAGTCGCCGACAGGCAGGATCTGGATGTCTTTCTCTCTTCCGCCAGGCAGATGCAAGCCAGCGATTGGACGTGGCGGCAATTGAGACAGATTTAGATCGCCGAAGACAGACTGGAAAACAGCTCCTTCTGCTGTGCCCGGTTGAGCTTTCCGAGCTTTTTCAGCACCTCTTTAGGAATTACCAAATTAGACGGATGTATGGTATGGCTGAAGGTAAGAGTCATCACAAAGCCGTGGCCACACTGAGGATTCTGGCACTGACAATAGAATTTCTTGAACTCCTGACACTCCACCTCGCTGGACAATATAGTGGCAACGTCATTGCAGTAATTACATCGAACCCGGAAACTCATTGAATAGCACCTGAAATAATGATCCTCACCCAACGGACATTGTGACACTTTTCTCAGTTTTGTTCGACCGTCTCAAAGTGTATCCGGGCATTGAGTGGTAGCCATTCATTAATATCCAGCAGCTGCTCACGGATCGGCAGCACTTCATTCTTTTCATAGACATAATCGACTTTCGTGATATCGCCGAAGTTGGAGTTGCCACTGGGCAGTACGCTGGCCATCGCTGCCGGTATCCGGTGCGCGGCGATGATATCATCCCGGCTGATATTCTTGATTTTCTCCAGTTCGTCTTTGGTGCTGAAGTCGCCGACAGGCAGGATCTGGATGTCTTTCTCTCTTCCGCCAGGCAGATGCAAAAACATATTGCGGAAGTTACCCACGCCTTTGCTGGATTTGATGGCGTTTTTAATGGACTCCTGATCGTCTTCGCTCAGGCCTGTAGAGCTTGAATAGAAGATGTAGCCCATATGGGCGCCGTTCAGGTAGTACTTTCTTCTGAATAACGTGGCGTCTTCATTGAGCAACATGGATTGAATCGCGCCCAGGTACCAGGGCATACCGTAGATATTTTGTATCACATCGTAGTTCTTGATATGCACCACTTCACCGAGCCTGAACTGTACCAGTCGCCCGTCGTTGGTCAGCAGGCCGTAACGGCCAGGCTCTTTCAGTCGGCGCATATTGATAGCTGGCAGGTGACGAACCTGAATGGTGGTGCCGGCAAAATCACGGATGCGCTGAAAGTAACAGTTGGCAAATACCACGTAGTCGGTCGCGGCCGCGTGCATAACCCGGCGACTCAGAATTGGCGATGCTCTAAAGCCGCGCATCACCATATTGGTTTTAAATTCCAGAATTGGGCCATGGAAAGCATTGGCGCGTAACAGTCGAGTCATGCCTGAAAGCGACACCGGCGGCTGATAGTATTGGCCGTTGTCGATCAGCTGAGTGCCAATATAGTCATTCATCTGGCCCTTCAGGACCGCCTCAGGATCGCCGAAACTAAAGGCTGTTGAGCCGGTTTTGCTCACTGGGATGGTATTGCTGGTATTCATTTTGGTATCAGTGGTATTGATTCCGGTATTACTGGTATTGAACCCAGTTGCCATATTTTTAGCCTTTCGCCGGTTTTTCCTGCTCATCTCGCTCTCCCTTAGCCGAAGGCCACTTTGCTGTTGCTCTGACGGCTGGTATCCAGTGGTTCGTGAATTAATGCGTGCATGGTGGCCCAGGCGACATCTGCATGTCCGGTGGACTGGGAACGACTGGCGCTGTAAGTAATACTGCCTCCCGGTGTGCTGGTTTCTCGAATCGTGAGAAACGCATGGGCGAAGTCAATCCATTCCTGCGGATATGCAATCCGCTCTGCTTCAAACACTGCTTTGGCTTTTTGTACCAGGTGAGTTTTGCTGGCCGGTGAATAATGGATGGCTTCTGCCCTGGGGAAAAATCCCTTGATGATGTCGAACACGCCTAATCCGGGTCCGGTGGTATCGACGCCGATATGCTGGAAGTTATAACGCTCGGTGAGCTGCTCGCCTCAGGATCGCCGAAACTAAAGGCTGTTGAGCCGGTTTTGCTCACTGGGATG
>JAKROC010000105.1 GCA_024509075.1 Endozoicomonas sp.
TGCAGGAGGTAGAGCAACGCATGGAGCAGTTGCCGAGCGAATACCCTAAAGGGCATAAATGCAGCCAACAAAGCAGCAGCTTGAAAGGCGACGGGGATAATTCGCTGAAAAAAACCATATCCAGGGTGAACTTTGTTTGCACCAAGGCTGTCCCAAAGCTCAGGATGAAAATGAGAGAGATATGAACTGTGATCCCAACCCCATCACTTGGCCCGAAAGCACAGATTGAACAACACGCACTCCCCCGAAAGACCTCAGCGGGAAAACCTGGCAAATTGCCGGATTCCGCTATCCGGGGGGGCAAGCCGTGGGATTGCATCAGGGGTGTTCCTAACCCATTTCATTACCTCTGGAAATATGGCCCTCTGTTGGTCGGTTCGGGCATGCTGCTCATGGCTCGAACGTGCTCTGCGAAGGTTAACAACCATACGCCTTGCCTGGAGCCAGTGAGATACGACCCGCAGCACCCGCCAACAACGTTAACAAGAGCCTGGCAAGTTCACGATGGCCCCGAGGAAGTGAGAACCCTGTCTCCTGAGTCCGGCAAAGTGTTCGAAGTTGACCTCGACGGTGTGACTCCAGAAAGGGTGAAGAGCCAAACTATCACACCAGCTTTTCTCATGGATCTTGCAAAGCCTCAAGTGGTCAATCTGAAAGATATGACTCTCGCAGAGGGAATTTTCGAAAATAAAACGCCCTTCACAGTTCATGGCCTGTACGTGGAGAAAGATCTTGCTGTGTCATACCTGAGTTTTACCAGTCCGGTGCCAGAATATACTTCAGTTCGCCTGGGGGATGAATTTTCCCACCACAGAATAATTGATTCGACCATTCTGGGTAATAACCCGTATGACCTTACCTATGAATGGCTTGAGGGTTGCCCTGAAGCGAGACCGGTCAATGCAAATGAGCGTCGTTGGGTTGAACGCATGCAGATGTACCAGCACCACTGGGCAAATTCTCCAGGAACGCTTTGTGAAATCGACAGGCAAGCCGTTGAGAACCAGGGGTATCTGGTGTGTTCCCGAGCTCCTTGCAGCCTCAGAGGTGATACGGTTTCCAAACACCCAATTTCGGGCATTACTACAAGAGTGATGGTTGATCCAGACCTTGCCACAGGCGATTTTTCTGAAAAACCCACCTTGTCGTTGCTTGGAGACAGTGCAGACTGTTGCGCAGACTGTCCCCTTACCTTCCGCCTCGAGAATCGGGAACTGATCGAGGAGGTTTATCGAAAGTTACCCCCCGAGGCAGCATGGCGTCCTCGGCTCGTCATGAGTCCCACACTGTTCGGGGAGGGTTATGGCATAGATCCGGAAAGAGTTCGCGGGGCTGCGAGGCAACTGGTTCGTAACCGCAAAAACCTGTTCTGGTCGTTGAACTTCTATATGCAATCAGCCTTTTGCCAGATTGATCGGTGTAAAAGCAGTGCTGCTCAGGCATTTGCTGACCATTCCGGTGTTTACACGCCGGCCAATCTTGCCGTTATTCCCCACAGGCTTGGCGGCACTGCCTATCGCTTTGAACTAAAGGCAGCTGACGTGGTTACTGACCTCAGGATGCGCCTGTTGTCGTATAAAGCGTTGTCAGCCAGGATCCTGCTATCAAATAAAGATACGGTCTATCTGGCATTCGACGAGATTCCCAAGGAAGATGTTCACGTTTCCTTCTACTCCGGAGAGTCTACCCAAATGGCTTCCATAACCCTGTCTGAGTTTACCACTATGGTCAAGGGTAAAGAGGCTGTTTCCCGTCTGGCGGATCGAACATTACTGGCAGATATGTTAACGAAAGACCTTGAGATAACCATCATTATTGATAATGATGCCTGGGTATCTGATTTCTATCTTCCTGACCCCTCTCCCAACAGGCTTGTACGGTTTATATCTCAGGCAGACCGGCGCTCTGTCATTCATTACGGCGGTATTGAACATTACCTGCACGATTATTGGAGAGTGGAATGCAGCTCTTCTTCGCCTGCTACTCAATGGAAGTGTATTCATTTTGCATGGCCCTGAGGCAAAAGCATATTCAAAATTAATGACAAACCTGCAGCAACGCTGACATATACCCAATGGATTTCATGTTGCTACGCGACGAATTGAGCGAAGCCTTGACGCCCTCGGGTGCCGGGAGCGTAGAAATACTGCGTGACCGGGGTGAGCGAATACCCTAAAGGGCATAAATGCAGCCAACAAAGTAGCAATCTGAAAGGCGACGGGTAAAACCGTTGGGGAACAATTTGCCAAGCAGTGGATCAAAGCCTGGTCGTTGACTCACAAATCTAACGCGACAAAGCAAACGAGGCTTACCATGCAACCATGCTACCTTTCCCTGGCCAAATCCATTGGGGCACCCCGGGCTGACCAGACTGGACAACAAACGAATACTCCTCCAGCCGGTGGTCGTCAGACCATACCAATCCCCGGGGCTTACTCCTTAATTAACAGAGATGATGACGCTGGCGATTTGATGCTGCAGCGGCAATTCTGCAAGGCCATTATCAAACTGGCAGTGAGCAGTCTGGAGGATGTGAATTGTTTCATTGCCAGGGGTGTCAACCTGAATAGTCCACACACCCTTGGGGATATCAGGGGTGGCCAGCCACTACACTGGGCAGCCATTGCTGGCAACGCAAGGGCCATTGAAGCTCTGATTGCCAGCGAACAATTGGTAGACATTAACGCTACGTACTGCGAAGGTTTCACCTCTTTAGCTTTGGTATGCGGCGCACAAGGCCTGCAAACCTGCTTCCCCGATGGGATCAATCCACCATTTTGTAGCCGTGATGAAGAAGAGGTGGCCAGAAATGAAAGCTTGCGGATTTTGTTGCGCAATGGCGCTGACCCAAGACTGACTGATAATCAGCAACGAACAGCCCTTCATCACGCAGCAGAAAATGACTGGGCCGACCTGATCGCAACACTGTTGGGCTTCCCCGACACAATTGTGGATATCAATGTTCGGGACAAACATGGCAACACCCCTTTGCACAAAGCCGCATCAATGGGCTGCTTTGCCTCGGTTTCACTCCTGCTGAAGCATGGCGCCGAGCCCAATGCCGTCAACAAATATATGCAAAACCCCTTACACCAACTGTGTATTTCAGCCCCAGACGATGATCCACAGCACCACTGTACGGCTTCTGGTGATGCGGCGATTAAACTGCTGGATGCTGGCGCAAGGCTTGATCTGCTGGATCGCAAGAGCAAACGCAAACCATCCAACACCCCTATTGGGCACGCCCTCGAACGTGGGAAGAATTTTTTGGCTGACAGGTTGTTCAGCTATTCAAGCAAGCAGGCAAGTAAAAATCATTTGCAGCCAGAACGGAATGTCTTGCATGCCCGGCAGGCAGCTACCGAAAAGGTTCAGGTATCAGAAGTGCCGCAGACAAAAGGCAGCGAACAACAAGAAAACCGGCAGCAGGCCTGCAACTCAGCATCGCCTTCCATGAGCTTGTTTTTTCCCGATTGACAAGACACGTCGATGGGAGTTTTTCCGGGTGTCTGAATCGGTTATTCTGGGCAACCATTTAGTCCATTGTTCAGATAGTCATTATGCTGGATGCAAGCTCCCGGGAGACAGGGCTTCCTGTCGACGAAGCGACGGTTGCCATTAAAACCCCACCACACTCCATTGAGGCTGAGCAGTCGGTGCTCGGTGGCCTTATGCTCGATAACCAGGCTATGGATCGGGTAGCCGATAAACTTACGGCAAATGACTTTTATAATACCGGCCATCGCTATATATATTCAGCTATCTGCTCCCTGAGCAATGAGACCAAACCATTCGACCCGCTCACCGTGGCTGGCCTGTTGGAAAGTCGTGGTGAACTGGACGACGCTGGTGGAATGCTTTACCTGGCTGAACTGGCGGGCAGCGTCCCGAGTGTGGCCAACATCAGTGCCTATGCCGGCATCATTTTTGAGCGCTCCATGCTGCGCCGACTGATCAGTACCAGTCAGAAAATAGCCGATAGCGCCTACAACCCGGAAGGCCGCGACAGCCAAGCCATTCTCGATGAAGCTGAACGACTGGTGTTTAGTATCGCCGAAGAGCGCCCAAACATCGGTGGCCCGGTCGGCGTGCGGGAGATACTGGAAAACACAGTCAAGAAAATTGACGAGATGTTCAATGCCGGCAACGCCATTACCGGCACCACCACTGGCTTTAAAGACCTTGATGAAATGACCTCTGGCCTGCAGCCGTCAGATATGGTCATCGTTGCCGCACGTCCGTCCATGGGTAAGTGCATTGTTGCCGGAAGCCGGGTGCTGGATCCGGAGACCGGCCGTCTGGTGTTGATCGATGAGATTGTTAAAAACAAAACCGGCACTCTGCTTTCGCTGGGAGATAACTTCCGCCTGTCGCCCGCTACGCCAATCGCTTTTGTTGATGATGGACTGAAACCCGTTTTCAAGGTTCGTACAGCACTCGGTCGCACCATTGAGACCACGCTCACACATCCGTTTCTCTCTGACGGTGGCTGGAAGCCCCTGGGTGAACTGAAAGTTGGTGACTGCGTGGCAGTACCCCGTATTTTGCCAGTGTTCGGCAAGGAACGATTGGCTGAACATGAGCTGAAAGCTCTGGCCTACTTTATCGGTGATGGCGGCACAACCCAGTCCTCCTTGCGTTTTACTAATAACAACGAAGCCATACTGACAGATTTTGAAGGCGCTATTAACGCTTTTGGCTCGGTGAAGTGTGCTCGCATTAACGATGGCACCAGAACACCAACTGTCCGCGTCAGCAGCGATAACGAAGAAGTTCGGTTGGCACGCCAACACTTTGCTCTGCGCCTTGGCCAGCACATGGATGAAAAGGGGCTGACAGGAGCGTGGCTGGCCGGAGAACTGGGCGCAACTCCTGCAACGATAAGTCAATGGCGCAGCGGTATTTCAACACCTGAAGCAAGCTTCATTCCCGCCTTATATCAGGTTTTGGCACTGGATGAGCAGGATCTTTTCGGTGGCGGCTATACACAGGCCGTCTGGTCAGGCAAAAACCGTGTGGCGCAATGGCTGGAACAGCATGGTTTACTCCACAAGTTAGCCCACCAAAAAATGTTGCCAGAGATTATCTACCAACTTGAAAAGCCTTCTCTGGCGATCTTCCTCCGGCATCTGTTTGCCTGTGATGGCAGTGCCTTTGCCGAGAGCAATGGCCAGAGTCGAATCTCTTATGCATCGTCCAGTGAGGCATTGATTCGTGGTATACAGCATCTGCTGATCCGTTTTGGTATCAATGCCAAGGTTCGCGCCAAAGTCACCAACTACGAAGGTGCGCAAACGCCTTGGGAGCTGGAGATTCTGAGCCAGTCTGCGCTGCGGATATTTGTTGAGGAGATCGGCATCTTCGGCAAAGAGGAACGAATTGCCAGCCTCAAGGCGGGGCTTGTTGGTAAGAAGTCCCACAGTAATCGGGATGCGCTGCCCGAATCGGTCTGTGATTATGTGCTGGGGCTGAAAGGCAAATCCAGCTGGCCAGACATATTCGCCCGCGCCGGCCAAGAGTGTCCCAATAAATACAACCCTCATCTGGTTGGCGACAGTCGCCGCCGAGTCAGCCGCCAGCGGGCAGCCTTTTTTGCTGAACTGTTTGATGATCAGTACCTGCGCAATCTTGCCGTTTCTGATGTCTACTGGGATGAAATTGTTGCTATCGAGTTTATGGGTGAGAAACAGGTCTATGACCTGACTGTCGATAAGACCCACAATTTTGTGGCAGACGATTTTTGTGTGCATAACACCACCTTCGCCATGAACCTGGTGGAAAATGCCCTGCTGCACAGCGACAAGGGCGTTATGGTGTTCAGTCTGGAGATGCCGGCGGAGCAGTTGATGATGCGTATGCTGTCTTCCCTTGGCCGGATCAACCAGTCCAAAGTCCGTAGCGGCCAACTGGAGGAAGAGGACTGGCCGAAACTGCTCTCAGCGGTGGAACGCATTAAGGACAAAAAGCTGTTTATTGACGATACCGCCGGCATCAGCCCCTCGGAAATGCGGTCGCGGGTGCGCCGGGTCGTGCGCGAACACGGCCAGCTGGGCATGATTATGATCGACTACCTGCAACTGATGCAGATTCCCGGCTTTGGCGAGGGCAGAACCAACGAGATTTCCGAAATCTCCCGATCCCTCAAGGCGATTGCCAAGGAGTTCAACGTACCGGTTATCGCCCTGTCCCAGCTCAACCGGTCCCTGGAGCAGCGCCCCAACAAACGCCCGGTCAACTCCGACCTGCGGGAATCGGGCGCCATTGAGCAGGACGCCGACGTGATCATGTTCATCTATCGGGACGAAGTCTATAACCCCGACACCGAATACAAAGGGGTGGCCGAGATTATCATCGGCAAGCAACGTAACGGCCCCATCGGTACCTGTCGGTTGGCGTTTATTGGCCAGTTTACTCGCTTTGAAAACCTGGCGGCCGATGCCTATGGCCGGTTTGACGATGAGTAATCCCCGCCACGGAGAGAAAAGAGCTCACTCCCCGGCGTAACGCTTCAGATTTCAGCGTCTGCGCACACGGACAAAGTGAGTTCCTTCACGACTGTGAGTCCGCAGACCCAGAGCCCTTCCGCCTGAATCATCCTGTCTTTTGCAACGTTCAACCATTTTTGTTGTCCAAACGATATAGGGAATCGGGCAATTCTGCCGTTCAGGCTGAGGGTGTGTTTCAACCACTTTTTGCTGACACCTTCTGGGCAGGCACTCTTTGTCATACTGCTGACTTGAAACAACAATAACTATTTACAAATGGAGGTGTGAAATTGTGAACTTTCCGACCAATCACTCAGGGCACGTGAACGATGCTTTGCCCACACGCTACCATATCCCTGCGGAGCAACACCCACAGCAACGCCTCGGTTACCTGCCAAAAGCGACTGTCAGATTTGCCACCGGGATGCCAGTGGAGCCGGCTTTACTGTTGCAAAGACGTGTCTGCCCCACATCAGTTCCTGCCTACGCAAACAGTCGGGTGACCGCTGCCCACATTGGCCAAATCGACAATATTGTCCGCGAATTAAGCAAAAGGGAGCCTTATCTGCTGGCATCGCAATTGGGTTTGCAACAATGGTTCCGAACGGAGCTTTTGTACTACACAGCAAAAGACTATGGTCGTGAGCACCTGCTGCAGCGCGGGCTGCGCCAAATCCACCCAAATAATTTGTTTACTCACCAGCAACTGCTGGTCGCCCTGGCCCGAATCGGACGACTTGATCTGGCCGAAACATACTGTCGCCAGTTCCATATTCGGTTTGATTACCAACCCTACAACAATACCCTCCAGTGCGAAGAACCAGGCCGCAACGACTATGGCATTGATCAGGTTCTGAGCCATTTTGATCTGTGCCAGATTTTTACCGGGCAACTGGTCGATCTCAGCTCAATCCCTCTTGAGACGCTGGTTCAAACCACCGGCTACCTGGAACTGCTGAACGACCCGAGACTCCCTGAGCACAGGAATGACGAAGGCGCATTGGTTATTTATCGGTTCCTGGAAAACATTGTGGCTAACAAAGGAAGAAGCCTGACCGTGCGCGAGGCCGTCTCCGTTCTGTGCAAACCGGAAATTGGGCAAATCAACATAGCACATCGACTGATTAAGGCGTTCACAAGCCGTCAGCCCAATATGGATACTATTGCCCGACAAAAAGAACAGGACCGTCAAACGACTTCTCAGACACTGCAATTAATTCTGGGGCTGGCTAACCAGAATGTCCCCCTGGATGTACCCACTTTTGCCCATACCCTTGGCATTCCCACCTTTAAAATGGCGCAAATACCCCAGGCAGGAGCGGATACTCAAACGCTGATGGGCATTATTGGGCAGAGCAGGAAACTCCGTGACCATCTCAGTGCCGGGCATATTCTATACGCCTTGCTGAAAGCCGCTGAACCGTATGATGTTGGTCGGCTACATCGTGAAATACAGCGCCTTAAGGTACCACTGTTTCACCAAACTACTGCCTGCCGACCTCCACCAATTACCACGCCGTTGGCCGTCACTGAAGTCCTGACGCAAGTACCCGACTCAAAGCCCTTAACCATGAGCTTCCTCAGTGACCTGCCACTGAGCCACAACTGGGTTCTGATCGGTCTGGCTATGGGGCTTTCTGTTGTTGAACTGGAAGAGATCGGTGAGAGTGCAAAACCGGATGCCCGACTGACCGCATTTTATCTGTCGAGGAAATTAACGGAACCTCACAGACAGCTCGAAACAGGCGATCTCTACCAGGTATTATTAGAACTGAATGACCAGGAAGCACTCAGGCATTTCCCAAAACGACTGTCGTTCAAGCGCGGTACTGTATTGCCCATCCCAATCGAGCAGGCAATGACCAGTGGGTTGGACACGGTAAAAGCCTTGTGCAGGAGTGAAAACATACGGTACTTGTCGTACATTAATCCTCTTTTGCACCATGAATGGGTTAACAACCGTCGTTAGTGGCCCCCGATCCGACTCAAATCTGGCCAAACACAGACAGCACTGGCTCATCAAGAGCCGCCAGCTGCTCACGCAATTCGAGAATATGCTCAGCCCAGTAGCGCTCAGTGTTAAACCAGGTAAAGGCCTTGGGAAATGCAGGGTCATCCCAGCGCTTGGCCAGCCACCCGCTGTAGTTGAGCAGACGCAGAGTGCGCAGGTATTCAATCAGGTTCAATTCCGATGGGCTGAAGTCCATAAACTCGCTATAGCCCTCGAGAATTTCCGCCATCTGCACCGTCTGCTCGGCGCGACTGCCGGACAACAACATCCACAAATCCTGCACCGCCGGTGCCATACAGGTGTCGTCAAAATCGACAAAATGCGGTGCCTGGTTGCGCCAGAGAATATTCCCTGCGTGGCAATCGCCGTGAACCCGGATAGCCTGATAGCCCTGTTGCTGGCTGATGCAGTCAAGACGGTGGAGCAAGTCCCTGGTCAGGGTCTGGTAGGCCTCCATAAGCGATGCAGGAATAAAGCCATTGCTCAGCAGATACTTGACACTGTCAATGCCGTAACGCTGCAAGTTAATGGCTGGACGATGGGCAAAAGCAGTGGCTGCCCCGAGTTTGTGGATGCGCCCAAGGGTACGGCCGAGGATCTGCAAATTGTCCGGATTGTCCAGCTCGGGGGCATGCCCTCCCTGACGGGGAAACAGGGCAAACAGAAAGTCAGAAAATTCGTGCAATGTCTGCCCTTCCGAATCGGCGAGGGGTGCCACAATCGGTAAATCCAGATTTTTCAGATCAAGAGTAAACTGGTGCTCTTCAATAATCTGTTTTCTGGACCAACGCCCGGGTCGGTAAAATTTGGCAATCACCGGCTCACCATCATCGATGCCCACCTGGTAGACCCGGTTTTCGTAACTGTTCAGGGTCATGATCCGGGCATCGCTGATGAAACCCACGCTCTCCACGGCGTCCAGCACCCGATCCGGAGTCAGCTGATCGTAAGGGTGTTGCGTGGGTGTGTTCATACTGACCTCCGGAAAAGTCTGGGTTTAGTGGAGGGAAATTCTATAACCAATAGTACAGGCTGACCACCGCCGATGCTGGAATTATCAACCACCCGGAAAGGCCGTGGTAGCGACGTAATATACCCAAAGGATTTCAAGTTGATTCGAGGCGGCAAATGAACGAAGCCTTTATGCCCTCGGGTGCCGGGAGCATAGAGGTACTATGTGACCGGGGTGACGACTGCATGGATGCAGGAGGTAGGGCAACGCATGGAGCAGTTGCCGAGCGAATACCCTAAGGGCACAAGTGCAGCCAACAAAGTAGCAGCTTGAAAGGCAACGGGTATAACTGGGAATATCATTTGCCAATTGGTTTTTGTGTAGTGTTATAATCCACCACCCCTCTGTGCAACCATCTAATTTCTGGCATGACAACACACGACTCCCTACTGGCAGCCTGCCATGAGTGTGGCATGGTCTCTCAAGTGCCTGACTTGCCTGAGGGTCAGGAGGCTTCTTGTCCGCGCTGCAACCACACCCTGATCCGCGCAGTAAAAGACAGCCCAGACAAAGTGTTTGCCCTCGGGACTGCTGCCCTGGTTGTGATGGCCATTAGCTGTTTTTTTCCGTTTATGGCTATTAGCGTTCAGGGTATATCACAACAAATTGCCTTGTTTGATGCGTTAAGTGTCTTTCATTATTTTAACGACAACAGTCTTGCAACACTGTTGCTGTTGACCATTATCTTTTTACCGGCGTTGTACCTGCTTGGGCTAATGGCACTGTTTGTCTTGGCCAAAACAAGCAGTACCTATCCAGGCAAGCACCCACTGGTGAAAACACTGTTTCGTTTTGTTGCCCGCTCAGAGCCGTGGTTGTTGGCGGATATCTTTTTTGTTGGAGTACTGGTCAGTATTATCAAGTTGAGTTCCCTGACTGATGTCACCGTGAACAGCGCTTTCCTGGCCTATCTGGTCTTTGTCCTGCTGCTGCTGAAATGCTCCCGTGCCACTGACCGGCACTGGCTATGCCAACACTTGTTTATTCCGGTCAGTACTGGTGATGTTCAGCCTGGCGACACCCATCTGGACGGCAATCACCTGGTTTGCCATCTTTGCAGTCAGATCAACCCCACCAGTGACCATACCCCCAGTCGATGCCAGCGCTGTCATGCCACATTGCACCCATTCGACCCGGTGCGCAGCAGCAACATGGCCACGGCCGTATTGATCGCGGCGATCATTTTTTATTTCCCGGCCAACCTGTATTTCATGATGTTTACCACCAGCTTTGGCAGTACCATCGGCTCAACAATTATGGATGGCGTCATCCTGCTGTGGCACATGGGTTCCTACTTAGTAGCCCTGGTGATTCTTACGGCCAGTATCATTTTGCCCATCACCAAAATGCTGATCCTTAGCTACCTGCTCTGGTCCCAGCGCAATCTCGCCCATGAGAGCACAGCAGGCGCTCTGGAGAAGCTGAAACTCTACCGCTTTATAGAAGTCATTGGTCGTTGGTCTATGATCGATGTCCTGCTGTGGCACATGGGTTCCTACTTAGTAGCCCTGGTGATTCTTACGGCCAG
>JAKROC010000106.1 GCA_024509075.1 Endozoicomonas sp.
TGGTAGGATACTGCGTCAAATTCCCTGGCGGCAGATGCCGGTTACTGCATTGTTTGCAGTTTGTCTACCAGCAGCGGGCCGATGGCCTGATCATTGCTACCCCCACCGGCTCCACAGCCTATGCGCTTTCCGGTGGTGGCCCCATCATGCACCCGAGGCTTGATGCCATTGTGCTGGTGCCCATGTACCCGCACATGCTCACTAACCGCCCGCTGGTGGTTGATGGTGACAGTGAGTTGAAGCTGGTAATCCGTCCGGAAAATACCATCTGTCCTCAGGTAAGCTGTGACGGGCAGGTTCATATCACTTCCGCTCCGGGCGATGAAATCACCATCCACAAAAAATCCCGTCGCCTGAAACTGTTACACCCGCTGAATCATAATTTTTACGAATCCTGTCGCTCCAAACTGCGTTGGAATTACCAGGAAGAGCGCTGTTAATTACTCGATAAAGGACTGTATCAAACGCTATGCACAGGGCACTGGAACTTCCCGGGGATGTTGATCTGAGCGACTTTTCCTGGTTTTTGCATAAGCGGGGCATTCCCCACAAGATCACCGAAGAGTCGGGCAAACAGGTGCTGTGGACTGCCAGCACAGAAGAGTCGGATATTGTCGTCAATCTTTACCAGCAGTGGCGCTCAGGCGCACTGGAATTGTCGATGGCACCAGCGCGTCGAGGTCTGAATGCTGGTAGGATACTGCGTCAAATTCCCTGGCGGCAGATGCCGGTTACTGCATTGTTTATTGTGGCCTGTCTGCTGGTGGCCCTGATCACCCAGGGTGGCGATGACTGGCAGACCACGGCCTGGTTTTCGTTTGTGCCTTTTGACGTGGCCAACGGCTATGTCTACTTTGGCAGCTTCACTCTGGGGCTGGAACATGGTCAGTACTGGCGTGTGTTAAGCCCGATACTGCTGCATTTTGGCCTGACTCATCTGGCCTTTAATATGCTCGGCCTTTATATTTTCGGTAGTCGTCTGGAACAATTTCAGGGCAGTTGGCACTTGCTGGCCATTATTTTGTTTACTGCTGTCGTATCCAATCTGGCGCAGTACTTCTGGGGTGGTGATGTGGCAGTTTTTGGTGGCTTTTCCGGTGTCGTTTATGGTCTGATGGGCTATTGCATGGCGCGGGAGAAAGTTGATAGCCACTGGCAATTTGGCCTGCCGGCCATGTACTACGGCGTAATGCTGGCCTGGCTGGTGATCGGCTTTACCGGTGTGCTGGGCAGCATTGGTTTTGGCAATATGGCCAATGCCGCCCACGCGGGTGGTTTGCTGGCCGGTGCCTTGCTCGGTGCCGTGGCTGGCATTCTGTTTAAAGAGAAGCACTAACATGCAGCTTGATGCCTTTTTGCAGCACATGACGCCAGCGATACATCAGGTGTTGCGTACAGCGCTGGAGCTGGGCAAATGGCCTGACGGTCGCCCGCTGACTGAACAGGAGCGCGAAGCGAGTTTGCAGGCCGTGATCGTCTATGAGCATGAACACCTGCCGGAGTCCGAGCGGGTCGGGTTTATGCCGGCCAAATGCCGGTCCCGGTCAACAGCAGAAGATATCGCCGAGCGCACCATCGTGCGCTTTAAGGATTAAATATAATGTTATCGTCGTATGCCTGCTATTAACGTTAACTCAAGAGTGCTGCTGTGACTGAACACACCTTATCCGCAAGTGCCATAACCGGATCACTGGGCAAAATGCATTCACAACTGCTGAACGGCCAGCCGGTCAGTTACCAGCTGCCCGTCGGTGAGCAGTTGCTGCCCCTGAATGATTTGCTCGGCCGTCGGTTGTCCATGGAGTACCTGGGTGAAATCCATTGTTGCCATTGCGGGCGCAAAACCAAAAAAAGTTTCAATCAGGGCTTCTGTTACCCCTGCTTTCGCGAGCTGCCGCAGTGCGACAGCTGCATCGTCAGCCCGGAGAAGTGCCATTACCATCAGGGCACTTGCCGCGATCCGGCCTGGGGGGAGCAGTTCTGCATGACGGAGCATGTCGTCTATCTGGCCAATTCGTCGGGCCTGAAAGTGGGCATTACCCGCGCCACGCAAGTGCCAACCCGGTGGATTGATCAGGGGGCGAGTCAGGCCATGGCGTTTCTTCGCGTTGCCACCCGACAGCAGTCCGGTTTGCTGGAAGTGTTGTTCAAAGCGTCAGTCAATGACCGAACCAATTGGCGCGCCATGCTCAAAGGCCCGGCGGAACCTCTGGACTTGTCAGCCAGTGCCCGGGAGCTGCTGGCCATGAACGCCAGTGGTATTACTGAACTGCAAGGGCAGTTTGGTATTCAGGCCATTCAACCGGATGAAACCGGCACCGTTCTGGCAATTGACTACCCGGTACTGGAATACCCGATCAAAGTCACTTCCCAGTCATTTGACAAACAAGCGCTGATCGAGGGCACGCTTCTGGGCATCAAAGGTCAATACCTGTTGCTGGATACCGGCGTGATCAATATTCGTAAACACACTGCTTACCAGGTGCGCGTGACGGCTGACTGACTTTGTAATGCTGGTCGCAAGAGAGTCAAAAGAGCCAACACCTGTTACCCACACAATCGGGATAAACAAATATGAAAGATTCACAACCCAAAGTCATCTACCTGAAAGACTATCGGGCACCGGACTACTGGATCGACCACACCAGCCTGAATGTGGATCTCTATGAAGACCACGCACTGGTAACGTCAGTGCTTAATATGCGGCACAACCCCGATCACCCGTCGGGTACTTTGCCCGATCTGGTGCTGGTGGGGGACGACCTGGAGCTGATCTCAGTGGCGCTGAATGATCAGCCTTTTGCCGATTATCAGCTGGGCAATGGTGAGCTGAAACTGGCGGTGCCGGGCGATAGTTTTGTGCTGAAAACTGTTAGTCGCATCCGCCCCCAAGACAACACCTCGCTGGAAGGGCTGTATAAATCCAACGGCATGTTCTGTACCCAGTGTGAGGCGGAAGGTTTTCGCAAGATCACCTGGTACCTGGACCGGCCCGATGTGATGTCTCGTTTTACCACGCGCATCACGGCTGACAAGTCTGCCTACCCGGTGCTGCTCTCCAACGGTAACGATGTGGAGCGTGGCGAGCTGGACGACGGTCGTCATTTTGTTACCTGGGAAGACCCATTCAAAAAGCCCAGTTACCTCTTTGCCCTGGTGGCCGGTGATTTGCAGTGTGTGGAGGATCACTTCACCACCATGAGTGGTCGCAAAGTGACACTGCGCATCTTTACTGAAGCGCACAATATTGACCAGTGCGACCACGCCATGATCTCCCTGAAAAAGTCCATGCGTTGGGACGAAGAAGTCTATGGTCGTGAATACGATCTGGACATCTTTATGATTGTTGCCGTGGATCACTTCAATATGGGCGCCATGGAAAACAAAGGGCTGAATATTTTCAACTCGGCCTGTGTGCTGGCCAGCCCGGAAACCGCCACCGACGCCCGTTTCCAGCGTGTGGAGGCCATTGTCGCCCACGAATACTTCCATAACTGGTCCGGCAACCGAGTCACGTGCCGGGACTGGTTCCAGCTCAGCCTGAAAGAGGGCTTCACGGTGTTCCGTGACTCAGAGTTTTCCGCTGATATGAACTCCCGGGGCGTCAAGCGCATTGAAGATGCCAATATTCTGCGTACTGCCCAGTTTGCCGAAGATGCTGGCCCCATGGCTCATTCTGTACGACCAGAATCGTTTATTGAAATCGCTAATTTCTACACCGTTACGGTCTATGAAAAAGGGGCTGAAGTGGTGCGGATGATTCATGGTCTGCTCGGCGCTGAGGATTTTCGCAAAGGATCTGATTTGTACTTTGAGCGCCACGACGGTCAGGCAGTTACCTGTGAAGATTTTGTCAAGGCCATGGAAGATGCCTCCGGGCGCGACTTGCAGCAGTTCCGCCGCTGGTACAGCCAGGCCGGTACACCGGTACTGACGGTTCGCGATGAATACGATGAACAGCACAAGCAGTACCGACTGACCGTTGAGCAGTCCTGCCCGGCCACACCGGGCCAGAAAGAGAAGCTGCCATTTCATATTCCGCTGCGAGTCGGCCTGCTTGATAAAGAGGGCAACGATCTGGTACTCAATGCTGCCGGTGAAACTGAACTGGTGCTTGATGTTACCCAAGCCCGGGAAACCTTTGTTTTCGACGCTTTAGAAGAATGTCCACTGCCGTCTTTATTGCGTGGCTTTTCAGCGCCTGTCCGGGTGAAATACAACTATAGCCGGGACGACCTGCTGTTTTTGATGGAACACGACAGTGATCACTTTAACCGCTGGGATGCCTGTCAGCGTCTGGCCAGCGGCGTGATTGACGAAATGGTAGCCGCTATGGAGCAAGGGAAGACGTGTGCTCCTGATGAACGCCTGATTCGGGCTTTCGGCACCATTATCAACGATACCTCCATAGACATGGCGGTCAAAGCCGAAATGCTGGTGTTACCCTCTGATGCAGCCCTGGCCGAACAGGCTATTGAAGTGTACCCGCTGTTTATTCATCAGGCTCGCCAGCAAGTGAAGCAGGAAATTGCGCTGGCTCATGGCCCGGCACTGGCGACGTTATGGCAATCCCTGAGTGTTGATAAGCCTTATCGCCCGCAAGCAAATGATATTGCCGAGAGAACGCTGAAGAACATCTGCCTCTCCTATCTCACCGGGTTGGACGACAAAGCCCAGCTGGCACTGGCAGAACAGCAGTACGATGCTGCCAGCAATATGACCGACCGTTTTTCTGCATTGTCGTCTATCGTCAATGCCGGTTATCAGGAACGTACCGTGACCAAGCGGGTACTGGCCGACTTTCTCAGCCGCTACCGTCACGATACCAATGTGATGGATCAGTGGTTGTCAGTACAGGCGGCCAGCCCGGTACTGGGTACCCTGGAGAATATCCACTCGCTGATGCAGCACGAGGTGTTTGATGCCAGCAGCCCCAACAAACTGCGTTCTTTGCTGGGTGGTTTTGCCAGCAACATGAAACAGTTCCACTGCATAGACGGTCAGGGCTATGAGTTTCTGACCGATCAGTTGCTGGATCTGGACAAGAAAAACCCGCAAATCGCCTCACGACTGATGACGCCTTTAACCCGCTGGCGCAAGTTTGAGCCAGGCTGTCGTGAGCGCATGCGTAAGGCGCTGGAGCGGATCAAAGCCACACCGGGGTTGTCTGCCGACGTTTATGAAGTAGTGACCAAAAGCCTCTGATCCTGCCTGTCGGCTGCCTTGCAGCCGACGTTTTGCTGCACAATTCGCCAAATGAGACTGTAGTGATCATGGGTAACAGCGGCTACTTACCGTATGACCCTTGTTACCCGATCTCCCAGCTGGCTTTTATCAAATCTCGCGGGAAGGTAAAATTGTGTATTTTTTGGTGGGTTTTGTGCCTTTTGCTGAGGGCGGTTGCGATAAATGGCCGGAGATATGGTAATTTGATAAACGACAATCGCATTTTATGATAATGTTCTGGATGGGTGAGCCAGCTGTTTTAATGATTTTTGTCCAAAATAGTCCATCCTTGCTCCAGGTTGCCGGATGCTGATCAGCTGTTGGCACAAATCCTCTTGAACCTTTCCATCGTGAATGCGTTATTATTTTCTCCAGCAGGATAACACTGGAGAGTAAACCATGACTACCAGAGAGACAGAGCTGACCCTTACTGGCCTGCACTGCGCCAGCTGCGTGGCCAAGGTGGAAAAAGCCCTGTCATCCGTTGCCGGTGTCACTGCCGCGAACGTAAATCTTGCCGATCGCACCGCTCTGGTAGCGGGCACTGCTGCCACCCAAGAGTTGATTATTGCTGTGGAGGCCGCCGGCTACGGTGCTGGTATGGTTGCTGATGGGCTGACGTCAACACTTGCTGGTGCTGACCAGCAACTGGAACAACAGGCAGTAGAAGACCGCCGTCGTTATCGTTACCTGTTGACTCATACGGCCATCGCCCTCGGTCTCGGCCTGCCGCTGATGATCTGGGGCATGGTAACCGGTGAGATGGAGGTGAACAACACTCAGGAACAACTGGCCTGGGGCATGGTGGGAATATTGACCGGACTGGTGTTGCTGTTTTCCGGCGGTCACTACTTCTCCGGCGCCTGGAACGCCCTGAAACACGGCAGTGCTAATATGGATACCCTGGTGGCTCTTGGCACTGGCTCGGCCTGGCTGTTCTCCATGGTGGTGGTGCTGTTTCCCGACGGATTGCCTGCCAGTGCCCGGCATGTCTATTTTGAAGCATCAGCCATGATTATCGGCCTGATCAATCTGGGTCATGCCCTGGAATTGCGCGCCAGAGGCAAAACCAGCGAAGCAGTAAAACGGTTGCTGGGCTTGCAGGCAAAAACGGCTCGTGTCGTTCGTGACGGGCAGGAGCAAGACATTCCCGTTGAGCAGGTGGTCAAAGGGGACACCATACGAGTACGCCCCGGTGAGAAGATCCCCGTGGATGGCCGGGTGCTGGAAGGCAACAGTTTTGTCGATGAGTCCATGCTGACTGGTGAGCCAATGGCGGTCGGTAAAACTGTTGGCGATGGGGTTACTGCCGGTACCCTGAATAAACAGGGTACGTTGCTGTTCAGTGCAGAAAAGGTCGGCAGTGAAACAGCTCTGGCGCAGATTATCGCCCTGGTGAAAAAAGCACAGAGCACGAAAATGCCCATTGCTCGCCTGGCTGATCGCATCTCTGCGGTGTTTGTGCCGGGCGTGATCCTTATCGCCTTGATTGCCGCTGTCGTTTGGTATTTGGTGGGTCCGGAACCGAAAATTGCCCATATGCTGGTAGTGACCACCACGGTTTTGATTATTGCCTGCCCTTGCGCTCTTGGGTTAGCGACGCCTATGTCGGTGATGGTGGGGGTTGGCAAGGCGGCGGAGTTGGGTATTTTGATCCGCCAGGGCGATGCACTGCAAAAAGCCAGCAAACTAACGACACTGGTTTTGGATAAGACCGGCACCATCACTGAAGGGAAACCGGCGGTTACTCGTCTGGTGGTTGAGGAGCCACACACCGAGATGGCGCTGTTGACGTTGACCGCCAGTCTGGAGCAGGCGTCTGAACACCCTCTGGCCGAGGCTATTGTAGAACACGGCAAAGCGCAACAGTGTGAGCTGATGCCCGTCAGTGATTTTCAGGCCGTGGCCGGGCATGGCGTTTCGGGTCGAGTTGAACAGCGTCTGGTGCTGTTGGGTAACGACAAGCTGATGGCCGGCAACGGGGTCGATACCGCTGCACTCACCACTGTAGCGGAACAACTGGCACAGCAGGGGCAGACGCCCATGTTTGTCGCCGTTGATGGACAGCTTGCCGGCCTGATTGCGGTTTCAGACCCGATTCGCAGTGATTCCCAGTCAGCCATCAAGCGGCTGCACCAGCTGGGCGTTCGGGTGGTGATGCTGACCGGTGATAATCAGCTGACAGCAACCGCTGTCGCCCGACAGGTTGGTATTGATGAGTTTTACGGTGATGTCCTGCCGACCGATAAAGCTCAGCATGTAAAACAGCTGCAACAACAGGGCCAGACAGTGGGTATGGCCGGTGACGGTATTAATGATGCACCCGCATTGGCTCAGGCTGACGTGGGATTTGCTATTGGCACAGGCACCGACGTAGCCATTGAATCAGCAGATGTTGCATTGATGGGGGCGTCTTTGCACGGCGTGTTGGACGCTATTGAACTGTCAAAAGCAACCCTGGACAACATCAGACAGAATCTGCTCGGCGCATTTATTTACAACACATTAGGGATTCCTGTAGCAGCAGGCGTTCTGTTTCCATGGACTGGTATGTTGCTTAATCCGGTGATTGCCGGCGGGGCTATGGCACTGTCGTCGGTTACGGTGGTGACCAATGCTAACCGGTTGCGTTTGTTTAAACGCTCAATCGACAGTGCGTGAGAAAGATGCCATTTCAAGGCTATCTTCTGTGCTTCACATAAGGCGGATCATAATAGTAGTCATCTTGTATTACTCTCACTCTTTTGCGCCGCGTTTTGCTGCCGCATGCTTGTGCAACAGCTTTCCTGCTGTTGGTGTTTACTTCAGACAGGTCAAAAGCAAACAGCCAGGAGGCAAGGAAGTGCTCATCAAGGTATTCCTTTAGCTGATTAACTGCTGTTCTATTAATGTCGGATTTATCAACGGGGTTGGTGTCACCTATCTCAGTCAGAATCCATTGAATCGCTTCGTAGTCTGGTGTGGCAATGGCGCTGAGCAATTCAAGTGCCATTCTGCCTGAGTCAGACTGCAGTATCTGGTTAAGGAATATCCGTTTTTTCAGCGCGACCATCTCTGCGGAACGCAGGGTCAGTGTTGTTTCGATCAGATAGCTGACCAGCTGAGTCAGTGATGGTGGAAGTTCGTCGAAGAATTCGGGCCTGGTGCTCAGGCTGAGTAAATGCGTCATGTCCTGCAAAGTGAAGCTGACCTTTTTGCCATTAAACACCTGTGATGACAGGTAGCGCTGTAAATCTCTCAGCTCGGTGGTGGTTACTGGTTTTTCACCGGGTGCGATACGTCGTTGCAGCAGGCAAAGGGCGTCGCAGGCCTCTGCCTCGGTGTCTGCTAGCAGGGCAGCCTGTAAAAATTCTCTGATTTTCATGCCAAATGCACTGTTGGCGAGCTGGTTGTAGCAGGAGATTATGTCTTCCTGGCGACCGATCCGTGCGCGCTGACTAGTGACCTGGGAAATAATGTTATCAAGTATCCGGGACAGGCTTTCGGGAATATGCAATTCCCGGTTCAGGTCACTGGTTTTATTACTCACCGGTAACTTGACGCGGTTTGCTGGAGCAGGTCTGTTAATGGGTTTTGTGATCAGCTCACTCTCTCCGTCGGCTGTGGTAGCCATATTCAGCTGGAACTCAGGGATATTGCCGTGGTCGGTGCAGGGCAGGGGTGACCCATCTGAGGGGCAGTCATGAAAGTATGGCTCTGCATTGACTCCGGCAGGGGAGCCCATGAGTTCGAGCTTTACGGTACAGGGATTGTAATGTATAGAGCAAAGGGTGTCTTCATTGACTGGGGCAGAGAACGGAGGGGTGGGCGAGGGCGTCGCGGGCAGTTCATCACCCGTGTCAGTAGATTCGGTTTGGGCGATGGCTAACTCTTGAGCGGAGTGGGTCCCGAGCGATGACAGGGCGAAAGGAAAAATCAGCACCCGCAGATTAAACAGACGATTCTCAATGCCTTGCATCGTATCAAAGAGGTTGTTAAGCACCTGCCTGTCTACGTGGCTGTCGCCGTGGGTCAAAAAGGTGCGCAACGCCTCTGGTGACATAGCAGTCATCTTGCGGGCATCTTCATCAATGTTGACAAGACTGGTAAAAAAACGCCCCAGGCTCTCAGGGTGCCGGTCTTCGTGGTTTTGCAGCATTGGCAGGGCCGGCACCTGACTGGTCTGACGGTGGTCACCGGTAAAATGTACCGAGGGAGGCAACCAGGTGGTTTGAAAAAAAGGGCTGTCGGCAATCGGGCCGTTGCAATCGGAATGGGCGCTAGTTGAATTCATGACTTCTTCATAATAATTATTTATCACTTGTTCTCAGACAGTAACATTATTTGTTGGTTCAATACTGGATTTTCACCGGCAGCTTGTCCTTCCCTTTGTCTTGGTTTTTGTCTTGGTTTTGTCTTTGCTGGTTTGAAGGTAGCTCATGGCCGACCTGCTGCTCTGGCAAGGTCGATAACGCGCAATTAACCAAAGCATTGACCCTTGGCAATATAAACGGCTTTCGACGTATTAAAGAGTTTGTTACATTCTGTCGGGCTGAAGAATCGGTGCATCATCAAAGCACAAATGCCACCAATAAACAGAAAAATGCAGGTAATAATAATGAAAAAACTCAGCACCCTGGCTATCGCCATGGCGACCATGAGCTTTGCTGTTGCTGCTCAGGCTGGCACCACGTTGGGAGTTACCGTTTACAAATACGACGATAACTTTATGGCTTCCGTGCGCCGGGCAATTGAGGCAGAAGCGGACAAGGCCGACAACGTTCGTCTGTTAATGAACGACTCGCAAAATGACCAGTCCAAGCAGAACGATCAGGTGGATGTCATGCTGGCCAAAGGTGTCGATGCTCTGGCCATCAACCTGGTGGACCCGGCGGCAGCCCCTGTGATCATCCAGAAAGCCAAAATGGACGATGTGCCCATTGTTTTCTACAACAAAGAACCAACCCCCGAAGCCCTGGCCAGCTATGAGCACGCTTACTATGTGGGTACCGACTCCAAGGAGTCCGGCATTATCCAGGGTGAGTTGATTGCCGAGCACTGGGTGAAAAATCCAGACTGGGATTTGAATAAGGACGGGGTGATTCAGTTTGTGCTGCTCAAGGGCGAACCCGGCCATCCGGACGCGGAAGCGCGCACGTCCTACGTGATCTCCACATTAAACGACAAAGGCTATAAGACCCAGGAGCTGCACATGGACACCGCCATGTGGGATACCGCTATGGCCAAGGATAAAGTGGATGCCTGGATCTCCGGCCCCAACGCCGACAAGATCGAAGTGGTGATCGCCAATAACGACGCCATGGCCATGGGTGCGATTGAATCCCTGAAAGCGGCGGATAAATCCACCGTGCCGGTATTTGGTGTGGATGCACTGACCGAAGCGCTGGCGCTGATCAAAGGCGGTGAAATGCAGGGCACTGTGCTCAATGATGCCAATAACCAGGCCAAGGCCGCGTTTGAGCTGGCCAATAATCTGGCCAAAGGCAAAGCGGCGGGCGAAGGCACTAACTGGACAATCGACAACAAGGTGGTTCGCGTGCCTTACGTTGGTGTTGATAAAGCGGATCTGTAAACCCTCTGCCGTCTGCCTGCTGGCTATACCCAATGGATTTCATGTTGATACGAGGCGGCAAGTGAGCGAAGTCCCGGGAGCATAGAAATACTATGTGACCGGGGTGACGACTGCATGGATGCAGGAG
>JAKROC010000107.1 GCA_024509075.1 Endozoicomonas sp.
GCCAGCCAATTACCAGCCAAGCGGATTTGCGGCAGTTTGTTGTATGGGTCATCTGATATTTTGTTGTGGATCAATCAATTGCTCGAATTGAAAATCCCAGTCCGTATCGCGGGTGAAGCGAGTGAAATCCGCTTCATAGTTCACGGTGAGATTACCCAGCGGCAGAACGCTGCCGGCCAGCCAATTACCAGCCAAGCGGATTTGCGGCAGTTTGTTGTATGGGTCATCTGACGTCAGGCTCAAATTCTGGTACTGATGGGCATCAATGCTGAACTGCCAGCTGTGATTTATGTCACCGCCCAGATAACGGGTACTGGCTCGCTGATTAAGCAACGTGCTGGAAGACAGGCTTAGTTTAGAGCTAAAGTCTTCCAGGTATTTTTTGTCACTGGCTTTGGCATAATCAACTTCAACAGTCCAGTTGCTGGCTATATTAGTCAAATGACGTATATTTACCAGCCAGCGATTCCGCTCGTGATAAGGGTTGTTTCTTTCCTGCTGATCTTTCAGCAGGCCGGCAAAGCCCCACTCGCCCCGGCTATCGCCAAACAAGTAACGAAATTCACTTTCCAGCATAAACCCTCGCTTGGTCATGTAGCGGGGCGTCAGCGTGGCATCGTAATTCGGTGCCAGGTTAAGATAATAAGGCACAGAAAAATCCAGCCCGGTATCACTGCCCTGAGACAGGGTTGGGGTGAGAAAACCTGATTTTCGTCGGTCATCAATGGCAAATGAGATATAAGGTGTGTAGAGAATCGGCAAGCCTTGCACCCTTACCACAGCCCCCTTGGCTGTGCCTATGCCACTCTCCCGTTCCAGCTTGACATCATCGCCTGATAGCTGCCAGCCATCATCCCCCGGTGGGCAGGTGGTGTAGGTGGCATCGGTCAACTCCAGAGTTTGATCCCGTTCACGGGCGATGAACCCGGCAGTACCTCGTGCCTTCTGCTCGTGCATGACGTAGGAACTGTTGTCTAGTGTCGTACGTCCACTGTCAAAAAAAACCTCAGCTTTATCGCCAGTAAGCAGCACACCTTTATCCCGAAAAACTACTCCACCCTGGAACTGACCATGCTCGCGCTGGCGATCAAGAGCGGCACGCTCGCTCTCCAGCTGCCGACTACCCTGACGAATGGTAACGTTGCCGGTAAACTGGGCAATCTCATCCTGATCGTAGCTGGATTCATTGGCCCAGGCCTTGAGTGGCGCCAGGTCAGAGTCTCCTTCGTAGTCTTTGCCCGGGCGATCTGGCTCAATATAAGCACCACAACTGTGAAAAGGTTCGTCGGCCTGAAGCTCTGGCGACATTTCCTGTATGGGTTGCCAATCAGAAAATGGTCCAATGTCGTCTGCTTCGGGCACCCATGTACACCGATCCGCATCACCCTCTGGCTGGGGGCACACGGCAGCGCCGGTTTCTGCAGCTATTACCTTCGCCGCTGGTTGACCAACCATAACGACCATGGCGATGGCCAGTGTCAGAACTTTGGGAGTAAATGGGAAACAGTGCAGTTTTGCGTCCATAGGCTCGGCGACTAGAGGGTATATTCTGGCACGGCACATTCTATATGCATTTGTCACGGAAATGCAGTCATAAATCCACTGAAGGCCATGGTATCAATTCAGAGTCATCGTCCACACAAGTACGCAAGGCAGAATTAATCCGCAGTCGTTGATAGGCCAGAATAGCGCATTGTGTTAGTCTTCCACGTCGTTCCAGCAGTACATAATCAGGAAGCACGCATTGACCAAAACGCTTTTTTCTGAAACCAGAGATCTACCGGTTATGACCGCTACTCAGTCAACAGCTACCCGGCGCCGCGAACAACTGTCACAATGGGTTGCATCCAAGCTATCAGAGGGTAACGCTGACTCCCAGACTGCCGTGCGTTTACAGGCCATCGGCTGCGATGCCGGCTTTCGCAACTACTACCGGGTTAAAATGCCTGAGCAGACAATTGTGGCGGTTGATGCACCAACAGCAACGGAAGATACTCACGCCTTCGTCGATATAGCCCGAAAGTGGCGTGCCGGAGGGGTCAATGTTCCACAGGTGCTTGCAGTAGATTATGAGCAAGGCTTTATGCTGCAGGAAGACTTTGGTGACACACCCATGCAAGCCGTACTGAATAAAACGACAATTGATGAATACTGTCCCCGCCTGCTGACCACTTTGTTGTCGATCCAGCAACAGGCACCCGAAGATTTGCCCCGGTACGATGAAAAACTGATAAAGCTTGAATTGTCGCTTTACCCCCAGTGGTTTTTACAAGAGTGGCTTGGCACTACCCCACCGACGGAACTGGCCGAGCTTTTTTTACCACTGATAACGGCCATGAAAGCACAACCCCAAGGCACCGTGCACCGGGACTACCACTCTCGCAACCTCATGCTGACGCCTGCCGGCAACATTGGTGTTATTGATTTCCAGGGCGCCCTGCACGGCCCCTTACTGTACGACGTTGTGTCTTTATTAAGAGATTGCTACCTGCGCTGGCCGACAGCGCAGGTTGAGCGCTGGTTAAATGAGTTTGTCGCCCAGCATCCGGTGCTCGCTGGCCATGACTCAGTGCAGCTGCAAACATGGTTTGACCTGACCGGTTTACAGCGTCACCTGAAGTGCCTGGGCATCTTCACCAGACTGTGGTTGCGTGATGGCAAGCCTGGTTATCTGAAGGAAATTCCCCGCACGCTGGACTATGTTGTCAGTGTCTGCCGCCAGCACCCCCAGCTCAATGAGCATGGCCAGTGGCTGGAACACCATGTTGCCCAGGCCGTTCAGGCGCGACTCGCACAAACGGCCCTGCCATGAAGGCGATGATCCTTGCCGCAGGATATGGCAAAAGACTCCGGCCACTGACCTTGTCCACACCTAAGCCACTGTTATCAGTGGCAGGCAAGCAGCTGATTACTTATCATATTGAGCGCCTGGCACAGGCTGGCCTGCGAAACCTGGTCATCAACCACAGCTGGCTTGGAGAGCAAATTGAGCAAGCGCTTGGTAATGGCTCCCAGTGGGCAGTAAACATCCACTACTCACCCGAAGAGCAACCACTGGAAACCGGTGGTGGCATCCTCAAGGCGCTGCCCATGCTTGGCGACAAACCGTTTTTGGTGCTCAATGGTGATGTGTACACCACTGTCGATCTGACCGGTCTGCACCTGTCTGAGGATATGCTTGCTCACCTGGTGATGGTGGATAACCCGGACTTTCACCCTGATGGGGATTTTTGCCTGATAAACGGGCAAATGCTGACCAAGGCCGCAGCGTCCGGACAAAAAGCGTTAACGTTCAGCGGCATCAGCATACTGTCACCACGCTTGTTTATCGGGCAGCAAACAGGAAGTGCTTTTGCCTTGGCACCGCTGTTGATTGATGCCATGACAAAAGGCAAAGTAAGTGGCCAATACCATGATGGTTTCTGGACAGATGTCGGCTCCCTTGAGCGACTGCAGGCCTTGGAGGCTTACCTGCAACAAGCACACCAGTAACAGACAGCCGCCTGGGGCAGCAGGAAAAAACCGAGGTATGTCGTCGCCGCTCGCCGTCCTCAATTGGTGTCATCCAGGCAAAGAATAACTCTGCTTTGCTACAACAGACTCACCAAACGATGCTCGCAATGGCAAGCAGGGTGCAAGCGTCTTTCTGGAACAAACAGGGTGTCACCCGGGGCATCGACTAACGGTTAATCGGCAAGTTACAATCCGTGGGTGACTGTGATTAACAAGTTGAATAAATCAGGGAGCGGCCTTTCTCGGTGTATGATTGGCTCGCGCAGGGTCTCAAGGCGATGTTTTCGGGCCGGAATAATTAATGAATGCAATAGCAATTGGTGCGGTAATTGGATTTGTTTCCGCTGGAATCTTTGGCGCCATTCTGGGGGCGCTTGTTGGCTCCTGGATCAATAAAAATTTCCTCAGTCGCCCGGGCATGGGTGGCTTTGGGGCTTCGGCTGCCAATCGGCAACGTACCCAGACAGCTTTTTTCCGGGCCGCCTTTCTGGTGATGGGGCGAGTGGCCAAGGCTGATGGTCGCGTCAGTGAGTACGAGATTGATACTGCCCGACACATTATGCGTAGCCTGCGCCTCTCGGATTCCCAGCAACGGATGGCCATCGAGCTGTTCAATGAAGGCAAAGACCCATCATCAGACATAGAAGGCGCCCTGAAAGAATTTCGCCAGGTGTCTGGTTCCAGCATGCTGATCCCCATGTTTCTGGAAATTCAGCTTTCGGCTGCCTACGCAGACGGCGGGCTCAGCGCTGCCGAACACGCAGTATTCGAACACGTATGCGCCATACTTGGGGTGGGCAGCCATGCCTTTGAGCAAATTCACAAGCGTTTTATCGCCCAGCGAGAGTACTACCAGGGACGACAATACTCAGACTCATCGTCCAGCAGCATGAACTTGCAAAGAGCCTACGACGTACTGGGTGTATCGTCAGAGGCATCAGACAGCGAAGTGAAAAAAGCCTACCGCAAACTGATGAATGAACATCATCCAGACAAGCTGGTTGCCAAAGGGTTGCCCGAGGAGATGATGTCTGTAGCCAAAGAAAAAACTCAGGAAATACAGGCTGCCTACGATCAGATTCGCACGCAGAGAAAACAGAATTGACCTCCTCCCACCCCTAAAGGAGTGGGATTCCTGTTAGTCACCCAACAGGCTTCCTGTTTCAACACGCCCTCCCGGAGCGGTTTCAGCTATTCCCGCTGAATACTCAATTTCCACCTTGCGAGAGGGTTATTCAACCAGCCCTTTTTCAGGGGCGAACGAAACCGGACTTATTGGCCAGCCAGTTAAGAAAGCAAGTTCAGAACACAGGATAAACAGGACTGCAATTACTGCTTCCCTTGGAATCGGTCACCAGCTGCTTCAAACAGACTCTCTTTTCTGTCAATAATTGCCGTGTACAGATCTTCCCGGTCATCAATAATAAACCAGTCAAACAAGCCCCGTATCTGCCTTTCACCACCCTGATTGATATTTTCCTGAAATAGCAAGATGGGTGTTTTTCTGTTCTCATGGGATTAGTGTCTTAACGATCAATAATCAGGAGCGACCTGTGGTCGGTTTAAAGGAAAGGCATAGGACGATCATTCAGATTTTGGGTGTTTTTTACGAGTCGGTATATCCCTGATTGGGGTGGTGAAAGGCAGTTCTTATCCAACCGTTGATTCCTGACGTACTTGCCAGTGAACCATTAACATTGGGGCGCTTTGCGCCCTTTCAATTGAGTGTCACCATCGGCTGGCTTCCCGCCCGTGATACACCCGTCGCCTTTCAAGTTGCTACTTTGTTGGCTGCACTTGTGCCCTTCAGGGTATTCGCTTACCCCGGTCACATAGCATTTCTATGCTCCCGGCACCCGAGGGCATAAAGGCTTCGCTCATTTGCCGCCTCGAATCAACTTGAAATCCTTTGGGTATAGACGTGGTTTGCGCCTCAGCTTCGATCAAAACTCAGCGTGTCTTGCCATTGCAGGGTGCCATGCTGGTCATACATCTGTTCAGTAATCGTTGTACCGGAAAAATTCAGCAATCCGTAGCCATTGAGAATACGCAGCTTCTGCTCCCTGTCAGGATCGGGATAGGGTGTATCGCTGTAGTATGCTACTTCGGGCACTAACGAACCATCAGACTGGTACATCACTGAAGCCCGACCAACGGGAATGGCGCCGTGCCCCCAGCAACGGGCCACTGTGCTACCGGCAGCAGACTTGTCAGAGTATGCTGCTCCCTGATGAATGTGCGCCCAAATCCAGTAATCAGGCTCCCGACCGAGGTAGTGCTTCACCTGCCCCCACAGCGGGTTGTTCTGCTGCGAACCGTCCAGGGTCAGGCCGTTATGATGGGTAACCACCATGACTTTCTTGCCAAGCTGTCCCATTTTCTGCAAAAACGCCCCCTGATCATCGTTTAATGCCCCTTTCAAAAACAAGTCGCTGGTGTCATAACGGGCAGTATCAAGCCCAACGATAACCCAGTCCTGCAAAATAATCCCGAACGTAGTCGCCTGCTTTTGCGCGGCAAACCTGGGTGAGTTGAGGGTGATATAGCGCAGACCATTTTCACCATCGTACATACCGTGATTAGAGCCAAGAGCAAAAGAGTACTCGGTGCCAGGATTCCAGATACTGGTGAAATTAAACGCTTCTTCACCAGGGCTTCCACTTACCGTCTTGCGAGTGCCAGCGTAATACTCATCCCCCAGGTGAATGGTCAGGTCAGCCGGATGCTTCTGCATGGATACCATCACCTGCTGGGCTGGTGATGGATTGCCGCCATCGTCCCAATAACCAGTACCCCAGTCACCCACCACCAGCACCGACATATCACCCCGGTCGCTCAGGTCAACCGTGACAGGTTCAGCCACTGGAGCCAGAGTGATATGCCCCATGCGATAACCCAGATAGTAGGCCAGGCTGGTACTCCAGCCAGGATCTAACTGGGCGTATTTGGTGAAATTGTAAAGATTGCCACCACTGTCTAACCTGCCTTCGATAGGGATATCAAACAGCAACAGTTCGCCACGTTGCACACCGGCATTTGCAGAGGCTGGCAGCAGACGCTGAAAATCCCCCTCACCGATGCCAGAAGCGGGCAGATCAAGCGTCACGCGCAGGCGATCGGCCAGCTCATCATCATGGTGGTTGAGAAAAAACAGCAACAAACTGCCATCTTCAGGCGCTTCACCTGCCGAGTCATCAAGCATGGCCAGTACATCCTGCTCACGCTCTGTCAACTCGGCCCAAAACTTCTGAGCTTCCCGATATTGCTGGTCAGAAAGCCCCGTCTGATCCGCCCAGTCGAGCAACTCATTAAGATAGTTAAGATGCTCTTTTCGCACCGGCATACCATAAAACAGTCTGTCTGGATGCGTATCAGTTTTCGCTGCTGTTGGCGAGCTGTCTGTTGGCAAAGAATCATTAGAAGCAGGCAAGGTAAACGACAATGAACATGTCATAGCTAAGACAGCTGTCTTAAATAAAAAAGACGGTTTTAGTAAAAACGCTGATAAAGAGGACATAAATACACCCATTGTTTGCGAGAACAACAAGTGTAGGCACTGGGGAAATATTTTGTGGTTTTGTTTATTTACGGCATAGTTCCTCAATATTTTTAGCTACTCAATGCTATCTATAATGAACGACTGTTGTACAAGCAAGGGACTGATAACGCTTGAGACGGCACGGAACCAGCTGTTTGCTGCCATAAAACCCGTCAGCGACACTGAAATGGTCAGCCTGGAAGCCTGTCTTGGCCGTGTGGTAGCGCACCCGGTGGTTTTGCCCGTCAATGTTCCGCCCCATGATAACTCAGCAATGGACGGTTATGCCCTGGCACTGTCCGACTTGAAACAACACGACACTTTATCACTAACAGGACAATCCCTGGCCGGGCATCCCTTCTCTGACCCGCTCCCCACTGGCCACTGTGTTCGAATCACGACTGGTGCCACTATTCCCCAAAGAGCTGACACAGTGATCATGCAGGAACACACCGAGATCACAAGCCATGAATGTAGGTGAGCGTGACAAAAAACCACCAAACTCCGTTTATACCTGTCGCCTTTCAAGTTGCTACTTTGTTGGCTGCACTTGTGCCCTTTAGGGTATTCGCTCACCCCGGTCACATAGGATTTGTACTGAAATAACTTCCCGACTTCCGTTCATCCCGGGCCGAGTCGAAGAGTGCTGTCACCGGACTTCGACAGGCCCAGTCCGAACGAGGTTCAGATTCCATAAATGCGGAAGTTATTTCGGGACTGTCCCATAGTATTTTGCCGCCTCGAATCAACTTGAAATCCGTTGGGTATAGCGGCAATCCTGGCGATGCGGCCAAGTTGGGCTTGCCTGTTGCCGCCCAATAACGCTAGGATTGATGGTTTAACTTTGAGCAGTCACCTGTGAACCTGCTGTTCCTGCGCAACAACTACCGGATACTCTCGCTGATGGGGCTGCTGTGCTTTACCTCCCTGTTTGGCGGCACTTTGCTCACCACACTGGCAATCACTTGGCGTAGCACCCTGACTACTTTCTCGGAAGCCCAATGGGCCTGCCTGTTCGCCATTAGCTCCATGACTATGGCGGTGGCACTTACGCCATCAACCCTGATCGCCCTGATCAGCGGCTATTTCCTCGGCTGGGGAGCGTTTTGCTACATAGTGATCTCCTACCCGATCGCCTCAGCACTTGGTTTTATGGTTGGCAAACAGCTAGACCGCGGCAAACTGATGAACTCTCTGCCCGACTCTTCCCGGCTTCAGCTGGTTCTGCAAGGGCTGTCCGGGCAACACCAGTGGCCGCTGGTGCTGCTGGCGCGGCTATCCCCAATTCTGCCTTTTTCGTTAATGAACCTGCTACTGCCAGCCATCGGTGTCCGCCTGGCGGTGTTTTTGCTGGCCGGTTCCGTCGGCATGTTACCACGCACTTTGTTCGCCATGTGGGCCGGCATGCAGGGACGGGACTTGTTGCAATTGCTGCACCAGCCAACTCACAGCAACTTATCGGTTATGTTCATGGTGATTGCGACTATGCTCTCCATCGGCGGTTTGCTCTACCTGGTTCAAAGAGTATCCACAGCACTGCTGGAAAAACATCTGGGCACCACAGGCAGAGGAAGAGAGAGATGACCAAACCCCGTACTGCCCTGTTTGTTGATGTGCAGAACATCTATTACACCACTCGCCAGGCCTTTAATAGCCACTTCGATTACAACGCCTTTTGGGCTCACGTCAGTACGGACCGACAGATCACCGCAGCCATTGCCTACGCTATTGACCGTGGTGATGCCAGACAGCAGCAGTTTCAGCGCATTTTGCGGGCGATTGGTTTTGACGTGAAGCTTAAGCCTTTCATACAGCGCAGCGATGGTACTGCCAAAGGTGACTGGGATGTTGGCATAACGCTGGACGTGGTGCGCTGGGCACCTGAGGTGGACATTGTTACCCTTGTCTCAGGGGATGGTGATTTTGACCTGCTTTTGCAGACTGTGCAACAACAGTTCAAGGTACAAACCGAGGTGTATGGCGTTGAGTCTCTGACAGCCGGTTCACTCAGGCAAACAAGCAACCACTTTGTACCAATCACTCGGGAACTGTTACTGCCAATCAAAAATAGCCAACCGATTAGTTGATTGACCGTATATTAAGACTTTACATCCCCACACCCATTCATACAGAGCGATGGCAAAGGAAGGCTTCAACTGCAGCGAACTTCCCCTGAATAAAATTTTGTTTTATCATTCAGCACTCTGCTGTTCATTATTTTTATGATTAAAATCAAGGCAATAAAATATTTTTCATAAACTCGATAAATTCTTTGACATCCATAGGGAGTGCTATTAGAGTTCGTACTGGCCATTATTGAGAAGAACGAAAAATCGTATTGCTTTTTGAGTGCTTCCTGATCGTCACACCACTTCTTTAGTTTAAGTTATTTTGCTTTAATCGCTTTACTCTTAAATAAATATATGAAGATGTGACTACACCTTGGCTTAACGCGTGTACAACGCATTTTTATAGAAATATTCAGGAGACATTGCATGTCTAAATCGACCGGAACGGTAAAGTGGTTCAGCGAAGAGAAGGGCTTTGGCTTTATCGCTCAGGACAATGGTGGTCCAGACGTTTTTGTTCACTTCCGCGCTATCATCGGTGATGGGTTCAAAACCCTCGCAGAAGGTCAGGCAGTGACCTTTGACGTTGAGCAAGGCCAGAAAGGCCTTCAGGCTGCAAACGTAGAAAAAGTATAAGCATTTCCCCTTGCGGGGAAGTCACCAGAAGAGCACCTCCGGGTGCTCTTTCCTTATCGGTTTTTTACCAATCATTCGTGCTGATACGCAATAAATAGCCGCCTGAAAACCTCCACTCGCCCCACCTTGGTGTTTATTTTTCAAGCTGCAAAACACCAGTCTGACAAACAACCAGTGTTTTACATCATATTCAGACACAATGCCTTGAAATGCGCAAAAACGTTCTGCCTACAAGCCTAACTTGAGGGCCAGTCTAACGATGCCAGCGGCTCATCCATCAGCAACAGCCGTGGCGCACCCAGCAAGGCTCTGGCAATAGCCACCCGCTGCTTTCCCCCGGACAAATAATCCACCGGGCGATGCAACAGATGATCAATACCCAATTGCTCAACAACCTCGGTCAACGCCAGACCAGCAACATCAACTGGTGCTCGGTGCCGGACAAAGTGCAAGTTTTCCACAACGTTTAAATGGGGAAACAAACGCGATTCCTGAAAAATATAACCGATGCCGCGGTGCTCAGGCGGCACCCATAATTTACTTTGCGAATCCTGCCAAGGCTCACCATAGTGCTGGACACATAGCCGGCGTTGCTTTGTCAAATCAGAAAAGGCAGAGCCTGAAGCGACTGAAGATGCACTGGCGCTGATTGGCCAGATGTATAAAGTAGAAGACGATATTCGTAAACAAGGACTGGAAGGCGACAAAAAGCGTGATTATCGCCAGCTGAAGGCCAAGCCACTGGTTGATCAGTTTTTTACCTGGAACAAAGAGCAACTTCGTCGTCTTGACCTGGTTCCCAGCAACCCGTTGAGTAAAGCCCTGGGCTACGTCCAGAAGCGGGAGGCAGAACTGCGGGTCTACCGGGATGACCCATCCGTGGATATTGACACCAATCATCTGGAGCGAGCCCTGCGTTGCATCCCGATGGGCAGGAAGAACTGGATGTGTGTGTCACGTAGGGGACGCTATGACGTAAAGCTGCATAGTGAAACCCTGCTCTAAGTTGGATGGAGGATTGGCCCTCCGGTCAGGGCTTGCAGGAGAGCTGACCAAACGACCTGATGCTGCTGGACTCTAAGGGGTCTGGTGGTGAGCGATTC
>JAKROC010000108.1 GCA_024509075.1 Endozoicomonas sp.
GAGGGCATAAAGGCTTCGCTCGATTGCCGCCGCGTAGCAACATGAAATCCATTGGGTATAGCCACACTGCCTCGGATAAAAGACGTCAGCCCGCTATTACCAGGTCAGATCGAGTCCTGACGTTTTTTCCGAGCTGGTCTGGTTTTTTTCTTACGTCTCTGGGGCGGCGCCTGGATATCAGCCACTCTTGTCTCACCATCCTCAAAGTAGGGCAGGGGTTCAATAATCAGTGATTTCTTGATCATCTGGCCAATAGTTACCAACCACTTTTTCTCCTCCGGGTTCACCAGTGAGATGGCTCGGCCTTTCTGGCCAGCCCGGCCAGTCCGACCAATCCGATGCACATAGTCGTGGGGAACTTTAGGCAAGTCGTAGTTAATCACCAGCGGCAGCTGTTCAATATCCAGCCCCCTGGCGGCTACATCGGTGGCCACCAGGACGTCAAAGTAGTTGTCTTTGAAGTCTTCCAGAATGCGAATGCGCTGGTATTGGTTTTTGTCGCTGTGAATGGCCTGGGCATTGATGCCATCCTCAACCAACAAGTCGGCTACTTTGTTGGCGGCTTTTTTGGTGCGGACAAACACTAGTGCCTTGGGCCAGCGTCCGCCGTGGATCAAATAGCTGAGGATTTCAGGTTTGTCCGCCTGATCCACTGGGTAGAATGACTGGTTGACCGTGTTGGCAGCCGAGTTGGGGTTTGCCACCTCAACTTTGACCGGGTGGCGCATAAAGTCGTGAGCTAACTGTTTGATCTCTTTATTGAACGTGGCAGAAAACAGCAGGTTCTGACGTTTGCTTGGCAAGCTGGACATAATCCGGGCAATGTCGTCCCGAAAGCCCAAATCCAGCATCCGGTCCGCTTCGTCGAGCACCAGGACACGCAGACCGTCCAGATTTATATGACGTCGGTTGAGCATGTCCAGCAGACGACCGGGAGTCGCGATCAGGACATCAGCACCGGCTTGCAGGATTTGCAGCTGCTTCTCCACGTCAACGCCACCATAAACGGCAGTCGTCTTAAGGCTCGTGTGGGCGCCATAGGTCTGAAAACTCTCCAGCACTTGGATGGCCAACTCTCGTGTTGGCACCAGTACCAACGCGCGAATTGCCTGACTGGCACGCATTTGACTAAGTCGCTGCAAAACGGGCAGGGTGAAACTGGCGGTTTTGCCGGTGCCGGTCTGGGCTGATGCCATCAGGTCACGGCCGGTCAGGGCCATGGGAATGGCTTTGACCTGAATGGTGGTGGGTTTTTGGTAGCTGGCTTCGGCAAGAGCCTGCAGCAGCGTCTGGTCCAGCCCAAGGGCCGAAAAGGGGGTGTTATTACTCATTGAATCACTTCCTGCGTTTGGGTGGGGCAAAACCGGCGTCGGTGGCCGGTTGCGAGTCGTTAGCCGGAGTGCGGCGTTTGCCCACGTTTTTCCTCACCCGGTGGCGCTGTTTTTCGGTGGCATTGCTCTTGCCCGGGCCATTTTTGCCGGCTGTTTTTTTCTTACCGGCCGTTTTGCCTGAGTTTTTCAGCTTTTTGGGTCCCTGGTAGCTGCCTTTGAGTTCTTTGATGGTACGTTTCTCAAAGCGCAGGCGCAGATAGCGCTCAATGCCGGACATCCGGTTCCACTCGTCCGGCCCGATCAGCGAAATGGCCAGCCCCTGTTCACCAGCGCGGCCGGTGCGGCCAATCCGGTGCACATAGTCATCACCATTGCGTGCCATTTCCAGGTTGATGACCAGCTCAATACCTTTGATGTCCAGACCGCGGGCGGCAACGTCGGTGGCAATCAGAATATTGATTTTGCCGTCCTTGAGCAGATTCACGACGTGTTTGCGCTCACGTTGTTCCATATCACCATGGAGCATACCCACCTTCAGTCCCTTGACCCGGATTTTGCCGACAAATTCCTCGGCCCGGGCCTTGGTGTTGGTGAACACCAGTGCTTTTTCATAACCCTCGTTTTGCAACAGCCAGATCAGCAGTCGTTCCTTGTGGGTGGTGTCATCAGCCAGAATAATTTGCTGCTGGATATTGGCGTGCTGTTCCCGCACTGAATTGAGGATCAGCCGATGTGGATCGCGCAGCACTTGAGCAACCATCTCCTGAATGCCGCGGGGTTTCAGGGTGGCGGAGAACAGAAAGGTCTGCCGCTCGGGGCGGCAATCTTCAACAATGCTTAGCACATCCGGGCCAAAGCCCATATCCAGCATCCGGTCAGCCTCATCCAGCACCAGGTATTCCAGGTCGCTGAAGTCGTGGTTGCCGTTTTTCATGTGCTCAATCAGGCGGCCGGGCGTGGCAATAAGAATCTCCGGATTTTTGCGCAGGGTGTTGACCTGATGACGATAGTCCTCACCGCCAACGATCAAACCGGCCTTGACCCAGGTGTAGCGCGCCAGCGCTTCGCACTCTTTGAGTACTTGCAGGCCAAGTTCCCGGGTGGGTACCAGGATCAGCCCGCGGGTACTGGTGTTGTCCGCTTTACTGGTGTGCATATGGTTGAGCATGGGCAGCAGGAAAGCGGCGGTTTTGCCGCTGCCGGTTTCAGCACTGGCCATCAGGTCTTTGCCACTGATGGCCAGCGGCAGGGTCTGTGCCTGTACCGGGGTGGCCTGCTCAAACCCCAGTTCGGTCAGTGCTTTTTGCACTCGTTCATCAAGAGCCAACTCGGAAAATAGCAATGGGGAGTTCCTCGACCATAGTGGGGGGTTGCAAAGTGGGAAATCAAATGACCGGCCATTCTATGGCTGATTGGGGCAAAAGCCAATATCAGTGGCGATGCTGTGGCTTTGCCAGTAGTATTCGGCATTTTATGTTTGCCCGTTGCTCATGCGTTTAGATAAATACTTGTGTGAAAGCACCGAACTGTCCCGCGCCAATGCCAAGAAGTGTCTGCACCGGGGCGAGGTGACTTGCGACGGCGTGGTGGTGACCAGCAGCGCCTTCAAGGTGCCGGCCGGTTGCGACGTGCGACTGCTCGGTGAGCCGGTGATGGTCCGGGGTTTGCGGTATATCATGCTCAACAAGCCGCAGGATACGCTTTGTTCCAATGTGGATGAAGTTTACCCTTCGGTGTTGTCGCTGCTGGGGGTTCCCAAAGCGTATTCGCTGCACATTGCCGGTCGTCTGGATGCGGACACCACCGGCCTGGTGCTGATCACCGATGATGGCCAGTGGTCACACCGCTTAACGTCACCGGTAAAAGTGTGCGCCAAACGCTACCGGGTGCAATTGGCCGATCCCCTGACCCTGCCAAACCCTGAGTTGGTGGCACAGTTTGCCCATGGCATTGCCCTGAAGGGGGAGGAGGCATCGTTAACGCGGTCGGCAACGTTGGAAATACTGTCGCCGACGGAGGTGTTACTGACCATCACCGAAGGCAAGTACCACCAGGTCAAGCGGATGTTTGCCGCCGTTGGCAACAAGGTGGTGGGATTACACCGGGAGCAGGCGGGGAGGATTGCCCTCGACCCTGACCTTGGGGCAGGGCAATGGCGCTACTTGACTCAGCATGAAATTGATTCGGTGTAGATTCATCAGGTGGATGTCAGCAATGATTGAGCGACGGTTTCCGGGCGCGGGAAAGGGGGGTGACAGGGAGCAATTAAGGTTGCAGTGTGGACGAGATCGCTAGCCCGGACGCAACCCCGATAATGGAGTCAACAAAGGGGGCGTATCGCTCAATAAGCAGTCCCCTGAGATTTCCTCTTCCTCTTTCCCACTGAATTAACGCATTGTATGTTGCGGCACAAAAAATCGGAGCCATTATTGTGCCAGCCACTTTTACCGTGGCGAAAAAACTGTGGGCCGGGTAGCATACCATCGTCATCAATCCAGACAACACCGCCAATTCAATGTATCGCTCACGTAACGGGCGATTAAGCAGCTGCATTCGGGATCGTTGAATCTCTTTCAATTGGTGGTAGCCAATATGCCTCCGGCACAAAGGGCAGGAGCGCTTTGCCTTCGTCCATTCGACGATGCAGGTACGGCCAAACACATGCCCGCAGCGAAGAGTCGTTGCAGCATGATCAGCGGTTGTATCCAGGCTGTCCAGACATATAGGGCAATGGCTGTCTGAAATGGCGATTACATTGGTATTCATCCCTAAAAAATCCTTCTTGGTCTTGTGTTGTTTCCAGAGCGGTAAAGGCACGAACAGCACCGGCACCGACTCCACAGAGACGAAGACCACCCATGGAGATCTCGCCTTTGCAGAGGACGAAGTGCAAGGCACTTTGGCAGAGCTACGCTTCCCTCCAGTTATCTGTTGGACACAATGTTTGGATGTTAAGTTCGCAGGGATTTTCCAGGTCAGTATACCCGTCGCCTTTCAAGTTGCTCATTTGCCGCCTCAAATCAGCTTGAAATCCATTGGGTATAAATGTTTGGCGTTGTGGCGAGTAAAGCCTCGGGCGGGGTGTCAGAATGGATTCAACGGGGGGGATGATGGTGCGCTGCACGCATAAGCGTTAATAAAAATACGGCAGAGAACTGCCGTATTTTTGCCGGTTTTACATCACGCGCATACCTGGCTGAGCACCTTCGTGCGGCTCAAGAATCCACAGCTCCTTACCGCCAGGCCCGGCAGCCAGCACCATGCCTTCGCTGACACCAAACTTCATTTTGCGTGGTGCAAGATTAGCGACCATAACCGTATGTTTGCCAATCAGCGCTTCCGGCGCGTAGGCAGATTTGATGCCGGCAAAGATGTTGCGTGGCTCAGGCTCACCGATATCCAGCGTCAGCCGCAGCAGTTTGCCAGCGCCTTCCACCAGTTCTGCATTAACGATGCGGGCGATGCGCAGGTCTACCCGAGCGAAATCGTCAAAGGTGATCTCATCGGCCACCGGCTCCTTTTCCAACCAGGGCGACAGGGCCGGTTGAGGTTGTTTTCCTTCCATGCGGGCAAACACCTCCTTACTTGCGTCAATCATGGCCGCCACTTTATCGGCTTCCACGCGGGTCATCAACGGCTCAAAGGTGTTGACCGTGTGATTGGAGAGCAGGCTGCGGCTGTCTTGCCAGGTCAGCGCGGCGATGTTCAAAAACGCCTCTGCCTTGAGCGCCATGGCAGGAAGTACCGGCTTGAGGTAGATCATCAGCAGACGGAATAGGTTGATGCCTGTGCTGCAAACGTCGTGTAATAATTGTGCCTGGCTTTCTTCTTTAGCCAGCACCCACGGTTTAACTTCATCAATCCAGGCGTTGGCCTTGTCGGCCAGGGCCATGATTTCCCGCATGGCTTTGCCAAACTCGCGGCTTTCGTAGTGGCTGGCAATACTGACGGCAGCGTTCTGGAACTCTGCCGTCAGCTCTGGGGCAGAGTTACTGGCTGAGAGTCGGCTGTCAAAACGTTTCATGATAAAGCCAGCGTTGCGACTGGCGATATTGACCACTTTGCCCACCAGGTCGGCGTTGACACGCTGAATAAAGTCGTCTGTGTTCAGGTCCAGGTCATCAATGCGGCTGGACAGTTTGGCGGCATAGTAATAGCGCAAATATTCCGGGTTCAGGTGCTCCAGGTAGGTGCGGGCGGTAATGAATGTGCCGCGCGACTTGGACATCTTCTCGCCGTTGACGGTCAGGTAGCCGTGAACATTCACGCGCGTTGGTGTGCGGTAGTTGGCACCGTGCAGCATGGCTGGCCAGAACAGGCAGTGGAAATTGACGATGTCTTTGCCGATAAAGTGGTGGACTTCACACTGGCTGTCTTTGTACCAGTACTCGGCAAAATCAAGGTCGTCGCGGCGCTGGCACAGGTTGTCAAAAGCGGCCATGTAGCCGATGGGGGCATCGAGCCAGACGTAAAAGTATTTGCCCGGTTTGCCGGGGATTTCAAAGCCAAAATAGGGCGCATCGCGGGAGATATCCCAGTCTTGCAGGCCGGCATCAAGCCACTCGGCCAGTTTGTTGGCAATCTCATCGCAGATGGTGCCGGAGCGTGTCCACTGCTTGAGGAAGTCCGTAAAGTCAGAGAGTTTGAAAAAGACGTGCTCGCTCTCTTTGTCCACCGGCGTGGCGCCGGAAATGGCAGATCGGGCGTTTTTCAGCTCGGTAGGAGAGTAAGTGGCACCGCAGGCTTCGCAGTTATCGCCGTATTGATCGGTTGCGCCACATTTCGGGCAGTCGCCCTTGATGTAGCGATCAGCCAGGAACATCTGTTTTTCTGGGTCGTAGGCTTGGACAATGCTGCGGTTGACGATATGACCATTGGCATTCAGAGCCTGGTAGATGGACTCAGATAAACGACGGTTTTCGTCAGAATGGGTGGAGTGATAATTGTCAAAGGCCACATGGAAATCGCCAAAATCGCGAATTCTTTCCACATTGATGCGCGCTACCGACTCTTCCGGAGTGATGCCCTGCTTCTCAGCATGCAAACTGATGGCAGTGCCATGGGCATCGTCGGCACAAACGTAGGTGCACAGGTTGCCAGACAGTTTCTGGAAGCGCACCCAGATATCGGTCTGGATATATTCCACCAGGTGGCCCATGTGCAACGGACCGTTGGCGTAGGGCAGGGCGCTGGTAACAAGTATTTTGCGTTGGCTCATTCGATTTGGTCTTGCTGTTAGGCGATGGAGGGAAAAACAGGATTCGCCATTATATACCCAATGGATTCCATGTTGCTACGCGGCGGCAATTGAGCGAAGCCCCGGGCACGTAGAAATACTAAGTGACCGGGGTGAGCGAAAGCAGCCAACAAAGTGGCAATTGAAAAGGCGACGGGTATACAAACTATCTGCCCGAAAGTCTAATTGCCCCCTCTGCCATATCAGATAATTGCCGGGGGGCTAGTCACTCTTAACAGTATCCTCCCGGGGTAAGCCATCCCTGGTTGTGTCATCTTTGGTCAGGTTTTCTTCAGGGTTGTCTGACCCGGATTTGTCTTCTACGGGTTGGGTATTCGCAGAGCTGTCTGCTCCGGGCAGGTTGCTGGCAGCGTCATCTTTTTGGGGTTGTCTGGCATCGGCCACATTGCCACTGGCATCCTCGCCATTTCTGGCCATATCTTCCGTGAGTTGACCCTCCTGAGCCAGGTTAGCCTTGGCGTAATTCTTTTCCTTTTCCTTTTCCTTCTCTTTGAGCTGATCGATCATGAATTCGGTTATTTCTGTTGAAGGTTTGCGCGAATGACGTTTGACCATGCTCTTGGGTGTCTCCTTGAAGATGACGTAAATGGGCGACATATCTCCTGTACCATCTTCAGTCTCTTCACCGGCTTTTACCCACGAGGAGACTTGGACGACCATCTTCTGGGATTTGCTTTTTTCAACTTTGCGGAAATTATCTATTGCTGCGGCAAGCTGTTGCTTGAGTTCATCTACCCCTGAGCTAAAGGGCATTTCAGTAGTATTATAAATTTTGAGTTTTTTGCCATAAGCAATAGTAAACTTGCGACAATGTATTATCGATGTGGGTGTATCCGAATCGGTAGTTGCGGAGGCCTCCGTTTGCTGGTCTATCGATTCTGTAAAGCTGGCTGAACCGTATTCAGTTGTGCTGAGGCTGGTTTGGGAAGTGGCCTTTTGCGAGTCGATGGGTTCCACAGCTGGCATTGTTTTCCGGGGAGTGATGATGATTCCGGCTACATGGTTGGTTTCACCAGCTGTTGGCGTTATGACGGCCCGATCGTGAATGATTTCCAACGTGGTAGTGACGGTTGACGTGGTTACCTCGGTCTCTGGCTTGTCATCTGTGCCAAGTGTGTGGATAGCGGTCTTAACATCTGTGCTTTTCCAGGTATCTAATTGTCTGGTGTCGTTTGCTTGCTGGCCAGTGGCTGCCTCAGGCGGTTTATTCGAGTAAATCTGATTGACTGATGCCACCGTTGTTGCTGAAGACGGTGTGATATCTTCGCTGCCGGGCAGCGCCGAGCTTGACTGTTTAGTATTGTTGTCATTGGTGCCCAGAGGAGCGTCGGCTTTTTTGTTGATGGTTCGCTCACTGGCGGTGCCACCGATAACCAGAAAATTAAAGCGGTTTTTGCAGGTTTTCAGGGTAAACTCGTGCTGCTTCAGGCGCAGTGTTGCTGCTTCGATTATGTTCTCCTGGTCAGAGACAAACTCACCATCGAGAGAGTTACGAATGCTTCGCTCCTGTAGACTTTGTCTGCTACTGTCGTCTGGTGGGGCTGCGGCAGGATCAGGCATCTGGTTAGGGCTCTGCTGCGCCTGAGCTGTTAATTGCTGGAACTGGCCAGAGGTGGCGGGCTGCTGGGCGGTTTCAGTGTAAGCAGGGGAGATGCCTGGTTGGGTGTTGGACAAGGTAACTGGATCGCTCATTCTGACTCTCCTGATGAAATAGGCGTTCCCATCAGATCACCGAGGGTTGAAGAAAGTTTCCTGAATTGGCAATTTATCGACTTTATTTCCACTGGCTGTGGTCATTGTTGCGAGCGGGAAGCAAGGGGTGAGGCAATATCAGCTGTCAAGTTTGTTTTTTCATTAAAAAATTAATTTTTAATATTAGTTTTCCATTAAAACGGTAGGTCAAGTGGTATTTTTCACTTTTTTCCCGGAAAAACGGCCCCTTCAGGCCGCTCAGTTTTTTTGAGCCACCGTCGGTGTCCGGGTTCTGTTGCCCGGTGTTTTGAGGGTAAAAAGGCATGGCCAAGAGTGAAATGTGATTTATGTTTGCTCCCGGTCACCGTTAAAATACGGGTTCCATGCAACGACGGCTGAGCGCCTTATACGCATTGCATGGCAAAGGGTGAAGCTGCAAACTGGTCAGGTCTGGCCGACGGCGTTGCAGTACTTCCACTGAATGAAATTCATGTTGTTGTGCGGGAAACTTTGAGAACATATACCCAAAGGATTTCAAGTTGATTCGAGGCGGCAAATGAGCGAAACCCCGGGAGCACAGAAATACTATGTGACCGGGGTGAGCGAATACCCTAAAGGGCATGAATGCAGCCAACAAAGCAGCAGCTTGAAAGGTGATGGGTATACAAGTCTTTGTCGGCACCTGTGCGACGTAGACCAAAACCGGGAAGGCGGGTATTGTTGATTACATGACTGACGAGAACAAACGCTACATTCGCCAGCGTAATGCCGGCGCGTTACCTTGGGAAATTGAGCTGGATAACCGGGCTGAGCACCCGGTTTTCGCTGCCAGTGAAACACAGCAGGTGGTGGCTGACGGTGCCCGAATGCAACCCTTGCCTGAAGACTTTGCCCCGTCGCGGGAAATTCTGGAATTCCTTCAGGTACACCATGCTGTGCCGCTGGAGTTTATTGCTACCGTGTTGGTCGATTTCAAACTTTACTGGCGTGAGACTGGCGAGGCCCGCAAGGCCTGGCAGAACAAGTTCAAGTCCCATGTCATTTACCAGTGGAAGCGCAATCAAAGTGAAGCAGGGCAAAGGGAACATCGTTCAACAGTTGAGAAACTTACAGACCGTAGCTGGGCCGAAGGGCTCCAGTTTGATGGCGACTGGGATTAGGCAGGATGTTGGTAACAATGGACAGACCATGTCACCTGCCGGTGCCGAGTTCGCTGATACCATGAATGCAGTATTCTTGTTGCTTGAAGATGCTTACCCACTCAGGTTCAGGCGCGCTTTTCCTGACGATGAGACGGTAGCCCGGGCCAAGCGCGTCTGGAGCAGCGCTTTGAATAAATACACTCCACGTCGTATATTTATGGCCACCAGAAAGGCTCTGGGTGCTTCCCAATTTCTTCCAGACCTGGGCGACATCTGTAAGCTGTGCAAGCTGCGTTACGACGAAGCAGGACTGAAAGAACCCTTACAGGCATACTACGAAGCCTGTCACGCCCCGGTACAGAGTCGGGATTATGCCTGGTCCCATATTGCCGTCTATCTGGCGGCCAGAACAACAGGTTGGACTATGCTGCGTAGCGAGGAGCAACGCACGGTCTTTCCGGTGTTTGAGCGTAATTATGAAATTCTCAGCAACCGGGTGCTGGACGGAGAGGACCTCGAGGCCAGTATCCTTACTGGTATTGAAGACGGTCGTCGTAAAGAAGCCAGTCGCCGTGCTGAAGAAGTGGCCTGTCAACAGCAAAGAGCCGCTATGGTGGATCAGGGGATAGACCCTGATAACGGGGTATCGGCTCGATCACGATTAAAGGGCATCCTCAACATCTGAATCTATACCCAAAGGATTTCAAGTTGATACTGGCTGTGGCGGCAAACGCCTGGCGTTTCAGACGTTACTTTAAACAATGGTCAACGTGCATTGGTTGGTGCAGTTATTACCGCCTTGCCTAAAGCGTGCTGCATAATAAAAAAGCCAGCCATGGCAGCGGATGCATTGGTGCTGATGTCCAGGTTGGGTACATCCAGGGCGTAAACCGTGATGTGGTAATTATGTGGTTCGGAGTTGGGCGGTGGGCAGGCGCCGCCATACCCATTGTAACCAAAATCATTACGTAACATGTTGGCACCGGCTGGTAGGTTCTGGCCACCCTGTGCTCCAGCATTGAGCGACAATCGACTTATATTTTCCGGAATGTTGATCACCACCCAGTGCCACCAGCCACTGCCTGTGGGGGCATCCGGGTCGTACTGGGTCACAGCAAAGCTTTTGGTGCCGGGGGGCACGTTGGACCATCTCAGTTCCGGAGAGATGTTTTGACCATTACAGCCCCAGGCGTTGAACAGTTGCTGACGGCCAAAAGACTCGCCATTGATAACCTGATTACTTTCCAGTTTCATTGGTTTACTGTCGTATATATAATCCATGCCATCGTACTTGCCACTCATGGCCATACTGGGGGCAGAAAAGCTTTTGGTGCCGGGGGGCACGTTGGACCATCTCAGTTCCGGAGAGATGTTT
>JAKROC010000109.1 GCA_024509075.1 Endozoicomonas sp.
CGCCTTTCAAGCTGCTACTTTAGTTGGCTGCACTTGTGCCCTTTAGGGTATTCGCTCAGCCCGGTCACATAGTACTTCTATGCTCCCGGGGCTTCGCACAATTGCCGCCTCGAAGCAACTTGAAATCCTTTGGGTATAGAGCGTGATCAGGATTTACCGCTAGCTGCGCCCATCTCCGGACATAGAACCGCACCCCGACAGGCTGGCTCCTGGCTTGATACAGCCGTTTTCAACTGAAAGATGAGACTAAGGCATTGAGTGGTTTTCTAGGACTTTTTAAACGGCGTTCGACCAACAAAAAGAGCGCCCCCCCGAAAGACTCATCTGCCCCTGACAAAGGCATTACTGAGCCTTCTGATAACAAAAGATCATCGTCGCGTGCTAAGAGTAGCCGGAAGCCCGCCCGCCGCCCACAGGAAAACTGGACACTGGATCAGTTCCAGGTGGCACCCGACCCGGACAAAACCCGCTTTCACGACTTTGAGCTACCGCTGGAGCTGATGCATGCCATCGCTGATCAGGGCTTCGAGTACTGCACCCCGATTCAGGGTGAGGTGCTGGGTACCACCCTGGCCGGTCGTGACGCCATTGGCAAAGCGCAAACCGGCACGGGCAAGACGGCAGCATTTTTGATCAGCACCATCAAGGCGCTATTGGAGACACCTCCGCCCGACACCCGTTACCTGGGCGAACCCCGATCTGTTATTATCGCCCCCACACGTGAGCTGGCGCTGCAAATTGGTAAAGACGCAAAAGCCCTGACCAAGTACCTGCCCCTGAATGTGGTCACGGTGGTCGGCGGCATGGACTACGACAAGCAGCGCAAACGCATTAATGAGAATTTTGTCGATATTCTCGTTGCTACCCCCGGGCGTCTGTTGGATTACTGCGCACGCAAAGATCTCTTTCTGGATCTGGTGGAGGTCATGGTGATTGACGAAGCCGACCGCATGCTGGACATGGGCTTTATCCCCCAGGTTCGGCGCATTATTCGCATGACGCCAAGGCCTGGAGATCGTCAAACACTGTTGTTTTCCGCCACGTTCACCGACGATGTGCTCAGACTCGGTGAGCAGTGGACCTGGAACCCGGTGAAAGTGGAAATCGAACCAGACAGCGTCGCCACCGATACGGTCGACCAGAAGGTCTATATTCTCTCCTCTGAGCAGAAGTTTCCCTTGCTGGTCAACCTGATCAGGCGCCACAAGCTGGAGAAAGTCATTGTCTTTACCAACCGCCGGGACCAGACCCGCAAGCTGACGGAAAGACTGCAAAAAGTCGGCATCAAGGCGGATCAGATCTCTGGTGAAGTGCCGCAGAACAAGCGCTTAAAGACTCTGGAAAATTTCCGCAATGGCAAAATTTCCGTCCTGGTGGCCACGGACGTGGCCGGGCGTGGCATTCACATTGACGGCATCAGTCATGTAATCAACTACAACCTGCCGGAAGATCCGGACGACTACGTCCACCGAATCGGTAGAACTGGTCGGGCCGGAGCCACCGGCACCAGCATCAGCTTTGCCTGTGAGGATGACTCGTTCCTGATTCCTGATCTCGAGGCATTGCTGGGCGACAAGCTGAAAAAAGACTATCCACCGGAAGATTTACTGGCTAATCCGTATAAGGCATAAGCCAGAACAGGCGGCTCTGATCCCGGGGCCGCAGCAAAATAAAGTCAAGAACGACGTAGGTCGTATACAGACCAAAAAAGGAGTGGGTGCGACCAAAAAATCTTGTACAGAGAAAACGTTGAAGCAAGGCTTTTACCGGGAAAAAACCGGCAAAAACAACCAAACAATTTTGCCATATTAAAGAATAAAAACGGCAACTGAAACCCTTTTCAACAACAAATATTTTTATTTTTCAGCCCGTTTTAGTCTTGCCGGATGGTTTTTTTTCAATAAGAATCAAAAGTGGGTAAACCAAAAAAACAGACAAGGGAGTTGCCTATGGGACAGGCTTTGGAAGAACGTTCAAAAAAAACAAAATCCGCCACCACCTACATACTCGACAGCAACGTCCTGATTCACGACCCAAACTCGATCCTGAACTTTGAAGAGCATCAGGTACTCATTCCCATAACCGTCCTTGAAGAGCTGGACAAACTGAAAAACGGTAAGCAAACCATCGCCGCCGACTGCCGACAAGCCATTCGGCTGATCGATAACATCCTTGGTTCAGCCACCCCGCAGGAAATTGAACAAGGGATACCCATTCAAAGAAACCAAAAAGACAAAACCTGCGGCACGCTCTCCATCATGATGAGCCACACCGACAACAAAATAACCACCTTACCAAGCAACAATAACGATAACCAGATCATTAACGAGATCTGCCAGTACCAGAAAACCCACCCCAAAAGAAAAGTGGCACTGGTCACCAAAGACATCAATATGCGCCTCAAGGCCCGCGGCTGCGGCATCAACACCGAGGACTATCATAGCGATCAGCTGGTTAGCGACATTGGCCTTTTGACCAAAGGCTACCTCCACTACGAGGGCAACTTCTGGGACCGGGTCAATGAAGTGAAGACCGTACAGCTCGACGGCAAAACCGTTTACACGCTGGATCGCAAGGAGTTTACCGAAGAGCTCTACCTCAACAAGTTCCTGCTGGACGACCAAGGGTTTGTGGCCAGAGTGATCGACATAACAAACGACCATGTCAGCTTACAGCACTACAGCCGCGAAAGCCTGATGCATCAGGAAGCCTGGGGACTAAGACCGCTGAATATCCACCAGGCCATGGCACTGAATTTGCTGTTGGACCCGGATGTGCACCTGGTGAACCTGAATGGCGCAGCCGGCTCAGGCAAAACCATCCTGGCCTTGGCCGCCGCCATTGAGATGACCATTGCCACCAAGCAATACCGGAGAATAATTGCCACCCGATCCACCCGGGGGCTGGACGAAGACATCGGTTTTCTGCCCGGCACCGAGGCAGAGAAGATGGAACCCTGGCTGGGTGCCATCACCGACAACCTTGAAGCCCTGCACAACGACGATGAATCCACCAACAGCAGCGTCGAGTACATTCTGGACCGTGTGCCGCTGCACTTTAAATCATTGAACTACATCCGTGGCCGAAGCTTCCAGCAGAGCCTGATTATCATTGATGAGTGTCAAAACCTGACACCGCACCAGATCAAAACCATCATCACCCGGGCCGGTGTGGGCAGCAAAGTGATCTGCCTCGGTAACCTGGCTCAAATCGACACCCCGTACCTGGCCGCCATCAGCTCCGGGCTAACCTACATGACCGAACGCCTGAAATACTTTCCTAATGGCGGCTCCATGCAGCTTCAGGGCGTGCCCAGATCACCACTGGCCGCCTATGCAGAAACTCACCTTTAACGTCGTCCGCGCTGCCTGAGGGAGGGCAGCGCCTTACCCGGATTACTTATACCCAAAGGATTTCAAGTTGATTCGAGGCGGCAAATGAGCGAAGCCCCGGGAGCATGGAAATACTATGTGACCGGGGTGAGCGAATGCAGCCAACAAAGCAGCAGCCTGAAAGGCGACGGGTATAACAACCCAGCCTGTACCTGGCAGGAGTCCTGCCGGTAATGCCGCCCCTCCATTGGACAACCAAGGCTGTCCCAAGTGTCCAAAAAAGACAAATAAATGAATTAATTTTTGTATAAACGTACCAAAACTATTCAGGATACCGGCTCTGCTCTACTATGATCTCCACTGGACACGATCTTCAGTCCATGCCACAGCCAGCTTGAATCATCAGGGAGCGTTCCATGCTGTTAATTATTTCTCCGGCCAAAACCCTGGACTATCAAACACCCACACCGCCCCACCCGTTCACTCAGCCGGACTTTCTTGATCACTCTGCCCTGCTGATCAAGCAGCTGCGTGAGCTGAGCCCGACAGATATTAGCAGCCTGATGAGCATCAGCGACAAACTGGCTCAGCTTAATGCCGCCCGCTTTCAGGCCTGGTCCCCCCCCTTCGACCGGGACAACGCCAAACAGGCTGTCCTGGCCTTCAAGGGTGATGTCTACACCGGCCTGGCGGCAGAGACTCTGAACAACAAACAGCTGACCTTCGCCCAGCAGCATCTGCGCATTCTCTCTGGCCTTTATGGCTTGCTGCGCCCTCTGGACCTGATGCAGGCCTACCGTCTGGAAATGGGTACCCGCTTTGCTAATCCGCGCGGCAAAGACCTCTACCAGTTCTGGGGCAGCCTGATCACCGACCAGCTAAATAAAGCGCTGGCCGGGCAAAAAAGCAAAGTACTGGTCAACCTGGCCTCCAACGAGTACTACAAGGTGGTGCAACCGGGCAGCATCACCGGGGAAATCATCACCCCGGTATTCAAGGACTGGAAAAATGGCCAGTTCAAAATCATCAGCTTCTACGCCAAAAAAGCCCGTGGCCTGATGTGCCGTTACGCCATCGAACACGAGATCAAACAGCCGGAAAAGCTGCAAGATTTTGACTATGATGGGTACACTTATAACCTGGCCATGTCGTCAGAGCACGAGTGGGTGTTTACCCGGGATGCCGGGAAATAACAATGCATCAGAGAAAAAGAGGGCCATCTGGAGGGAATAACAGGCATAACACACCGCCACCAAGCCTGCTCCCTCTTTCGCAATAAAGTGCCCTCGGATTCTGTAACTATTCAGCACCCAGTAACTAAAGAACTGGGAAGCACACTTGAAAGGCACCAACTGATACTGACAAAGGTACACAGCCATTGTTGCGGCTGTTGGTGTTGAGTCTGGCTGAGAGTTCTTTGTTTATTTCTTCAAGCTTTGCTATCGCTTCGCATTGGGCGTTCCCGTGCGCCTGCAACCCATTCACGACGGTGAGAAGCCCGGCAATAATCTGAAATTCGGGAGCAGGCATGATTCGTAGCAAATTGCCAGTGTGACGTGTTGGATTCTGTAAACTACAGTTTCCCTCTACGGCTTTTGTTCTCCGGTAATTTCCCTATGTTTAAGAAGCTGATTATCAGTCTTATCCTGGTTTTTGTCGCGATTAAGCATGAACCACTGGTAGCCAAGGATGTTTCCACTCAGACAGATAACACGCTGCAGGAAAACCCCTACCTTAATTTTTTAAACATCTGGGGCGGGAATTCCCTAAAAATTCTCTTCAACCTAAGCACCATGAAGATCGAGGCCACGGCCGAGTCCGGTGACTTTGGCAACGTCAACGATAATTTCTCCTTTATGATCATTGACCAGCATAGCGGTGACGCCGTGATACAGGCCAATGCCGACAGTCTTTACGTGGCCCGGTTTGTGTCAAAAATTAATGGCGCAGATTTCAACTACGGCGATGTGGTGGCCCTGAACATCGCTCCCAAGTCTGGCTTAAAAAATCCAACACTTTATAACATTGGCAAAAGCGGGCCAACAGATTGCGTTGGCCAGAACCAGTACTTGGCCATTACCCCTGATGGTCTGGTGCCGTATACCCCAAGCTTTCGAGTGCAGCCCCTGGCAGTCCTTGGTGCAGGGGCGGTGAGCGACGGGGTAATATCAGGTAGGGCACCGGCAAACAGCAAAATATCCGTGACCGTCAACGGGAGGAAATTCACCGGCACCGTGAACAGCCGTGGGGACTTTTCCATTCCGGTGACCGATCATGACGGGTTTTCCGCAACTACGCCTATTGTCGTTAACTGGGGCGCCTTTTCCGAGACGGTAACCCCATCACTGCTGCCGGAAAACAACTTACCCCAACAAACGGTGACCGGTTACCATTACATGCTCAATGCCGGACTGGATTATCTGACTGCACCGTTTCCCAACGAGATCGTATACGCCACCAAACTGTTGAGCCCTGATGCGCTAAAAGCCTGGGATCTGGTTTACCGGATATTGCTGGCCTACAACAACACCGACAACCGCTATCCGAGAGATTCTCTGGGCAATACCGAACTCTACGTTGACTACGCTGCCCAGGGGATCACCATCACCGGTGATGAGGCGGAAATGATCCAGAAATACTTGGTTCGTAACTGTCCCAGGCTATTCCATTTGAAAGACTGGCCAGCACTACCAAAATACAATGGTCATACCGTGGTCGGGCAGACGTTTTACATTGGTAATTCGGCGCAGGATGGCAATGACTACGCCCGGCAGTTACTGCAAACAGAACCGTCCGTATCCTATTTGCTGAGCCTGATTACGCCGGATATGAGTATTTACCAGATTATTCAGGTGATCCAAGTCAACTATGAGCATATGGTGAGATACAGCTTTGACAACAATAACAGCGACATCCGTGGCGCGTTTTTTTCCCACACAGCCATTTGTGGTGGTTATGCCAAGGGCTATGAGTATCTGATGCAACGCCTTGGCATCGAGACCATCTGGGTTGAAGGGCACGCTGGGGGTGGACTGCACGCCTGGAACTTTGTCAATGTGTTCCGGAACTGGTATTTGAGCGATACCACTTGGGGAGGAAAACACTGGTTTCTTGATGGTGCCGACAGCATCTTTACTGAGGGCCATGTGGTTGAACAGGTGTATCGCAAAATGCCTGTACTGGCCAAAGAAAGTCTATCTTGGGAGATTGGTGACCCGGTACAGCCCATCGCCAATTTAACTGGCGTGGTCAATTACACTAATAACGACAATGGTTCGGTAACCATAACCTATGGAGATATGGCGAACATCAATCATTCTGTGCAGATTAATCTCAGTTCCCATGGCTACAACCCGGTGGCTATGACCAACAGTGGTGGGCTTTGGAGTATCACTGTTCCCTGGCACTCTGGTGAGCATAACTGTACCGATACCACTAATTCGGGAACCATGCTTTATTTCTACTTTACGATCAATCACCAGTTTTTCACGGCTGGGAATGTGCAGCGTAACAATCTGCAAACTGCCGTTTTACCGGATGGCATGAATAATGTGGTCTTGACCATGCCCAAAAATACCAGCGGTAGAACGTCCGCCTCTTGCGCTGCCACAGCTGTCGGATACCAAACAGGTCTTTGATCTGATTGAATCCGGATTCGATCGGCCACCTCAGCGCGTAATGCCGCAAAATGGTGACAGCATCAAGGGTGGTATCAGTGGATAGCAGAAACCGGGTCTTGCGGCGTTTTCCCTTATGCTCGAATTGTGCCCAGACAGCGATAGCTTCCTGTCCTCTGAGGATTCCTGGGCGACACAGACAACTCTTGTAGTGTACCGGCCGGATGCGTCCGTAGCATCTTAACCTTATGTCCAGGGAATTGCTGTACACACTCTTTCGTCAGTCTTTCACCATAAGCTCGCCGGCGGCCACGTCGCCGGGGTTACGGTAACGTTAATAAGGAGGAATGACCATAAAGACGTCCGCTGATGACTAAAGCTGTCCACACCCGGATGCTGGATTGCGCAAAGCCATAAGACAATTCACCCTACAAACCGCATATTCCGGTTCACCCTGACCACGGGATGAACATATCGCCCAGCCGTCCAACCTTGCTATACTGCTGCGCCTTGAATCACTTTTCAGAGAGTTGACACCCGCCGTGCAAAGACTCAACGACCGACAGGCCGAGGCCGTAAAATACATCGACACGCCCCTGCTGGTTCTGGCCGGGGCCGGCAGTGGCAAAACCAGTGTGATTACCACCAAAATTGCCTATCTGATTGAGCAGTGCAGCATCAACGCCCGGCACATTGTGGCCGTTACCTTTACCAATAAAGCTGCCCGGGAGATGAAAGAACGAGTTGGTAAGCTGGTCAAAGGCAAAGCCGCATCAGGCCTGACCGTCTCTACCTTCCACAATCTTGGCCTGAACATTATGCGCCGGGAGTACAAGGTTCTGGGCTTTAAACTGGGCTTCTCCATCTTTGACCAGCAAGATGCCCGTTCGCTGATTACCGACCTGATGCAACGTGACGCCAATACCGACGACAACAACGTCGATCAGGTGCAGCACTGCATCTCCAACTGGAAAAACGATCTGGTCAGCCCCGCCGATGCCCTGCAACGGGCCAGGCAACCCTGGGAACAAACGGCAGCCATCGTTTATGAGCACTACAACCGGATGCTCAAGGCCTACAACTCGGTAGATTTTGACGACCTGATCATGAAGCCGGTGGAGCTTTTTCGTGACCACCCGGAGGTATTACAACGCTGGCAGGAGAAAGTGCACTACCTGTTGGTGGACGAGTATCAGGACACCAACGGTGCCCAGTACGAACTGGTCAAACGATTAGTGGGCGAACGTCGTAAGCTTACCGTGGTGGGTGACGACGACCAATCCATCTACGCCTGGCGCGGTGCCAAACCAGAAAACCTGGCGCAACTGCAAGAAGACTACCCCAGCCTGAAAGTCATCAAGCTGGAACAGAATTACCGCTCCACCAGTCGTATACTCAAGGCCGCCAACACCCTGATCGCCAACAACCCCCATGTGTTTGACAAAACCCTGTGGAGTGAGATGGGCATCGGCGATGAGATTCGCGTGATCCGCTGTCGTAACGACGAGATGGAGTGCGAGCGCATTGCCACGGAAATTCTGGCCCACAAACTGCGCCACGATAACCATTACAAAGATTACGCCGTACTCTACCGGGGCAACTTCCAGTCCCGCCTGCTGGAGCTGAAATTGCAGCATCACGGCATCCCTTATCACATCAACGGCGGCACCTCGTTCTTTGCCCGGGCCGAAGTGAAGGACATTATGGCCTACCTGCGCCTGCTCATTAACCAGGACGATGACAACGCCTTCCTGCGGGTGGTCAACACCCCCAAACGGGAGATCGGTCCATCCACTCTGGAAAAACTGGGCAATTACGCCAACCAGCACCACGTCAGCCTCTACCAGGCCTGCCAGGAGGCCGCGCTGGGTGAAGACCTGGCTCCGCAGTACATTGAGCGGTTGCGCCGCTTTACTGACTGGATGGATAACGTCTCCCGGCAGCTGCAAACCAGCCACGACCCCATGCAGGCAGTCCGGGAGATGATCGCCGACACCAACTACGAGAACTGGCTGATGCAACACTCCTCTACCCCAGTGCAGGCAGAAAAACGCATGGCCAATGTCTGGTTCCTGGTGGATGCGTTACAACAAACCCTCGAGCGCGGCGACGAGGATCGCAACATTGCCGATGCCATCGCGCGACTGATTCTTCGGGATATGCTCGAACGCAATGATGAAGAGGAAGATACTGACCGCGTGCAGTTGCTGACCTTGCACGCTTCAAAAGGACTGGAGTACCCCCACGTGTTTATGATGGGCATGGAAGAAGAACTGCTGCCCCACCGCACCAGCATTGAAGAAGACAATATTGAAGAAGAACGACGATTGACGTACGTTGGCATTACCCGGGCCCGCAAGACGCTGACCATGACCCTGGCCGGGCAGCGCAAGCAGTTTGGCGAAATCATCGACACCATGCCCAGTCGCTTCCTTGATGAGCTGCCTCAGGAAGACTTGGTGTACAGCGGCTTTGATACCTCCTCAACCCAGGAGACGAAAAAAATGGCTGGTAAAATGGGACTTGATGCCCTTTACAAGTCCATCGGCGCGTGAGTTAAACGGGCATGGTCGCCGGAAAGCAATCAACGGCAAAATCATCACCCCAGTATTGAAAGGCCGAAAAGGTGTATTCGAGTGTCGGTTTTTGCCAGTTTTCGACCAGCCCTGTTTGGGCTGGCATTGTCCTGAAAATGCTCTGGGCATAGTGAAAACAACAGCAAAAACGCAAGAAAACTGGCACTCCCCGCCCTATCGCACCCGGGGGCATAAATACCCGAAGGGCACAAGGGCGATGGTTTACATTAACAACGATTTTGCTAATCAGCAGGAAGTGTGGATATGTCAGGATAGGTCGGGGGGGACAGTCAGGATAATAAAGAAAAGCCTGACCCCGCTCCTCTCGTTCTGTTAATGGCTATAATGACAGCGCTACAAAGAAGACGATATCATACTGTCAACCTTGCAGCAGCTGAGTACAGTCAGCACTCACAGTCGTCACAGGTAAGTGACGATAACTCACTTTTTCAGAGCCCTGAAGTACAGGTGGGCTAACCAACCAAGCCATTCGCTAACTTTGACGCAGCGCATGATCGGACTCTTGGCTTCACCAAATGGTGCAACGAAGAGTACCGGCGCAGTGTAATCACATTCTTCTGACTGTTCAAAGGCTCCGGGGTGCAATGACTAACCCGTAAAACGTTCACCTGCTGGCCAAATAGCGCCCACCCGAGCAAGGGTAAAGCGCACGACCTGAGACTGGGAGTTGTCTGACGGAGTTTGGCTAAATACAGGCCGAAAAGTTGCTGAATATACCAAATGGATTTCATCTTGCGTTCTCATAAAGTGCTGAAATAAAGCAAAATAGACGTTTCTGGTCTATCCTTTCACACCATGAATTTTCATTTTCCTGAAGCCAATGACCATTCAGGCCAAAAAGTCTTGGAGTATCTTGCTCAGCTCCAGCAGCACAACGCCTTGCTCAGGGAGTCGCTGGCTCTGCCACAGAAAGAGAACGTTCTCCAGCAAGAGCAGATCACTCAGTTAAAGGAGGTAGTCGAAGCCCTTGAGGAAGGCCTGCGTGAAAGAGCATGGCTTGACAGGCAAAAAACGCCTGCAACAAGCCAGTGAAGCCTTGATCTATGCCAGTTT
>JAKROC010000011.1 GCA_024509075.1 Endozoicomonas sp.
TCCCGGCACCCGAGGGCATAAAGGCTTCGCTCAATTGCCGCCGCGTAGCAACATGGAATCCATTGGGTGTAGAAATCCGACAGCTTTCTTCCTTACAGCGATTTGATTGCTTCAAGCTGCTCTTCCAGCTTCGCTCTTGCCGCCTGTGCTTCTGCCATTTTTTCCTGTTCTTTGGCGACCACAGCGGCCGGTGCTTTGCTGATAAACTTCTCGTTATTCAGCTTGCCTGCAAACCGGGCAACCTCTTTGGCCAGATGCTCAATCTCCTTGTTCAGGCGTGCTTCTTCTTTGGTTTTGTCGATCAGACCGGACATAGGTACCAGTACTTCCATGGCTCCCACCAGTTGTGTGGTGGCCATGGGGGCTTCTTCACCGGTCGCCAGCACCTTAACCGACTCCAGTTTGGCCAGTGACTTCAGGAAAGTCAGGTTATTATCAAGACGTTCAATGTCATCTGCTAAGGCATTGCGCAGCAGGACATTCAGCGGTTTACTTGGGCCAATATTCAGTTCGGCACGGATGTTACGGATGCTGGTAATAAACGACTTCAGCCACTCAATATCGTACTCGGCAGCCTCATCGATCAAGGCCGGGTCAGTAACCGGATAGCTTTGCAACATCAGGGTGTTGCCGGTAACGCCGGCACTGACTTTGATGTTCTGCCAGATCTCCTCGGTGATAAATGGCATGAACGGGTGCATCAGGCGGGCAATGCTCTCCAGTACTGTCACCAGAGTGCGTCGGGTGCCGCGTTTTTGTGCCAGCGGGGCATCGTCATTCCACAGCACGGGTTTGGACAGTTCCAGATACCAGGCACAGTACTCGTTCCAGACAAAGTCGTAGAGGTTCTGCGATGCATGATCCAGGCGGAACTCAGCCAGGTTTTTCGTTACCTGTGCGACAACCCGCTGCAAGCGGGAGACAATCCAGCGATCGGCCAGCGTCAGAGCCACCGGCTCGTTGTTCAGGCCAGTGTCCTGACCGTCGGTATGCATTTTTACATAGTTGGCGGCGTTCCAGATTTTGTTGCAGAAGTTACGGTAGCCTTCCAGTCGGTTCATATCCCAGTTGATATCCCGGCCGGTGGAGGCCAGGGAGTACAGGGTGTAGCGCAAGGCATCAGTGCCGTGGGCAGAGATACCGTCCGGGAAGGTGGTAAGAGTACGCTTTTTGATCTTCTCGGCCAGCTGGGGCTGCATCATGTTGCCGCAGCGTTTGGCCACCAGAGATTCCAGGTCGATACCATCAATCATATCCAGCGGGTCAAGCACGTTGCCCTTGGATTTGGACATCTTTTCGCCGTGCTCATCACGGATCAGGCCAGTGACGTAAACGTATTTGAACGGCACCTGTGGCTGACCATCGTCGTTTTTCATAAAGTGCATGGTCATCATGATCATCCGGGCGACCCAGAAGAAAATAATGTCAAAACCGGTGACCAGTACATCGGTGGGATGGAAGGTTTTGAGGCGCTCGGTCTGCTCAGGCCAGCCCAAGGTGCCAAAAGTCCATAGCGCTGACGAGAACCAGGTGTCCAGCACATCGTCGTCCTGACGCAGAACCACCGGTGATGGGATAGTGTATTTGCTGCGAACCTCTTGCTCATTGCGGCCGACGTAAACATTACCCTTTTCGTCGTACCAGGCGGGAATACGGTGCCCCCACCAGAGCTGACGGGAAATACACCAGTCCTGAATATCACGCATCCAGGAAAAATACATATTTTCGTACTGTCTTGGCACAAACTGGATGCGGCCGTCTTCCACTGCTTCAATGGCTGGCTTGGCCAGCGGTGCGGCACGAACAAACCATTGGTCAGTCAGCAGCGGTTCAATCACCACGCCAGAGCGGTCACCGTAGGGAATCATAAGAGTGTGGTCGTTTATCTTTTCCAGCAAGCCAAGGCCATCAAGGTCGGCGACGATCTGCTTACGGGCGGCAAAACGCTCCAGCCCCTGGTAGGCCGCAGGAATGGCAGTATCAATGTCGCTGTTAACAGTGCCGTCAACATTGTAGGCTTCACCCCGTTGACGGATATCGCCGTTCAGGGTCATGACGTTGACCATGGGCAGATGGCAACGTTTGCCGACTTCGTGGTCATTAAAGTCGTGGGCCGGAGTGATTTTGACGCAGCCAGTACCTTTTTCCATGTCTGCGTGTTCGTCGGCAACAATGGGTATACGACGATTGACCAGCGGTAGGATAACCGCTTTGCCAATCAGTGCCCGGTAACGCTCGTCTTCTGGATTGACTGCAACGCCGGTGTCGCCAAGCATGGTTTCCGGACGAGTGGTGGCGACAACAATATAGTCTTTGTCATCGGCGGTTTTTTCGCCGTCAGCCAATGGGTAGCGCAAGTGCCACATATGACCTTTGACTTCTTTATTTTCTACTTCCAGGTCAGAGATGGCGGTATGGAGTTTCGGGTCCCAGTTGACCAGGCGTTTGCCCCGGTAGATCAGGTCATCTTCATACAATCGGACAAATACTTCCTGAACGGCGGCGTAAAATCCTTTGTCCATGGTGAAGCGCTCTGTGTCCCAGTCCACCGAAGCGCCCAGACGGCGCAGCTGACGGGTGATGGTGCCGCCGGACTCTTCTTTCCATTCCCAGATTTTGTCGGTAAATGCTTCGCGGCCATAGTCGTGGCGGGTTTTGCCTTCCTCGGTCAGAATTTTGCGTTCAACCACCATCTGGGTGGCAATACCGGCGTGGTCCGTACCGACCTGCCATAAGGTGTTATAGCCTTTCATGCGGTGGTAGCGGGTCAGGGCATCCATAATGGAGTCCTGGAAGGCGTGGCCCATGTGCAGGCTGCCGGTGACGTTCGGCGGGGGGATCATGATCGCGTATGATGGAGCGGACCCAGCCGGGGCAAAGTAACCGTTTTCCTCCCATTGCTGATAGAGGGCACGTTCGATGGCATGAGGGTTGAAGGTCTTTTCCATAACTGCTGTTCCAGTAGCTTTTCCAGAGTATCCAGACGGGGTCGGTTAAACGGGCAATTATACACTGTGAAGACAAATCAGGAAGTCATCTGAAATACCGTTAATTCAAGTGGTTTATACCCAGTGGATTTCATGTTGCTACGCGGCGGCAATTGAGCGAAGCTCTTGTGCCCTGGGGTGCGACAGTGCGACGAGTGTCACGCCCGCAATAAATAATTCTCCATATTCTGATGCTCTCGACTCTGTTGGCGCTGTGTGTCGAAGTCCGCTACCCCTGGCCTTTGACGGAGTTGTCAATTGCGGCAACTTTGGAGTGATCCTGTTGTCCAACAGTCGTTGTCGTAAGAGCGTTGCACAGGCTGTCCATTGCCATTCTCGGGTGAAACAGCTGACTGTGTGACAGAATCCAGCCATAATAACTGACAATATCAGGACTGAAGCAATGCCACCTTTAGCTATGCCATCTTTGCCATCAACCAGCACAAATCGCGGCCCGGGAGAACCACCGCCTTACTCTGAACGCGATCCCAATAACGACGGATACCATGATGTGGGTTATGCGAACAGAATGCTTGGGGTGATTTCCGCTTTCCCGGGGAGTGATAAAAAGCGCATTATCGAACGCATGATCAAGATTCATAACGCCAACACGGTGCATCAGGGTGATCGGGTTCTGCTTTCTGACAAACAAGGCTTCGGTCAGCAATATCCCAAGCTGAATCGACTGATAGGACAGCTGGATTTTATCAATTTGCCCCAAGTCGGTTGTTTTGCTTTTGCCTGCGGCCTCTACTCACTTTATTGTGACGTTAGAAACGAAACTGACATTGCTGCGCAATCGAAAAAAGTGTTTTTCGAGAGGTATTTCCTGACTGAAGGTTCTGATCAGGGGGTTGCCAAGCTTCAACTGTTCACGGCGTGTGACATCTTAGTGGGGAATCCTGCGCAGAAATTTAATAGCGTGATGGACGGAAATATTGATGTGGAGTACCTCGCGGGTTTGCAGGACAGGTTGCCAACTCCGGAATTTGATTTCCAGACTGTATTCACAGTTGTGGCGAGTAAAATTGGGAACCATTCATTAGGCTTAGCCTCACGTCTCGGTCTTATTGACGATATGGATCAGCTGTTTGGTCGTGGAGACCCTGATTCTCGATCCAAAATTATGATTTTGCTCAATGAGTTTGCTCAGCGTGGAGGGCGCGATACTGAATTGCCTGCAAAGCTGGATTCATTGGGGCGCAGGGATTTGTGCGAAGCGCTTGAAAAGATACAGAATCAGAGGTGTAAGAGGGCTCCTGTCCAGTGCAGTGACCAGCAGCCTCCCGCGAAATCCAAACGCTGATCAAGGAGTATTCAGGCTTTCAGTGGTAGGAGGATGTTGTGAACTTCTGGTTCCGCTCCTACCTGACGATAAGCAAGGAACTTCGCCCTGGAAATGGCTTTCTGTCCTTCAACCACCACTTCGCAGACACGGGAAAAGTCCTGGAAAAAATCCGGCACTTCAGGGTTGAGATTAATCAGTAGTTGCTTTTGTTCCAGCGTGGGCCGATCGAACCCAAGGGTAATCGGGTATTGCTGTTGTGAGCCGTTGATCATCCCATGAGGCAAAAAACTGTACTCCCGCCATGACCAAAGCAAATGATCCATATACTCACAACTGGGTTCATTTGCCGTGTGAATGTGGATGTGCAAGCGGCTGCGCCAAGCCTTGTCAATGAGTCGGCAGGCAAACTGCTCCGGGCTGATTGGCTGGTTTTTCAACAGATAAAAGGTAACTTGAGTCATGGCAATGTAATTCGTTGTATTAGCTCCAGAAACGTTAATCTGATTTTTATTGATGGTTGAGGGCGAACGGAAACAATTAGCTGGCAATCTCTTAAATACGACGATGAGTTTGTGATTTGAGTCGGCTTGAAACGGGGCAAATTGCCCCGTTGCATATTTTATCACTTGTTGCGGTTCAGCAAAAACTGCACCAGCATGGGAACTGGGCGACCAGTGGCGCCTTTCTCTTTACCTGAGACCCAGGCCGTTCCGGCGATATCCAGGTGCGCCCAGGGATAAGCTTCAGCAAATTTAGCCAGGAAGCAGGCTGCGGTGATGGTGCCGGCAGTAGGGCCGCCAATATTGGCCATATCAGCAAAATTGCTGTCCAGCTGGCGGGTGTACTCGTCACCCATGGGCAGCTGCCAGGCACGGTCCATAGCGTCGTTGGCTGCATTCAGTAGCTCGGTGGCCAGATCATCATTATTGCTCAGTAACCCGGTGGTGTGATGCCCAAGGGCAACCACGCAGGCACCGGTCAGGGTAGCGATGTCGATTACGGCTTCAGGCTTGTAACGTTCGGCATAGGTCAGCGCATCGCACAACACCAGGCGACCCTCAGCGTCAGTATTAAGAATTTCAATGGTTTTGCCCGACATGGATGTAACAATGTCGCCTGGGCGTGATGCCCGGCCGCTGGGCATGTTCTCAGCGGCGGCTACCATGCCGATGACGTTGACGGGTAAATCCAGCTGGATAATGGCATTCATCACGCCAAAGACGCTGGCGGCACCGCACATATCGAACTTCATTTCATCCATGTTGGCGCTTGGCTTTATGGATATGCCGCCAGTATCAAAGGTGATGCCTTTGCCCAGTAAAACCAGCGGTTTGGCACCACGCTTGCCGTTTTTGAACTCCATGCAGATCAGCCGCGCTTCTTGCCCAGAACCGGCACTGACGGAAAGCAGGGAACTCATGCCCAGCTCAGCCATCTGCTTTTCGTTGAGCACCTTGGTGGCCAGTTTGGTGTGCTGCCTGGCCAGGCTTTTGGCCTCTTCGGCCAGGTAGGTCGGGTGGCAGATATTACCGGGCAGGTTGCCCAGGGTGCGGGCAATATTGCGGCCGATGCCGATGGCCTGGCCGAGAGTCATACCGGCTTTGACGGCATCAGCATTTTTACGATCTGCCAGCAGGGTGATTTTTTTGATGCCTTTTGCCCCTTCGGCAGCATCATTTTTAAACTGGCTGAACTGGTAAAAAGCGTATTCAACAGCTTCCACCAGGTGGCGGGTAATCCATTCAGGGGAACGGTCTGCAACGGTGATATCTTCCACCGCAATAGTGGCCTCGCGGGCGTTGACCGACTTCAGTTTGCCGGCCAGGTCGTTGGCCAGCTTTTTGAATTCCGCTTCGCTCATTGGTGTGTCATTGTCGCCCATTGCCAGGAGCAACAGGCGCTCCCATGGGTTGCCTGAATGCAGCATCAATGAATGGCCGGGCTTGAACTCCAGGTCACCCTGCCTGAGTACAGTGCTTAGTTGACCTTCGGTCAGTGAATCTATGGCTGCAGCTGAAGCAGGCAGAGTTTTCTTGTAGACGCCAACAACAAGACAGGCAGTTTTTTGTTTCTCGACGGCACTGCTCTTGACAACAAATTCCATAGTCACTCCAGGGGGACAGATTATCTGATTTTATGGATAATAATACGGTTAAGCCCATTCAACCAGATGCTTTAGCACCACAATATGCAAAACAGAAAAGGGCACTGGCGCCTCTTTGTCAGCGTGGGCAAAATAAATCGCAAAGTTGTTCGGGTTATAACGTCATCTGACGTATATTTGCCTGATTGTCCATTGGCGCTGTTCTGAAACTCTCCCTGACATGTCTTTGATCATATTTCGCTACTTATCACGACAGACGTTGCAAGTGATGCTGGCAGTGACCTCGGTCGTGCTGCTGATCATCATGAGTGGTCGTTTCGTCAATTACCTGGCCCAAGCCGCCACCGGCAGTTTAAAAGCAGACTTCCTTTTTGCCATTATGGGTTACCGGATTCCGGAATTTTTGGTGATGATTGTGCCGTTGGGGTTGTTCCTGGGCATTATCCTGGCCTACGGTCGGCTCTATGTGGATAACGAGATGACCGTTCTCAGTGCCTGCGGCCTCACAGATAGACAGTTGTTGCTGATGACGATGATTCCGGCCTTCGGGGTTGCGTTGCTGGTGGCACTGCTCAGCCTGAAGCTGGCACCTGAGGGCATCCAGAAAGTTGAGCGTATTTTTGCTGAACAACGGGCCCTGACCGAGTTTGATACTCTGGTGGCCGGTCGCTTTCAGCAGTTTGGCGGGCAGCGGGTGACCTACACCGAGTCGTTGACAGACAGCAAAAAGCAAATGAACGACGTGTTTATTGCCAGTCAAAACGCCAACAGCAGTAGCATGGGTTCCATGACTGTGGTGTTGGCCCGGCAAGCCCGGCTTGAGGCCAGCGCCGAGGCGGGGGCACGTTATCTGTTGCTCAGTGACGGCTACCGTTACGATTTGATCCCGGGCTCATTGCCCATGCGCTCAACCAGGTTTGGCAACTATGGATTGCGAATGGAAGAGCGTCATGCTGGCGGTGTGAGCAGTAAAGAGAAAGCACTGTCCACTGACGCCTTGCTCGCTTCTGACACACTGGGTGCCCGGGCCGAGCTGCAATGGCGTATCTCGTTGCCGCTGTTGGTGCCGGTGGTGGTGTTGCTGGCGCTGCCTCTGTCCCGTGTGAATCCACGTCAGGGGCGCTACCTGAAGCTGTTGCCGGGTATTTTGCTCTACCTGCTCTACCTCTCTTTGCTGCTTAGTGGCCGTGGCGCCGTCGAGGATGGCCGCTTGCCCGTCAGTATTGGATTGTGGCCAGTACATGGGTTGTTTTTGTTGATTGCCCTGATGTTGAACCTGGCTGGGCCAGTGAAACTCTGGCTGATGCGCTGGAGGGCTGTCAATGCCTAAGCTGGATCGCTATATATCCCGCAATGTCTTGGGTGCTACGGTCGTGGTGCTGCTGGTGCTGGTCTTTCTGGAGGCGTTGTTCTCATTTCTGGGGCAGCTCGAAGACTTGCAGGGGGATTACCAATCTCTTGATGCCTTGATCTTTACCGTGTTGATGATGCCCAAACGCCTCTACGAGCTGATCCCTGTTTCATCTTTAGTGGGGTGTCTGGCCGGGCTCGGTTCGATGGCCTCAAACAGTGAGCTGGTGGTGATGCGTGCCGCAGGGGTTTCCTTGTGGCGGATATTGGTTGGAGTAATGAAGCCCACGCTGGTGATGATCGTGGTTGGTCTGTTGTTGGGTGAGTACCTGGCACCGATGACTGAGCAGATTGGCGAGACTCGCCGGGCCATTGCTCGTTCTGGCAGTGGTTCATATTCCGGGGCCGGCTTCTGGCACCGGGAAGGGCAGGAGTTTATGTACTTCAATGCGGTGGAGCCCAATGGGGTGCTCTATGGCGTCAGTCGCTACCGGTTTGACGACCAGATGGCGTTACAGGAGAGTTCATTTGCCAAACGAGGCATTTACCAGGGGGATCACTGGTTGCTTGAAGATGTCACCACGGTGCGCCGGGAAAACGACTCGTTCGTTACCGAACAGCAGCAGTTGTTACTCTGGGATACCAGCCTGACCACGACGTTGCTGAAGGTGGTGGTGGTCAAGCCGGATGCTCTGTCCATATCAGGCTTGCTGACCTATACCCGCTACCTTGCTGCCCAGGAGCTGGATGCCGGTGAGTACGCCCTGGCCCTTTGGACCAAGCTGCTGCAACCGCTGTCCATCCTGTCGCTGGTGCTGGTGGGGATTTCGTTTGTTTTTGGCCCGCTGCGCTCGGTCAGTATGGGGCTGCGCATCTTTGCCGGGGTGATCACCGGTGTGGTCTTTATGATTGTGCAGAATCTGATGGGGCCATCGAGCCTGGTGTTTGGTTTTCCGCCGATATTGTCCGTGCTGATCCCTGTTTTTGTCTGCCTGCTGGTCGGGACGGTGTTATTGCGCCGGGCGGCTTGAGCCAGCCGGTTTCTTAAGCAAGACCACTCTGGAGGATGAGGCCAGATCCTGCCAGCTGCGTTTTTGCCCATCGAACACAGCCCATAGTAAACCAATCCCGCCCAGAGCCAGGGCGGGAATGGCTACGGCAAAACGAACAACACTTTGCCGCGGTGTGATCAGTTGATTGTCCAGGGTGACCACTTTTATCCGCCAGGCTTGCATGCCCAGTGTCTGTCCGGAGCGAGTCCAGAAGAAGCCAAAAAAGCCGTAAACCATGACCAGCAGCGAACAGTGAAACACCGGCCCGCCCAGGTTGTAGCCCTGTTCGGTTATGGCTTTCAGCTGTTCGTTGCCAATGATTTGCAGATGAATAAAAAGATTGACAAAGCCTGCCATAAACAGCAACGCAAGAATTAACAGTCCGTCGTATATCATGGCTGCAACTCTGCGCCACACAGGGGCAGGGGAAAGAGTGCCCATTGGTTGTTTGCCTGATTGTTATGCTGGAAAAATATTACCAGTTCGAGTGCCCTCATGAAACGAAAATGGAACAAACTTTGCTGACCATTGTCAAGTAGGTGGCAGTGGGTCGGATGGGGGTGGCAATGAGGGTGTTTTGCGGCGGTGTCTTATGCCTGTATCCGTTGGCATTATGTTTTCTGCTCTTTACCCATCAGGTGCAGGCATCAAACTTGTTGACAGAAGAAAAGGTCAGGGAGAGGGAGCGCTACAGCGATTTCCGCCAATCTGCTGATGGTGGCTTCACCGGGCAGCTCTGGCAGGTACTTATTGATAGTCAAGCGTCGTTTAATGATGCAGTGATTGTTCCTTTGACCGCTCAGGCAAAGGCGTATCTGGATGTGTTTAACCATCATGTGATTGATCCGGTGCGCCGTGGTGAGCACTACTTGAGGTATGGGCAAAGTGTGATGCTCGGCACCTTCGATAATGTTAGCTACGAAAGTACCGGCACCACCACTTGGCCTTATGCCATAGTGGGGGTGCCTTACGGAATGGTACTAAAAAATACGGTGGCAGATTTTAAACTGGGTTCAGAAGTGCGTAGCCCGGGGATCACCGAAAGTCTCTATCACGATCACCCAGTCATCGAGACTCGTCTGGGAGCAGAGTCGGTATCTGTGGGTAACCAGATGGCCCATGCCCACCAGAATGAGTTGATGGTGATTGATGTGGTCAGGCCGTTCCTGCCAAAAATTGAGTGGTGTGACGAGGAGGATTCCCTGGCCGCCTCGGTATACCGGTTTTATTACGCGGCAACGCGGTTGGTTACCGATGTTAACTTTGTGGTTGATTTTGAGGATACCGAGTACTTCCGGCGCACCGGTCGCTATGAGGAGTCGGACCGCACTTTGTTGTTCCAGTGGAATAAAGGGATTTCCAGAAACAGCTCCTTTCGCAGCGGACAGATAGTCAGGGTTGATCGCAAAGGCTACTTCTCCATGGGCTCTGTTCCCGTTGCGTGGAACTACTGCGAGGTGCTGCTGCACGAAGGCGGCTCAAAAGAGGTTGAGTTAGTTGCAGACGAGGAGGAAGCAGAGGTTTTTTTTGAGCGCCCTGAAAGCTTCCGCTGGGGCATGCGCAGTGACAAGATGTTATCCCGTGAGCGCATCAGGACGGTAAAGAAAAAGGTGGTTAAACAAGTGCCTAACGTGACCACTTTCAGGGTTTATACCGAAAATCTCTGTCAAGCGGCTGAAGCGTCGGTGCGCTCTAAGAGTGAAGTTGTTGTATTTGCTACTCGTCGTTCGTTTTCCTGGCTGGTGCCATCATTAGTCTTGCTTGGGGCACCGGCAGCGTCCTGGTCTATGGGGTGGCGTTACGGTTTCGGCCACAGCTATCCGCTGACATACGCCCTGGCTGTGGGGGTTGTTCTGAGTTCATGGGTTTTTCCTGGGCTTTGGGAGTCGTCTGTGGCAGACACCATTCACACCATCCGCTTTCCTCCGCCGGAGGAGGATATTGCCTGGCAGTAAAGTTTCTGCTTCGAGTCGAATGCTGCGATGACCAACATTGAGGCGCAAGCCTCGCCAAATCGTGTGAAGCAGACTGGAACGGGGCTGTGGCTTAAGAACTGCCATCCAGTGAGGGCGTAATGATGCAGGAAGGTTCCCGGAGTGATCTGAGAACCCTCGCCCTTGTGGGCATTAAAGGCAAGTGTTCACGATGATTTTTGTTAAAAGATGATATGGGCTACGCCGGCAATAACAGGCAGAGTGACCAGTGTCCGCAGAATAAAGATGACAAACAGCTCCGGCAGGGTGACGGGAATTTTGCTGCCGAGCAGCAGGGCACCCACTTCCGATAGATAAATCAATTGGGTCAGCGACAGTGCCGCGATAACAAAACGGGTCATGTCGTTGTCAATGGCGGCGGCCAGGATTGAGGGCACAAACATATCGGTAAAGCCCACCATCATAGTGGTGGAAGCGGCTTGCGCCTCAGGAATTTGCAGTAACTCCAGCAGCGGCACAAATGGCATGCCCAAGTATTGGAAGAATGAAGTGTATTCAGTAATCATCAGGGCAACGGTACCGATTCCCATCACCACCGGCAAAACGCCGAACAGCATGTCGATGGCATTTTTGCCGCCATCAGCGATTACCTTAAGCGGATTGGTTATTTTTTCTGCTTTCGCCAACGCCTGGTGGAGACCCCAGGCTAAAGCGCTGTGACCGGCGGGGATCACTTCATCATCATCAGTGCGCACTTTACCGCAGATAAAGACGTCTTTTTTGCGCGACAGCGGTGGCAGTTTGGGGACAATCAACGCGGCTACCAGTCCGGCAAAGCAGACGGTCAGATAAAACTGGGTAAACATATGGCCCAGACCAACCTGGGCAATCACCACCAGAGAGAAGGTAATGGAGACGATGGAAAAAGTGGTGCCGATGATGGCTGCCTCGCGCTCGGTGTAGTATGACGTCTCGTACTGCTTGCTGGTCATCAGAATGCCCACGCTGCCATCGCCAAGCCATGAGGCAATGCAATCGATGGCGGAGCGTCCTGGCAGGTTGAACAGCGGCCGCATGATGCGGGTCATCATGGTGCCGAGCACCTCTAACAGACCAAAGTTCATCAGCAGTGGCAGCAGAAGTCCGGCAAAAATAAATACCGAGAACAGGGTGGGCATTAAGTCGTTCAGCACCATGCCACCGGTGGCCGACGACCAGATTTGCTCCGGGCCTGCCTTGAAATAGGCGGACAGGACAAACACCATGCCGGCGACCCTGACCAGGGCCCACAGCGGCGTGATATCAAACAGCGAATTCAGGAAGGTGTGATTGGTGATATACCGGGGTTGGAATATTTTGGTGATGATGGTCATCAACCCGGTGAAGGTTACGATCACGGTGACAATGGTGGTGAGCTGGTTTGCCAGCAAGTTTTTCAGCCCACCGGCCAGCAATGCTATCGGGATGGTAAATTGGCCCTCCAGCTTGACTGGCGTGACAAACAGCAACAGCCCAGCCAGTGAAGGCAGTAAAAACGTTAACCAGTTGCGTAAGTTGGTTGATTTGGCTGTCGTGACTATGGACGGCTTCATAACACCCGGGTACCTCAAACTCAGTCCGGCACAGTTAATGTGCAACAAAGTATGATCGAATAAAGTAGAAACTTCCTGTTATGCGGACGGAATCCGTTGTTGTGCCCAGGAATATTCAGCGTAGCAGGAATATTCCTGCTACTGGTGGATTTTTAGCATAAATATTCATTAATTACTAATAAATATTTATATTTGGTGTTGGGTTGCAGAGTGTAGGGAGTTGTGTGAGGTGAGCCAGCCGAAAATTGAGGATTTCACCGGCTCAGTGGGTATTTGGCAAAACCCTCGCCTTTGTGCTCTCTGGTGCGTCAGAGCAGGGGAGGTCACTTACGGACGTAGCGTTGGGGCACAAAGGGCATCTTGCTGACGGTCATGGGCAGCTTTTTACCTCGCACCAGGGCAAACACCTCGCTGCCGGGAGTGGCATTTTCGCTATGAACCTGAGCCATGGCCACGGGGGCGTTAACTGTTGGGCCAAAGGTTCCGGACGACACCTGGCCAATTGATTTGCCCTGGCTATCCATTAACTCTGTGCCAGCACGAACCGGAGCTTTGCTGTTGCCCATCAGGCCCACCCGTCGGATGGCTGTTTGTTTGCTGTCTAACTGCTCGAGAATGGTTCTGGCGCCGGGAAAGTTACCTGCTCGCGCACCACCGCTGCGACGACTTTTGCTGATGGCCCAGCCCAGGCTGGCTTCAACCGGTGTCGTCTGTTCATTAATATCCTGACCGTAGAGGCACAGGCCGGATTCAAGACGCAGAGAATCCCGGGCACCCAAACCAATCAAAGCCACTTGCGGGTGCGCAAGCAGTTGTTGAGTGATCTGCAGGGCATGGGTTGCTGGTATGGATATTTCAAAACCATCTTCACCGGTGTAACCGGAGCGACTGACCAGGCAGGGGACGTTGTCGATGGTCAGCGACCGGGTGTCCATAAACACCATATCAGCCACTGCCGGGATGAATTGTTGCAAAACTCCCACCGCCTCTGGCCCCTGAAGTGCGATCAGTGCGTGCTGGTCGAAGGTTTCCAGAGTAACGTCCGCAGGCATTGCCGCCCGGATATGGGCAATATCTACTGCTCTGCGTGCAGCGTTAACGACAATGTACATATAATCATCATGGCGGCTAACCATCAGGTCATCAATAATGCCGCCGGCTTCATTGGTCAGGAGGGCGTAGCGCTGTTTGCCCGCGGGCAGGTTGATAATATCCACAGGCATCAGCGACTCCAGAAAGGCATCAGCACCCTGGCCTGACAGCCGCAGTTGCCCCATGTGGGAAACATCAAATAATCCGGCGTGACGGCGGGTGTGCAGGTGCTCTTTCATGACGCCCGGGGGGTATTGAACGGGCATCTCATAGCCAGCAAAGGGCACCATTTTGGCGTTGTGGGTCAGGTGCAGATCGTACAGCGGTGTTCTTTTTAGCTGTGCAGTGGACGATTCGGTCATCCATCTTCTCCATGGTTATACCCGTCGCCTTTCAAGTTGCTGCTTTGTTGGCTGCGTTCGCTCACCCCGGTCACGTGGTATTTCCATGCTCCCGGGGCTTCGCTCATTTGCCGCCTCGAATCAACTTGAAATCCTTTGGGTACAGCTGAAAAAAAAGCGACCCATCTGCACCCTTCGGTGTTTGCCTGGTTGCGTCGGTCCGCCTTCTGACTAAGCCGCATAATTAAATGAATTTTTCCTGGTGTTGTCTACATCACAGGGCGGGCCTGAGGTGGATTGAGAAGTTCTTCCCTGAAGGCGGATGCAAGTTAAACGGTTTGTCGGGAATTCAGGAATTATCCTGGAGGTATTGACTGGGATCAATGTAAAGGCCAAGAGAGCGCTTGTCGATGCGCTTTTCCTTCACATCGGTCTTGCCGATTTCCTGGTATCTGAACACCACGGTATCACCAACGCTGACTTCCAGGATTTTATCCGGAGACAGGTATCTGTAGTCTTGGCCCAGCACGGTCAGGGTATGGACGTAATAGGCAGGCATGCCCAGCCAGTCGTTGTGAGGGCCGTCGGTGCTGACAGCCTCAAGCAGGCCACGGCCTTCCAGCTTCGGCTGGCGCTTTTGAAAACTTCTCTGCATGGTGTTGTTTTCTCTGGAGAGTGTCGATGTCGATAAAGCAATTGGTTGAGTAGGGCGAGTCACGAGCGCCGTTTGGTTCTCTGACGCCAGTTGCTGATCACATTCCAGCGCCACAGTACCCGGATGAGTAAATAGCTGGTGGAACCCAACACGAGGCCCGACACCAGCGACCCCAGGTAAAGAGGCTTCCACGCCCGGGCAAGTCCGGCACCCAAGCCTTGCACGGTGAGATCAATGGACACATCGCTGACCGGTGTCTGAAGGATAAAACAGCCGATTTTGTATGTAAAATAGAAAATCGCTGGCATGGTCACCGGGTTGGTAATCCACACCAGTGCTACTGAGAGGGGGAGGTTGCAGCGGACGATGATGGCCAGGCAGGCAGCCAGAACCATCTGAAACGGCATAGGGATAAATGCGACAAATATGCCAACAAAAAATGCAGCAGCAGCGGAACGACGATTCAGTTGCCAAAGGTTTGGGTTGCTCAGGGCCGAGCCTAAAAAGCGCAGGTAGCGATGCTCCTTGATTGTTCTGGGCTCCGGTAAGTACCTTTGAATTAATTTCTTCGCCATAAAATTCCACTTTCTTCAGCGACGGATACTGCTGGCAGTGCAGATGTCGTTTGCGCAATTCACTTAATGCTGAGCTATGACTCTAGTTCATGCTCTGTGCTGGCCGCCATTTTTACGGTAACCATCGTGGATGGTGCTTTCCAGAACGAGGCTCCTCGTCCTTTAGTGTGGATTTCCTCATGAAATATCTGAGAGAATCCCAGCTCTTTTTACCTCATCAGAAGTAGTATCCAGCCATGGATGGAAGTCAGGTTTTTATACTCGGCCTCGGCTTCCAATTTCCCTGGAAACTGGTTAGCCAGCATCTGGATACTTCAACCAAGCCCAGTGTGCTCACACTCAATGTAGCCGCTGATCGTGGCAGTCTTCTACCCTTGTCCCTGCTGTGGCAAAGCCTGTCCTGCACATGATTTCAAATCACTGACCCGGCGGCATCTGAACTTTTTCCAGCATCATTGCCTCATCACTGCGCAAGTGCCCCGAACCAACCGTGAAGAACATGGCGTCCGTCGTATATCAATGTTCCCTGGGCCAGAGCAGGCAGCAAGTTCACACTTCTGTTTGAGCAGGCACTGTTAATGTTGTCTCGGGAAATGCCGGTAAAGGCTTGCGCCGAATTCATTGGCGTCACTGATAAACGCGTCTGGCGGGTCATCAAACACTACGTCAGCATGGCTCTGCTGGAGATGAACCTGTCCGAACTGAAAGCCATCGGCCTTGATGAGACGGCCTCAAAGCGAGGCCACAACTATGTGACCGTCTTCATCGACATGGATCGTACCAACAAGCCGGTACTGTTCGCCACGCCGGGTAAGGGAAAGCAAACGGTCAAGGATTTCAAGGCCTTCCTCGAAGGCCATCAGAGCAAGGCAGAGAATATTCTTGAGGTGATCTGTGACATGTCCATAAAACATTTCTCGCTCCCGAGACCAATCAAACCGTTGGCTGGGCATTCACGCCAACAACCATACTCAATCGATTCATCAAGAAGTTCAGCAAAATGCCATACATTGGCAAAAAGAACAGCATACTAATGGTCAGTTTGTAGGCATAATCCACAAAAGCAATCTCCACCCAGTGCTGTGCCATGAATGGGTCTGTTGAGCCTGCAAAGGCCAGACTGAAAAAACTCAGGGTATCAATCAGGTTACCAGCCACCGTAGAACAGGCCGGTGCGACCCACCAGCGAGCATTCTGCCGCAGACGGTTAAAAATGGTGATATCCATCACCTGACCTATCAAATAGGCAGCAAAACTGGCTACGGCAATTCGGGCAACAGCCGTATTAAAACTGCCGAGGCTGGCCGCTCCCTGAAAAGTGCCATTCACAAATAGCACTGACACAAAGTAAGAGATCAACAGTGCCGGAAACATGGCCGTAAGGATGATTTTACGCGCTTGGTCAGAACCGTAAATCCTTACCGTCAAATCGGTAGCCAGAAAAATAAACGGAAAGGTAAATGCCCCCCAGGTCGTGTGCATACCAAAAAACTCAAAAGGAATCTGCACCAGGTAATTACTGGCAGCAATGGTAATGATGTGAAACAGCGACAGGAAAAACAGAACATTCAGATTGCGAGATGGCATGACAAATCCTTTTTACTGAGGTAAGGGAACTCAGGCACCTTGGCGCCGTGAAAAATGGCATCGGATTCTAACTTTAATTGTCAATGCAAACCAAATGATATTTTTTGTCCCGCCATCATGGGCATGAGGGTAGATGCACGGCCAATCACCAGCGCCTTCAGCTCCTGCACCACTTGTGGCAGATCGGGTCGGCGGGTAGGATCTGCTCGCAGCATCTCAGTTACCAACGGTTGCAAGTCAGGAGCAAGCCCTTCTGCCACTAGCTTTTTCTGCGTCAGCATGTCAAACAGGTCAAGCTTATTCAGATGTTTTTCCCTGTACTGCATGCACCAATTGCCCCTGGGGTGTTCACTGAACATTTTGCCAATAATGATACCCAGGGAATAAATATCAGCTTTCCTGGGCAGCAACAATTGATTTTTATCAATACCCGGATAAGCACAAGGCAGAGAGACTCCGGGAAACCCCATTAATGCACAGTGGTAACGACAGGCCTGATAGATTTCCGGTGCATGGTAATGCGTTATGCTACTCGTAAGAAAATTTGGCTTAATAGGAATTCTCAGATCATGAGAACAGCCAAAATCAATAATGGTTACCCGGAGACTCAGTGGGTTAACCAAAACGTTACTATCTTTAAAATCTCCCGCATAAATTTGCTTACGGTGCAGCGAATCGAGCTTTTTGGCTAGTGTATGGGCAATTGTGAACTTCTGCTGCCGATTCAGGGAATGGCAGATTTTCTCTAGGCTGGGAGCTTTGACCAGCTCCATGACAAGGTACATTTTATGGCACTTTGTTTTCGTACCCAACCGCTCAGCAATACCATAAACCTTAGGTGCACAAGACCTGGCACGACGTTGAAGGCATAATTCAAGCATGGCGCTATCGTGGTGATACTGAATTATCCTGGCGTCCTGCTTTTCATCAGAGTAAATTTTTTTCACCGCCACCAGTTTAGAACCGTGACTATCGCACCTGATGGCCATTTTGACCTTTGTGTTATTGCCAACCCCGGCAATAACACTGTTTTTATCGTTCGGTTTTATCTCTGGCCAGCCTTCTGGAATGGTACTGTTATCAAAATATTTACTTATCTGTCGGCGGGTAAAAAAATTGATCAGCCGAACTTTCGCCTTTCTTCTGGTGAGCAAATGGCTTATTTCTGAATACCGCTTAGTATTGTGAACCCCCTTTTTTTTGATCCTGCTCATGAAAATGCTGCTGAGTTCTTCATCCAATGTACGACGAAGGGCTTTTTTGCGCTTTGCTTCTACGGGGGTAATGGGATAACACACGGGTGGCATTTGAGGCTCAACCGGCTCCCAGACATTTAACCTGTGGTGCCGGTAATGAGCAACCTGATTCGGCTCCTCTCTTGGTCGAAAGCCCCCTGAAATGGAGGAAGTTTCAGTCAGATGATACATCACTAACACTCTACAGGTCGGACGGCAGAAAAACACAAAGCTTCGCTGCTGTGGGGTCAAGGGTAAGTGGCAAGCAGATTTATATCGCCGTTGGCAAAATCAACACACTAAGCCAGCATCCTTTCGCAAACTCAGGATGAACGGAACCCGGTGGTATTTTTTGTGTACCATTACCCACTCATTTTTCAAAAGAGCCACCATTAAAATACGTTCAATCGTCAATGCCCGCTGGTGATCAGCTCACTCCGCGGAGCATAGGTTCTTTGCACGTACTCTTCGATTAGTTTTATATAATCCTCAGCGATATTTTCGCCCTTCAGGGTAGTGTACTTTTCTCCATCAATAAACACTGGAGCTGAAGGAGCTTCACCAGTTCCGGGCAGACTGATACCGATATTGGCGTGCTTGCTTTCGCCCGGACCATTGACTACACAGCCCATCACTGCGACCTTCATATTTTCAACGCCCACGTACTGATGACGCCAACTCACCATTTTACGGCGCAAAAAGCTGTCTACTTCATCCGTCAGTACCCGAAAGAAAGTACTGGTGGTGCGGCCACAGCCAGGACAGGCAGTCACTTCCGGAGCAAAGCTGCGAATTTCCAGCGCTTGCAGGATCTGTTGTGAAACAATCACCTCTTTATCCCGCGATGCGCCGGGCTCAGGTGTTAGGGATGTTCGGATGGTATTGCCAATTCCCTGTTGCAACAGAAGACCCATGGCAACACTGGACGCAACGATACCCTTGCTACCCATGCCTGCTTCGGTCAGGCCAAGATGCAGAGCAAACTGACAACGTTCGGCCAGCATCTGATAAACACGAACAAGATCCTGAACCCGGGAAACCTTACAGGAAATGACAATATGATCAGCACCCAGGCCACGCTCTTCGGCAGCATGGGCGCTGGTCAGCGAGGAGAGCACCAGTGCTTCGTGCAGAACCTCCTGGGACGATTTCGGGTTAGCAGAGCGAGCATTCTCATCCATTAATGCGGTGGAAAGCTCTTTGTCCAGACTGCCCCAGTTCACGCCAATGCGCACCGGTTTGTCGTACTTGATGGCCACATCGATCATGGTGTTAAAACGATCGTCTTTCTTATTGCCAAACCCCACATTGCCCGGGTTGATACGGTACTTGTGCAGCAGCCGGGCCATCTCATCGTACTTGGTGAGCAACAAATGACCGTTGTAATGAAAGTCCCCTACGATGGGTACATCGCAGTTGTGTCTGGCCAGCCCCTCATAGATGGCAGGAATGGCTGCCGCAGCTTCCTCTGAGTTGACGGTGACCCGGACGATCTCTGAGCCGGCATCGGCCAGCAGGCGAATCTGGTCGATGGTTTTCTGGACATCGGCAGTGTCAGTGTCAGTCATGGATTGCACCACAACTGGCGCATCCCCTCCGATGGTTACATGCCCAACCCGGACAGCATGAGTTTTATGACGCCTGTCCATAAACGTTATTCTCCGAATAGCAAAAATTTGATCCAGATGAGTGTATCAGAAGCTGACGATTTGTCCTGCTCGATCAGCGGTGTTCAGGCACATGGGCTACGCAACAACTTCAGGGAATGCTTCCAGAAGCGCACGCAAATTCGAAAGATATCGCAGGCGTGAAAAATTGAGCCCCCTTTCAGGGGCTCGATCAGATTGTTTTGCGCTCGTGCTGAACTCGCTGGAGGAGGCATTCACAGGTAGATTGTGCCAGTTACTGCAGATCAGGATTCAGGGGAGGGTCAGCCTCCCGCCTGATCACGAAAAAAACCACTCATGACAGCCATCAGTTGCTTCGTGCCTGAAGCGTCTTTGCAACCATCGCAGGTTCTGGCCGGTTCACACTGAGGGCTGCAACTTCTTTGGCCGAGAACATGCGCGCCGGCTGATTTTCCAACAGGCTGTATATCACCCGAAACGCCATCACGCTTTGCACGTAATTTCGAGTCTCATCGTAGGGAATAGTCTCAATCCAGATATCCAGGGGCAGATGACCACGCTCCGCCATCCAGCGATTCACCGGCGTACTGCCAGCATTATAAGCAGCGGTGGCCAGAATACGGCTCCCGGAGAAACGTTTCGATAACCAGCTCAGATGGGTTGTTCCCAGGGCAATATTAACCTTGGGCTGAAACAACGCCTCCTTGTTTTTGAACGGTATTCTTGCCTGCCGTGCGGCCTGCCTGGCTGTGGTCGGCATCAACTGCATCAGGCCCATGGCACCAGAACCAGAGCGTGCCATTGGATGGAAGGCACTCTCCTGTCGGGCAATGGCCAGCACCCATGGGTAGTCGATCTGGTTTTTGCGCGCATACTCGCTGAACAGTTTGGCGTCCGGAGTGGGGAAGCGCAACTCCAGATCATCCCACATGGTAGCGCGAGCCGCCGCCATGATAGCCTGATGATGCCACTGCCACTGGTGAGCCAGATATGGGATCAGTTTTTCCTCCGCATCACTCAGGCGCGGGGTGATCCGGTTCATCTCCATTTGTGCAAGGCGGTAGCGTTTGAACTCCAGCCACTGGACAACACGCAGCAGACCGGGATATTTCTGTTGCAGTTTTTGCAGGTCTTGTGGGTGCACATTGACGTGCTTGTTGTTGAGCTGAAACGGTTTTCCCTTCAGGTCTGCCACCAGGAAGGCATAAAAGTTGCGTTCCTGACTCAAAGCCTTGAGCATCGGCGTCTCTAACAAGTCCGCTACCTTCCTGGGCAGTGGCTTGCCTGCCAGCATATAGCTCTCTTCCTGAAACTTGAGCGTGGCTACCTCGCTCCAATAACGCCACCGGCTGTGCTGGCGAAACTCGCGAGGCAGGCGGGCAATGAGAATCAGTACTTGCTCCCAGTCCTGATCGGTCAGGGCCATTCTGATGCGCCATTCAGTCACTTTGGGATACTTGTAGTCCGGATCGATACTAGCGATAACCTCCTCACCGTTGTACACGCCGTGTTTTGCTGCCCTGATCGCTATGCGCTGATCAATGCCCGAGAGCTCCTGCTCTGAAAACGGGTGACGCTTGCGCAACTGCAACCAGGTGGCAACGGCCAGATCGAAATCCTTACTAATCAGCTTTTTGATGCCATAAAGCATAATGATCCGTTGGTGTTCCAACCCGCCATTAAGCCTGGCGCTGGCAACCAGGTTCGGCTTTTTATCCACCGCCCAGAAGTTTTTGGTTGCTGTTTTGTAAGTCGCCTTACTGATGGATTTGTCCAGATAACGGGCCAGGGACAAATTACCTTGCCCGGCAGCCAGCCAGAAGCGTGCCAAAATCAGGCTCTGGGTCATCCCGCCGGCCGCTTTCCAGTTAGCAAACAGTGAGTCACAGGCGGAGTGCTGGGATTCTCCTTGTAACCAAAGGGATTTCGCCTGTTGCCAGGCTAGCTTTTTCTTGCCAAGTTTTTCCAGGGCAATACCTTTGAGACACTGGTACTGCGCACCATCATTCTGGCGAAAGGCACTGAGATAACTTTGCCATTTTTTACTGCTCGCCAAGTACAGCAGCCACTTTTTACGCAGCTGCTCAGCCTGAGGGAAATCAGCATGCTGGCGGATGAATTGGTCAATGTCGCTTTGGTTAAGTTTGGACAGATTGCCAGAGAGGTAAAGGTAATCAAGGTAGGGTGCCAACGGGTAATCATTGAGTTCTGCCCGGTGCGTCTGATAGGGTCGATAATTACCCTTTTGCAGTCCAGCCTCAACATCACCGAAGAGCCGTTGCTGATGATTCAGTTCACTACCAAGAACAGATTGCGGCAACAACAACGTTACCGCCAGGACAAGACTGGTTAGCCGCAGGGGGAGTACACAGGTCAACACCGTGGTAAAAAAATAATTGGCCATAACTGAAGAGTGTCACACTCCAAGGTCTTTGTTAAAACTGTCAAGAAACACCATATTTTCCCAGACAAACGCTGTCAAATCTGCTGGCAAATGCTGTATCAATAGCTACTAGTCAATCGGCAGGTTATGGTCAGGGTGAAGACTCACTACAGGAAAATGCTTTACCATCAAATTTATCGCACAAATGCCGGAGGATGTCATGATTCGTTTGTGTGCAATTGGCGAGCTGCACGACCCGGGCTGCAGGGGCTTTCACAATGAGCATGGGCACATCTTTGTGGTACGCAAGGGCATGGACGTCTACGCCTACCAAAACAACTGCCCTCATTATGGCATTAACCTTGAGTGGCAACCGGATCAATTTCTTGATGAAAATCAGTGTCTGATTCAATGCGCCAATCATGGCGCGCAATTTCTGATTGAAACGGGTGAATGTATTGCAGGCCCCTGCACGGGCCAATATCTGACAGCTCTGGCTTGCAAGGTACACGACAACGTCGTTTATTTGTTATAAAAAAATTGCCGGCGCACTGCTTCAAGCACTGCTCTTGATCAATTTTCTGATGTCGCCTCTGTGTCAAACTGACGGAAAATTGCTAGAGGCCAAACATGACTTCAGACGAGAATCGACGCCTTTGTGCCGTAATGCACGCCAGTGTTGACGGCCAGATTGAGGCTTTGCAGACACTGGCAACCCGAATAAATGGCAGCTTCAGCGAGGCATTGGAACTGCTGGCCGAATGTCGTGGGCGAGCCATCATGTTTGGCATGCAGCAGTCCGGCCTGGTCGGACAAAAGATCGCCGCCACACTTTATGCCACTGGCCTGTCGACCCATATCCTCAACGCCGCCGAAACCTGGGAGGATAACCTGAGCATGATTGGCCCAGGGGACGTGATTGTTATGCTCTCCTACAGTGGCAAAACCACAGAGTTGCTCCGCCTCTACCCGACCATCCGCCAGTTGGGCAACAAAGTCATCGCCATTACCGGCAATCCCAATGGCCCCGTGGCCAGACAAGCCGACATTGTGCTTGATGCCAGCGTGGTTGAGAGTCGGGAAAACCGGGAGCAGGCACCAACCACTTATACTACCGTGTTGCTGGCCATTGGCGACCTGCTGGCCGAAACGCTGATACGTCGCCGGATCTACAGCTCACCGGAGGCACAGCAAAGTGACCAGAAGATGGTATGGGTGCGCGACCTGGTAGATCGCAGCGATCTGGCCATTGTGTCGCCCGATTGCAGCCTGAAGCAAGTAATGAAGTCCATGACCGACCAGGGTACCAGTATGTGTCTGGTTATGGAGAGCGATTTATTATGTGGTATTATCGCCGACGGTGATTTGCGCCGGAGCCTGACTGGGGCTGAGAACCTGGAAGGCATAACGGCAAGGAACATCATGAACGGCGCGCCTGTGTGTGTGCAGGAGAATATCAGTGCTGAAGAGGCACTGTTGCTGATGCAGGAGCAAGGAATCAACACCGTGGTGGTGAAAGACCGGAATCTGAAAGTTGTTGGACTGCTTTCCAGTGACAGCTTCGAACAGGCATCATAGTACCTGAATAATGGATAAAATTGACCGCAGCCTGCTACAACAACTCCAAAAAGACGCCACGCTGTCTGTGGCGCAACTGGCCGAAACCGTCAACCTGTCGCCTACGCCTTGCTGGAAGCGCATCAAGCGGTTGGAAGAACAGGGCTACATCACTCACCGTGTAGCATTGGTCAACCCTGCCAAAGTGGGGCTTGGCGTGTCGGTTTTTGTACATATCAAAACCCGCTTTCACAACAGTGAGTGGCTGGAGTCATTTGGCAAAGTGGTCAGTGGTTATCCAGAGATCGCCGAGTGTTATCGCATGAGTGGCGAATACGACTACCTGCTGCGGGTCGTGGTGAAAGACATCCAGTCGTTTGACCGCTTTTACAAGGAACTGGTAAACAAGGTTGATGGACTTACTGACGTTACCTCAAGCCTGGCTATGGAGCAGATAAAATACACAACAGCATTGCCGTTGTGATCTTTTTTGCCAAAGTTGAACTGAAAGTGCAATTAACCTCAGGAATCATCTCGAAACAATTTCATACTGACACACTATCGCTCGAACTGTGTGTCGTTTTTTTAGCATCAGCACTATTTTGTACCGCACATTGACCAGCCATTAAGCAGTAACAAATTATTTTGACAACAAAATAGAGGACAGAAGCTTAATGAATTTTCTTGAACAAAAAGCATCAGCTCCATTGCGTCATAATAAAATTCAATTTTTCTACAGCATAAGTCAATGTGAGAATTGCTGTATTGGTGTCAATTAAGCATCCTGAAACCAAAAAACAGGAAAATAGCGTGAAAAACAAACTAATAGCATCAATACTTGGTGCAATATTACCTTTTTCAGCAGTCGCTGCAGAAGGTGTGGTTTCCGTACCAAGCAAATACTCCGTTGAAAAAACAGCCGATCGATTTGAGGATATTATCAAAAAGAAAGGCTTAACACTTTTCGCCCGAATAGATCACAGTGATAATGCCAGCAAGGTGAACCTGGAATTAGACCCCACTGAGGTTATTATCTTTGGTAATCCTATGGTTGGTACACCACTGATGCAGTGCTCACAACAAGTCGCTATTGACCTTCCTCAAAAGGCTCTTATTTGGCAGGACGAAAATGGCAAAGTCTGGTTTTCGTACAACGATCCCGAGTATTTGATGGAGCGGCACAATATGCAAGGCTGTGAAGCAGTAATTAAACGAGTCTCGACCATTTTGAATGGACTCAGCAAAGCGGCAACAACCTGAAGAGAATTACACAACAGGACGTGTATGAAACCTCCCCACTCTGCCGCTGCCACGTTTGCCCGTGGCCGTAAGGTCACGGTGGGAGATACTGAGGTGAATCGGGCTTTCCGCTACGAGGCGGACATGCACTCCAGCACCTGACAGGAGCTCCCTAGGTTGGTATTATCGGCTCGGGACGTTTGGTGACTGGCGAACAGGCCAGGGAAGCTTCAACGGCATTATATCGACAATTGAAGATATGTCTGCATTTTTTTTCGGCTTGCCGTAACCAGGCAAGAAACAAAAGACGGCCCGCTCAACGTTTGACGGGTGAGATCGCCTGATCAAGCTTGCCAATCAGCTGGTCGATGTGCTCCTGAGTATCAAGTTTTTCGTCCTCATTTTGCCGTCGGCACTGCATCAGCTCGTAGCTGATGTTTAGCGCGGCCATGACGGCAATACGCTCTATGCCAACAACTTTGCCCGAAGTGCGGATCTCTTGCATTTTCTCGTTCAGAAAACGGGCAGCAGTGTGTAGAGCATCCTGATTGTCTCTGGGGCAAGCGACACGGTACTCCTTGTCCAGAATATAGACAGACGTAACTGGTGATTTATCCGTCATGACTCATACTCCAAAGACCTGAGACGCTGAATGATCGTCTCTAACTTGTTGCGAATTGCATCATTTTTTCCCATCAACTTTGCTTTTTCAGTTCTCCATGACTGCTCCTGACGTCGAAGCTGCTGGTTTTCCATGGTCAACTTCCGGCAAAGGGCAACCAGACTGTGCATTTTCCGGTCGAGGGCGATGAAATCAGATTCTTTCATAACTTCCCTGAGTGCTCAGATACCAAGGGTTACTATAGCCTCTGGTGAAATCCAGAACAATAACTTAACCATTGACGACATTGTATTTTTAGTTTCCATGATGATTTTTTTACTACAGCCTGACTGTCTGTCCTTACTGTCTGGTGCTCTGACAACTGTCTTATAATTCGATATATCGGCGAACACACACGGGCAGTAAATTTCATCGACTACCACTCAATTACCCCAATGCTATCCCGGATGGCACGGATCAACCAGAACTTTGCCCACTCCTCACTACACACCGACCGAAAGCTTACCTGTTGAACGATCACTATCACTGAATTTATTTTGCTAATCGCCAAGCTTACTGACACTTGTCAAGAAAAACGGCTGTTATTGATATGTGCTGATGCTATGCAGGAGCTACCCGACTCCCGACAGCCCGCCTTTTTATTGGGTGCCTGGAGATGGGCCATCATGCACAGGACTGGTATCCAGCCATATACAAATAACAGACAGGCTACAGGTAGCGGAACATTCCCGAGATTGGCTCAGAAAATCGAGAATGCTGCACAGTTTCTGTCGTGTGGATCAAGTACGAATTTATGGGTGCATGCAATCGTTGCACATCTTCAGAAAGAGTCTAATTTACTGCTCGCCAGGATTATTTGAAGTGTTCACCTGACAACAGCTTTGTTATCTACGACAGTGAGCATAAGACAGGGATAACTTGACTTTATTAAATTAAACAAGGGTACTTCTCTCGATGATTAATGGTACGGATTTCGAATTACAGCCGCTTAGCCCAGTCCGTGAACAAGCCGCTCCACCGAAGGGCCAGTTCCAGAATAAGGTAGTGTCAACCTCTGAAATGTCCGACGAGGACCATATTAGGCTGAACAGAAGTGTATTGAAAAGAGCCGGCGATACCATATACGAAAATGTCGGGGAGCTGCTTCGTTTCAATATCTCACAGCCACTTATCAATTTTTATGATTTCTGTAGCAAGTCATCTGACCCCACCAAGGCTGCTATTGACGACACAATTCAACAACACATGCAGTCTCTGTTTGAAGGGGATTATAAAAAATTCACCTCTTATACCGCCGAATGTTATCTGTCCAGAACCAATGAAAATATTTTTGGCCAGGATGAGCCATTGATTGCCGGCAGCGTTAAGTCATCGTTCACAGATGTGATCAAATCGATCATTCTCGGTCACCAGAATATAAGCCCTTCCGACAAAGAGGGCAGTCCACCAGAACAGGATGAGAAAGCCACTTTTGATTTGAAACTGGCTCGACTGCTTGATCTGGCAAGCACTGAACATAACGTCAGATTCAATGAATTCGCAGCGGCACAATTGGATTTACCTCATGTACCGACTCCAGCGACGATCATCGCCAGGCTGAGCCAGCGTATTCGAGATGGCAAGTTCAACCCAGAGGCACTGCTGAAGCAACTTCAGAGCGAGTGTGAACAGTTCACCGACTTTCTATTGCAAAGTGCCGGAATGTCAACCTATGTGAAGTCATTGCAGATTGAATCAACGCTCAACTCGAGCAAATCCAAAGCGCAAATAGCGGCCAGATACATCAACCAGAGCGCGGCGTTTTTATCAAATAACGTCCCACCTTTTTACCTGTCCATACTGGGCGTTGTTCTGCTGGAAAGGCTAAGCGCCGGAGACCTCAAGGCTGACGCACTGGACAGCATGATGAAAGCTCCGGCTTTCAACATAAGCGCCCCGGTGCGCGAAGAGGTGGTAGCCTTCGCCCGCAACCTCTACCGGGCAGAAAAAATTGATAATGTCAGTCAAAAACCGGGTAATGTTGTTACCACGTCAATGGCCTTTACGCTTTACGTCACCGGCAGCCTGCAACTGCTGATTTCTCAGGCGGATCGAAATGCCAGCAACTCCGCACTGATGCAGCAGTGTTTCAGGCACTTTCTGGCCAAACATCAAGACTCTGAAGGTGATAGGCTCGATCAGATCAAGACCGAGCCAACCCGCAGTGGATTTAACGCCGCTGCTAACTCGCTAATCCGCGGCATCGGTATTACCTCCATCGGTCTGCGAGCCATTATGAACGGTGCTTACGAGGTAAAAGACGCAACGCCAGATACGCCATTGCGAGACAAAATATACAACTCGGTGCTGGGCAAGAGCTTCGTTCCTCTCAGCCTGATCGAGAACGCTGGTTACAAGGACGATTTGATCAAAAAGAACAAAGAGGTGCTGTTGCAACGGTGCCTGGTCAAAGATGTGCTCAATCAGCCCATGTCCCATGAAGAAATGGACTTTATGAAAGCCATCAAAGGAGAGCCCGGCACCAACTATGACTTCAAGTCAGCCACATCCAAATTCGTTACCTTTACCACCACCATTGCGAGCATGGCTGCTCTTGGGGCTGATATCGGTTTTGCCTTAGCCACGCCCGAGGCCTCCAAAGAGTTCTGGGGAACCTTCGCTCTAGAAAACCTTGGCGTTACCTTCAACCATATCTACAAAGGGGCTGTACGCCCAACCAGTGCCCTGTTAAACCTGGCCCAGGTGCGGTGGGTTTCTGGCTCGTCCGGGTACAGCAGACATGATGTGGAGGCCTTTGTCCACATAGCCAGCCGTTTGTTCCTGGCCACAGCACCATTGATCATGTGGGAAGAAGGGCTGACACTCTGGGACAGCATTGCCGCCATGATCGATACGGCCATAACCGTGGGTGAAGATTCAGCTGCCAGTCGGTCGATAAACAAAGGCCAGCTGGCCAAGTGCATCGAAGAGGGGGTAAACAGCCTCAGGCTGGAGGCACTCGAAAAGACTGACATGCCGATTCCAGATTCGACAGGCCGGTATGTGGATGAGTTGGTTCAGGGCCTGGTCAGTAAAATGCTTGATGGCAGCTATCCAGATGATGGCATCACGCAGTCCACCAGGGATGAGTTGCCGGGCTTGTCGAAAAGGCGGTCAACAATGGTGTGATACTGATGTCTTTCGCTCTGCTTGCAGCAGCGGAGCGTTTGTACCCCCGGCTCCCAGTCACAGGGTAATTATACCCGTCGCCTTCAAGTTGCTACTTTGTTGGCCGCATTTATGCCCTTCAGGGTATTCGCTCACCCCGTTCACGTAGTGTTTCTATGCTTTCGGGGCTTCGCTCATTTGCCGCCTCGAATCAACTTGAAATCCACTGGGTATATCCTGATCGGTTGCCGCCCAATCTGAGCGAAGTCGGAGGAATAATGCAGTTCGTTGCTATCCTCTTAACCGTAACTTCCTTACTATTGGTTATGCCCGTCGCCTTTCAAGTTGCTACTTTGTTGGCTGCATTTATGCCCTTCAGGGTATTCGCTCACCCCGGTCACGTAGTATTTCTACGCTCCCGAGGCTTCGCTCAATTGCCGCCGCGTAGCGACATGAAATCCATTGGGTATATCACTAAAACAGCATGCAAACTACGACAACTGACTTATGCTGATTCTTTCATTTCTTCTGGGGGTTATGCTGACCTGGCTGGCCATGTCCGGTCTGTTGGCTCAGAGCCTGGCGTTAGTGGTCAGAATCATTTGGTCGTCTTCAACAATTGAACGTGAGTTGAGGGCCGACAAGTGGCTACTGAATATTCCGCTGCAGCCCTCATCCTCATGGCGCCTGCTGGGCTACTGGCGAGACACCTCTGAGTACCGTCAAGCCTGTTCCGAAATGGCCGGACTGCTGGCTGACAAGGCCTGCCTTTCTGGTCAGGACAACGTGCTGGATGCTGGCTTTACCAGCCATGACCAGCTGCTGATCTGGCTTGATTACTATCAGGTCAACCACCTGACAGCTATCGCCAGTGACGAGCATCTGATGGCCGAAGCATCCGCCCACTGCCAGCACTTCAATACCCTGACGCTGGAGCGTGGCGGTGAGCATGGGCTGGCAAAACAACCGAAAGGCGGCTATGAAAAGCTGCTCGCTCTGGACTGCATCTACCAGTTCGAGTCCCGCCCCGAATTCTTTACCCAGGCCAGGAGAGTATTGAAAACTGGCGGCACTCTGGCGCTGACCGACATGGTGCTTTCCCGGGCTTTTCAAGACCGGCGTGAGCAGCGCCTACTGAACCGGCTTGGCCGTATTGCCGGCATTCCGGTGGAGGGCATGCCCATCAAGGAAACCTATAAGCGAATGCTTGGACAGTACCAGTTTGAGCAGGTTGAGATTATGGATATTACTGATGACGTCCTGTCTGGCTTCTGCTTTTGGTTCAGCCAGCATCAGCAAAACTTGTCGTCATTCACTCGCTCAAAGATGTGGATAAGGTTGCGCCTGCAAGCATGGTTTATTCGCTGGATGCTGCACAGGCGCCAACTGCGTTACTTGTTGATTACCGCTCGTTGATGTGAGGAAGTGAGATGAAACCCGTTTATACCCAATGGATTTCAAGTTGATTCGAGGCGGCAAATGAGCGAAGCCTTTATGCCCTCGGGTGCCGGGAGCATAGAGATACTATGTGACCGGGGTGACGACTGCATGGATGCAGGAGGTAGGGCAACGCATGGAGCAGTTGCCGAGCGAATACCCTGAGGGCATAAATGCAGCCAACAAAGTAGCAACCTGAAAGGCGACGGGTATATCCACATCCTCTGTGGATATACGTGTGATAACACTTGGGATATTTAACGGTGAGCAGCGTATTTGATAACTTGCCAGCAATGAGCAAAAATCAACCAGTCAGCAGGGTCTGCTCTCAGGCGGGTTCGCGCTCTTGCCCATTTACTGAAAGCACCCGTACTCTCTCAATCAGCACCAGATTCCTCGAGGGTATGAAATCACTGCTGTTGATATACAGCTTGATTTCGGCATCCACTGCTTCACGCAGCTTTACCCGGCCGGCAGGTATGCCCTGCAGGTTGATTCGGGTGGCACCGGACTTGATCTCTTCAAGGTAGCGTTCCATGGAGGTAAAAAAACGCAGGGCAACCGGAATGATATGCGGCGGTAGCAGGTTTGCATCGGCCATTTCCCGGTGAATGCCAATCTTCAACGGCCTGGGCCGAGAAACATTAAAAGCTTTGGGCCAAAGGATGCGAACCAGGCGCAGAGCCTCAGAGTTCATGACTTCACTGTCAGACCTGACTTGCAGCCTGGCCAGAATTTTCTTGGCCACTTCCGGCAGCTCTGGGTTGATCTCAAAGCCGTCACGCTCAGATGCCGGCTGTTTTTCCTGTTCCTGCTGGTCAGAAATAATACTGTCTTCTGCTGTCATCGACTGCCTTGCCCAATAACCCTCGGCATCCCCGAAAAGCGATATCTTCCCGGAGAAACCTTTGAAAAACTCTATCCCATCAACCTTTGCCGACAGGAGCACTATAATGACGGATTCAGTGCCACCGGAAAAGCGGATTTTGTCAATAAAACGTGCCGTTGAGCAGTCCGCCTTTAGCGCAATATACTATGAAAGGCTATTGTCAACGGTTCCAACGCTTGGCGTCAGTACCACTAACCATCCTGTTTTTCCTCCCCAGCCCAAAAAAGTCATAATGCCATTGTTCAATCACGGAGGATTGGTCAATGAATCGCTTTACTACTTCAATATTTTCTGGTGCCAACGGCAAGTACAGACTGCTATCCGACAAAAAAAGTAACGTTGGGAATTTTAATCTGCGCAATGCAGTTAGCAAGTTCGTCGATTCGATCATTACTACACGCACTGGCAAAATTGCTGATAAAACCCGGGCCAGACCCAAGCGTCTGGGTAGCCGGTCAGTCAAGGCGATAAAAAAGTCTATCAGAAGGCCAGCGGTGCTCAGGCAGATTCGTACAGCCGTTAACCGTCGACTCAGGCAAAAGTCATTCACCACCGCCTCATATAAAACACAAGTGCCAGCTGTCCAATTGGTCACTCACGCCCAGCTGAATGCTGACGGTGACCGGATTCCAGATGCGCAGAGTCTTGATCAGGTTGAGGCATTTACCACGGCGTCTGATGATATTCAGTTTGTGCTGTCGAAGGTTAAGTATCACAAGACAGTTGAAGCTGCGCTGGATGAGCGCTCAAAATTACTCCTGCAGCTACAAAAGACACCCGACTCACTGGAGCTGAGAAAGAAAAAAAATGATCTGGAAAAAATCGTGGGCAATTGTCACCACGAGCTGAACAAAGCCTTCATCTCCGGTTTTATTGCCAGATCTATGCAACTGCTCAATAACCACAGCATGGACGAAGTTACCAAAAATAACCTGATCAAATTACTTGAAGGTAAAGATGAGTTTGCCAACCTGTCCGCCACCGAATTCGACCAGGCAATGACGCAATTCCAAAAGCAAATCGCCAACGACAGGGCAGCGAAAAAAACCTTCACTGCTGCAGCGGCGTAGAAGTTTGTCGGCGAATCTGCCCTCCTGGCTCTGGCACCATAAAATCCGTTTGCTGAGCCGCCAACAGCAACGCTTTCAGACGATTTCTGGCGGTATTCTGCCCATCGTCGCCGAGGTTAAAAGTCCCAAAATGAATAGCCATACTCTGACGCGCACCGAGCAGACGGTGCGCCTCAAAGGCATCATCCGGTGACATGTGAAACTCCTGCATAAACCAGCGGGGCAAGTAAGAGCCGATGGGCAGCAGGGCAAGATCCACCGGGCCAAAACGCTCACGAATCTGACTAAAGTGTGGCCCCATTCCGGTATCGCCCGCAAAATAGGCCAGCGTCTGCTGATCGCCAATCAGAAACCCCAACCAAAGGGTGCGGTTACGGTCAATCCGGTTGCGGGTAGACCAGTGCTGAGCCGGCGTGCCGGTAATCACCACGCCACCATCCAGAGCATGGCTCTGCCACCAGTCCAGCTCAATGATATTGCCAAGGCCACTGCTTTGCAGCAACTCTCGATTGCCCAAACCCGTGATAAACACCGGCTGGAATCTTGCCTGTAACTGCTTGAGTGTGGCCAGATCAAGATGATCATAGTGGTTATGGGAAATCACCACCGCATCAATGGGTGGCAACTGATCGAGGCTCATGCCAGGCGGATGGTAACGTTTAGGCCCAAGAAACGACACCGGACTAGCCCGTTCAGACCACACCGGGTCGGTAAGAATATTCTTGCCGCCTAGCTGTACCAGCACGGTGGCGTGATTGATAAAGGTAGCCAACACACCATCGCTGACCCGAACCGGCACACTTACCTCAGCCTTTTGGTCGATGTACTGCCAACCAGCATCGACAGGCAGCTCACGATTGAAGCGCCACCTGAGCACATCCATCAGCGATTTGTCCCGGGTTTTGACCTGATTGTGGAAATGCTTACCATCAAAATGGTCAGAAACCGGTCCATCATAGCCGCTGTGGGAGCACGCCATCAGGGACGTTCCTGTTAAGGCCGTGGCTAACAGGCCGCAGAGCCCGTTCCGGGTAATTTTTCTTTTCATGGGAGTCTTTTGTGTGAAAGCTTGCCTGGGCAGGGAATGGAAAGCTCCACTCTTGAACGTAATCATCAAACTCTTCACTGTTTTGGGCAATACAATCGCTGACAGCCCCTTTTTTGATTACTGTTCTTGCCAGCGTGAATCCCAGGCCACCGATCTGCCGGGACATGGGCAGACGAGTTAGTCTTAACATTTGGCTATTCCTCAGTGGCTCGGCAAGCACGAGCCTGAAACTATCCGCGAGTTATACCCGTCGCCTTTCAAGTTGCTACTTTGTTGGCTACATTCGCTCACCCCTGTCACATAGTATTTCTATGCTCCCGGGGCTTCGCTCACTTGCCGCCTCGAATCAACATGAAATCCATTGGGTACACACCCGCACTGGAGGTAGCTAGTGTAGACAAAAAAAAGCTGGTCTTGAGTACCAGCAAACAAAGTCAGCCAAAAACAGAAAGTCAGCCTTTAACCTGATCAATCCAGTGCAGCAGTTCAGAAGCGGCATAGACCGCCTCGACGCCCTTGTTCATCATGTCGTCACCTGAGCGCTTGTGGGCATCTTCAATACTAGCCACACCAATCACTTCGTTAATCACCGGTTTACCAAAGCGTTCAGTTACATTGGCAAAGCCCTGAAACACGCCGTTGAGTACCATCTCATCATGGCTGGTAATACCCTCAAGCACCACGCCAAAAGCCAGTATGGCATCAATACGAGGATCTTGTTCAAACAGTGTCCGGGCAGCAAAAGGCAGCTCCAAAGAGCCGGGAACGGTATGAATGAGGATATTTTCCGGCTTCACGTCCAGCGCCAACAGCTCTTTTTGTGCACGATTGATCATGGCGCCAACACAGTCGCTGTGCCAGCTGCTGCCAATAATAGCTATCCGGGCATTGGGTATCTTGTGAAACTGCTCAGGGTGTTTTGGAAGGCCTGCGCCCATTTTGTTCATCTCCTGTAAAAAATTCAAAAAAACCCAAGGATGGCCAACACACCAGAAGTGTCAGCCATATAGCCGATGCAAAACGGAACAAATCCCGCGGCATAACGCAGCCAGTTCCTGCTGGGAAATAATGTAGGGGGGCATCACGTAAACCAGCCTGCCAAAGGGCCGAACCCAGACTCCCGCATCAACAAACAATGGCTGTATTGTTGCCATGTCCACCGGTTGTCTCATTTCCACCACACCAATGGCGCCGAGCACCCGCACGTCAGCCACCGCAGCCATTTCAGTGCAAGGCATCAGCCCCTCGCGCAGTGCGCTCTCAATCATCGGCAGCTGTTGCTGCCAGTCGCCCCGGGCCAGTATCTCCAGACTGGCATTGCCAGCAGCACAAGCCAGCGGGTTGGCCATAAACGTCGGGCCATGCATAAATGGACTGTGCTCTGAGACAGTCCGGCTGACTTCCCGAGAGCACAGCGTCGCAGCCAGCGTCAGGTAGCCGCCGGTGAGTGCCTTGCCGACGCACATGATGTCTGGAACAACACCAGCATGCTCACAGGCAAATAGCTTTCCTGTGCGACCAAAGCCAGTGGCAATCTCATCATGGATCAGCAGCACATCATAGTCATTACACAGCTGACGTAAGCGCACCAGAAATTGTGGCGAGTAGAAGTACATCCCCCCTGCCCCCTGAACCACCGGCTCAACAATCACACCAGCAAGCTGATGGCCATTGTGTTCAAGCATCTGACGCAAGTGTTCCATATGCTGTTCAGCAAACTGATCGTTAAAGCGGCACTGGGGGCGGGGCACAAAAAAGTGTTCCGGCACAATTCCGGTGAACCAGTGGTGCATGCCATTATCCGGGTCGCAGACGGACATACAGCCGGTGGTATCGCCATAGTAGCCACCTTTGATGGTCACTATTTTGTTTTTTTCCGGCTGGTTGCGGGCAATCCAGAACTGCATGGCCATCTTGATGGCCACCTCCACCGACACCGAGCCAGAATCAGCAAAAAAAACGCTGTGCATGGGTGTCATGGCCAACAACTTTCTTGCCAGATCGATGGCCGGTTTGTGGGTCAGGCCACCAAACATAACGTGAGAAAACTGATCAACCTGTTGCTTCAGTGCCGCATTCATCTGAGGATGGTTGTAGCCATGCACCATGCACCACCAGGAAGACATGCCATCAATCACTCGGCGACCATCGTTAATATGCAAATAGACCCCCTGCGCCCCCACCACCGGGAACAAAGCCATGGATTGACTGGTCAAACAGTGGGCTCTGCTGTATGGGTGCCAAATGTGTTCGGCATCAAAGGCTATATCTTCCGTGGTGATAAGCGGGCTCAAGCCGGACTCCTGACGTGATAACGGTTTGATCTTTGCGGAAGGAGAAGATAATCTCGGCGCCATTTCGTGGCAAGCACAAACCCTTATTTTTGCTTCTACCCTGTTTTTGCTTCCAGTAAGAGACGTTCGTTCTATGCAGGCTTTGTTCGTAGACCAGCTTTCTACCATGGACTTCAGTTATCTTTGTCCAGAACGCGGGCTGGTGGGCGAAACCTGGCTGGTAGACGTAACCCTCTGGGGCGAACTGGACGCACAGGGCATGGTGTTTGACTTTGGCCATGTCAAAAAGCAAATAAAAGCAGCACTGGACAAGCTGATCGACCACCGTCTGCTGGTTCCTTTGGGTGCAGCAGAGACCGTTGTTGATCACCAGCCTGGCCGCCTGAACGTCCGCTTCACCACCGCCAAAGGCTTAATCACCTGCTCTGCTCCCACCCAGGCCATATTGCTGGTAAATGCCCCGGCCATCACTACACAATTACTGACACCTTATCTGGAAAACAACCTGATTGAACTGCTGCCGGATAACGTTGTCCGGGTTGAACTCAGGCTCTACCCGCAGGCCATTGCGGGCGCATATTACCACTACAGCCACGGCCTGAAAAAACACGCCGGTGACTGCCAGCGCATAGCACACGGCCACCGCTCCATGATTCAGGTATTTGTGGATGAGCAACGGGATCAGGCACTGGAAGCCTGGTGGGCCGAGCGGTGGAGCGATATCTACATTGCCACACAGGAAGACTTGCTGGAATCATTCACCGACCGCGGTACTGACTATCACCGCTTCGGCTATACCGCCAATCAGGGAGAGTTTGAGATTAGCCTGCCTCGTACCCTTTGTTATCTCATTGAAACCGACTCAACAGTGGAATTACTGGCTAGCCATATGGCCCAATGCCTCAGCGAACACCGTCCGGGAAAATCCATTCGGGTGGTTGCATTTGAGGGTGTCAACAAAGGCGCTATTGCGATGTATACCCAAAGGATTTCAAGTTGATTCGAGGCGGCAAATGAGCGAAGCCCCGG
>JAKROC010000110.1 GCA_024509075.1 Endozoicomonas sp.
ATGATCCGGGGGGTTCGTATCCGAAGGCGTGGTGCTTGCTGGGCAGTGCCATGTTTAACGGCACGTTAGACGACGTGGAGGCAGCAAACAGTGTCGCCACCGTGGGGCTGTTTGGCATGAATACCGATCATAATGCCGTTTACAAGGCCTGGCGTCCGGTGACTCAAGTACCCGGCGAGGATTGGTCAGAATCAGACTGCTTTTTCTTTATGATGACGGTAGAGCAATCGCGCTACTTTAACAATGACAACCATTACCCGATACGAACGCCGGAACAGTTCAAAAACAATGCCCGGATCAAATCACCGTGGTTTTTCATTCTGAACCAGCGCCATGTTTTTTTGCTGCGTGGTGTTTACAGCATTTACCCGTGGATAACCAACAGTCAGACAACGGACGCCAGCTCCCGGAACTGGCTGATACCGCTGGATGCGTTTGGCGATCAGTTTTTAGCCTTTTCCAAGGATATGAGTCAGGCCAATGATTATTATTCGCCGATGGCGTTTTATATCCAGATCAGTGGAGAGTGGCAATGATCAGCGATGTTATCAAGGTCTACCCGCTGCCTGAGCGCCACTACCAGGATTCCATTCGCTGCATTGTGACCGTGGACGGGGTGCCGTTTACCGGCAGCGTCATGATGGTTGCCAGAGGACAGGCCAAGTACTCATTCGGGAGTTTTATTAACAACGGCAACTTTGCTGCCCTGTATTTGCCAGAACACCAGGCCGACCGGGAGCAAAGCCTGCTGGTATTTAACGACGGTCGTATGCACAGCAGCGAGTTTGTCAAACCGGACAACGTGACGGTTTACGACCTGGCCATCAGCACCACCGGCGGAGGTGGCCAGCCTACCGGAGATCCCGCGACTATTAGCGGCAAGGTCGAGCGGGTGCTGGACAATCAGGCACAACCGGCGGCCCGGCAACTGGTGGCGGCCGAGCACAAGCCCGATGGTTCCTGGGCAGTCATTGGCAATACCACCAGTGACGCCGATACCGGCAGCTATATCCTGAACGTGCTCACCGAGGGTGGTGACGCCTTTGTCCTGGCCATGGACGACTATGGTATACCGTTCACGGCCACAGCCACGGTGGTACAAGGCGATCTGATCCATCCCACCGTTCCCAATGGCCATGTTTACCGGGTTGAGGCCGGCGGCACCTTGCCAGCCAGCGAACCGGCGTGGTGGATTGATACCGGCACCAACCACACACGCACCATTGAAGGCGATATTACCTTACGCGCCATTGCGTTCTATCGGCCACTGGCTCACGGCCCGGTCAAGCCCGAACTGCTGCCATGAGTTACGAAGTTCCCACCGACAGCGTGGACTTCCGGTTGAGCGGTGCTCCTTATGTGGTGCCTTCGTCGCCTGTTGCGGATTTTGTATTCGATGGCAGACCGCCGGTCTATTTTGCCCCGCCTCCCGGTGTGGTGCGCCCCTACCAGAGCGACTGGCAAACGGCCACTGACCGGCAACAGGTGCGCACTACGGGCTATGCCACCAGTCGGCCTGCCAATACCTCCCGGAGGCAAACCAGCCACCAGGCGCAACCACTGGCCGTGACAAGCCTCGGTCTGTATTGGGGATCGGTGGCGAAAAAGGAGACGGTGGTCAGTGTCAGTCACGGCCAGAGTCAGGAAAAACAAACGACAACCGGCGACCAATGGCGGCAACCAGGCAGCAAAGAGATCCACGAACAAATCTGCTGGGATAACAGCATCGAAGCGCAGGATCAGGGGCAGGCGTTACCCTGGAATCAGCCACCAGAAAAAGACAGCTTTGAAATAACGCCATTCAGACGTGTGGATGAATTTGGTACACCGCACCAGATAGAAAAAACAGGCTACCTGATACCGGAAGCCAGCCTGCTAAATTTCAGCTTTGCCGGTCAGCCCTATTCACCGAAAGCGACTCCTGCTGTTTATTTCCAGATGGGGCGTTCGGTTGAAGCAAGGGTGATTCAGCCAAGAGATAGCCAGTGCTTTTCGTCCTTCCAGAGCAACCGCACCGGGGATCAGCCGGTTATCGTGCCGTGGGGCATTGGGCAGAAGGCCAAAGATGAGAGCGTTACCGGCAACTATGGGGGCGAGAAAAACCCGGAGGTGATCGATAAAGCCGGAACCAGAGCAGCCGGAAATCAGGGAGAGTTATCTGCTGATGAACATTATTACCACCGTGGTATTGCCTGACCGGACACCGCTGGAACTGCCATCAATGGAGATCAATCTGGACATAGACAGCTTTTCATGGTCGTTTACCGGGCAACTGTTCGGTGCTTCCAACATTGCCCTGGTGCAACCGGACGAGAACGGCCCGAAGCAGATTGAAGTGGATATCAACGGCTGGAAATGGGTATTCATCATCGAACGTTACAGCACCAACCGTCGCTTTGGCGATGAACGGTACACCATTTATGGCAGCAGCCGAACCCAACTGCTGGCAGCCCCTTACGCGCCGTTGCGCAGCAAAAGTAATACCAGTGCCTTGAATGCAAAACAGGCGATAATAGAAGAACTGGCGAATACCGGCTTCACGGCAACTTATCCAGACCTGAACGATTACAGCACACCGGACTGGGTGATGCCCGGTGGCTCATTCTGTTACCAGAGCCAGACCGCCATGCAGGTGGTGGCCAAAATTGCAGGAACGGCAGGCTCGGTGGTTACCCCGAGCCGTGATGCCGATCAGATCAATATCCAACCGAGGTATCCGGCCAGCCCCTGGGCATGGAGTACCGCCACCATGGACAGGATCGTTCCGGCCAGTATGGTGATTAGCCTGAGCGCCAACTGGCGACCAGAGCAGGCGTACAATGCTGTTTACGTGTCCGGCACCAATGCAGGCGTAGCGGTCAACGTCAAACGATCCGGCACCAATGGCGACAACCCGGCACCAGACATTCTGGAAGACTGGCTCACCGAAACGCAGGTTAATACCGAGCGAGGCCGCAATGAGCTGGCCAAGGGTGGCCACCAGAGCATTACCTCCATCGAGCTACCGCTGACCGACACCAACACAGCACCCGGGTTGATTGAGCCGGGGATGTTGGTAGAGGTGCAGGATATAACGGGTGATTGGCAGGGGCTGTGTCTGGCCACCAGTATCAGTGCCGGAGGCGGGAGAAACGTTATCCAGAGCGTTGAGTTAGAGAGGCACTACTGATGGCAACCACTAATATCTGGCAGCAGTTCAAAGCGCTTATTCCTGAAGGTGTGCGGATTGTGGCTAACATTACCGCCAATAACGGCAATGGCACCAGTCAGGCAAAGCTTAGAGATGGTTCGGTGATTACAGTTAAGGGGGAGGGTGTTAGTGTCGGGCAGAAGGCGTTTATTCAGAACGGGGAGGTAAAGGGAGCTGCGCATAGCCTAGCGCAGTACGAAGTGGAAGTGTAAGACGATCAGATCAAGAATCAAGACCCGACCCCGGTTTTCGCGACCCCGGTTTTCGACCCCGGTTTTCCGACCCCGGTTTTTCCGGAAAGAGTGGAGACTGGCAAGCCCTATCTCTGGCGACCAATATCACGGCAGAACGCAGTAAAGTCCTCCAAAGTGTCCAGCTGGAAAGACATTATTAGGCACCTGTACACCAAAGGCTGAGTAACTTGCGTTAACGATTGAATACAAGTGCCCATAGCAATTAGGATACTACCCTGTATAATGGCGGAACGTTAAAAGTGTGATTTATTTTTTATGCAAAGATTTGATGTTCCGGGCGTAATAGCTCGCCATATCCTTCATAAGTGATAACAAGCTTCTAGCTCCACCGCCTTATTACAAGGCACCTTTATTATTAAACTTCAGGATATGACTATGTCTATTACTACCGGTACTGTTAAGTGGTTCAATGACGAGAAAGGTTTTGGTTTCATCGCTCAGGATAATGGCGGCCCAGACGTGTTTGCTCACTTCCGTCAAATCACTGGTGATGGCTTCAAGTCCCTGGCTGAAGGCCAGCGAGTTGAGTTCAAGGTGACCCAGGGGCAGAAAGGCCCACAGGCTGAAGATATTCGACCACTGTAATGGTCGGGCTACAACGTTGTAGTCTCTAACCTTACGTAAAGTAAGGTGCAGAAGGGCGGTGCTTTCGGGCATTGCCCTTTTTTGTGGCTTGAGGAAAAGCAAAAAGGCGAGGGATATTATGGCCACTACGAATATCTGGCAGCAATTCAAGGCACTGATCCCGGAGGGTGTGAGAGTTGTGGCGACCATTACTGCCAACAATGGCAACGGCACCAGTCAGGCCGAGCTTCGGGATGGTTCGGTGATTACGATTAAGGGGGAGGCTGTCAGCGTTGGAGAGAAGGTGTTTATTCAGAACGGGGAGGTCAAGGGAGCTGCGCCGAGTTTGGCGCATTATGAGGTAGAGGTTTGAACAGTTCAAGAGTAAAAAAATAAATTAACTCCTACTTCAGGTTTTTCTTAAAGCAGTGTGCACCATGCATTACGCGCGGCAGCTTCTGAAATTATGTTCGCACATCGTTCATGGCCCCTATTCCGTGCCAAGTCCAGAGCAGTTTTATTCTCGTTATTTCTAATATTTAATGGTACCTATGTACCAATCAATCTCTGGACGCAATCCTTCCTGCCAAACATAGCAGCAAGGTGCAACGCTGAGTCCCCGGTAATACTGACAGCATTAAGATCCGCATTAAGTTCAAGCAAGGCATTTAAGCTATTAATATGGCCTGTTTGGGCAGCTGCATGCAACGGTGTTTCACCTAAGGGAACAAGTGTAGAGTTCGATCTGGCATTAATATTGGCTCCATTTCTCGCCAGCACTTTCAAACATTCCGCATGACCTGATGCTGCTGCTTGGTGAAGCGCTGTTAACGATAAATCATTTTCATCTGGTACAGTACAATCTATATTTTGTACCTGATTGCTGCGGATTATGGTTTCTAAACATTTTACTTGTCCTGACGCAGCGGCAATGTGAATCACTTGGTTGTAATCAGATGCAATCGCATTAACATCTGCACCTACATTGAGTAAAGGCTGGACGCAATCAATCATTTTATTTCTAACAGCAAGGTGCAACGCAGTATCGCCTTTCTCGTTTCTGGTATTAATATCCATGCCAGCCCGAGAGAGAGCAGTAATACACCGAACGTTGTTGTTTCCAACGGCGATATGTAAAGCGGTATCGCCATCATCATCAGTTACGCTCAAATCAAGATGTTGTGACTGTGCCAAAGCATCAATAACTTCATCATACCCCCCAGCAGATGCTAGATGAACTGCTGTTTTGCCTTTGTTGTCCTGAGCATTAATAACATCTGTGTTCGCAAGGTCACGAAGAGTAATAACGCACTGTCTTTTGCCATGTTCAGCAGCAAGATGCAACGCTGTTTTTTCATTTTCATCTCTGGTACTAATATCAATAGGTCTACTAAGAATTCTTACGCATTCATCACGCCCTTTTTCAGCTGCGAAGTGTAACGCTGTCTTACCACTAGGGCCTGCGGCATCAGGATTAATCAGTTGCGTTAGAATCTTACTCACGCAGTTATCATGGCCATGCTCTGTGCGATGTGAAGTGCTGTCTTACCGGCAAATCGCAGATTCAGATCGGCAGCTTTATCGATCAGGAATTGAACACATTCTGAAAATCCCCCCCTGGCAGCGATATGGAGCGCTGTTTCGCCATTCTTTGTTTTAGAGTTAATGAGAGCATGATTGGCATAAATAAGCTTGCCTGAATTCGTATCATAAATGCATAACCTCTGTAACCGGAGGGTTGCGACAAAAATACCTTTGAGGTGAATCAGAACTCAGGGGTACTCTGTTAAGCAACCAAACCAAACAGAGGACACCACGGATGGCCTTTAAGCACCTGAGCTCTGAAGAGAGACATTATATCGAGATCGAACTGAAAAATGGTATCTCCCAAAACAAAATTGCAGAAAAACTTGGGCGGTCACAGAGTTCTCTGTCACGAGAGCTAGCGAGAAACAAGGGGTTGCGTGGCTATAGGCACCAGCAGGCCCATCGTATGGCCCGACAGAGACACCAGGAAAAAAACAAGGCTGTAAAGCTGACGGAAGATATTAAACGACAAATCACTAATTATATTCGTTTAGACTGGAGTCCTGAGCAAGTGGCAGGAAGGCTACAAAAAGATGGAGAAATCAAGCTGCACCACGAAACAATTTATCAGTTTATCGCGAATGATAAGCGCAACGAAGGCACTCTCTATAAGCACCTGCGACACCAGAAAAAGACGTACCGAAAAAGGTATGGTTCGGCCCACAACCGAACCGGTATACCCAACCAGGTTGGTATTGAAGAACGCCCAGCTGTAGCCAACAACAGAGAGCGTGTTGGTGACTGGGAGGCTGACACCATAATCGGCAAAAACCATAAGGGAGCCATCGCAACACTAGATGAACGGAAGACCAAGCTACGGCTTGCTGTTCCTCTGCCTGGCAAGAAAGCAAAAGCGGTTAAACAGGCGATGATCGACGCGCTCATGCCCCTGAAAAAGTTCGTCAAAACCATCACTTACGACAATGGTAAGGAGTTTGTTCAGCACGAGGAGGTTGCCAAGGCTTTAAAATGTGACAGTTACTTTGCTGCACCCTACCACTCTTGGGAAAGAGGGCAGAATGAGAACGCTAATGGACTGCTCAGGCAGTACTTCCCCAAGTCGATGGAGCTTAATAATGTCACAGAAAAAGAAGTCATCAAAGCGGTCGATAAGCTGAACAGTAGACCCAGAAAATGCCTTGGTTACAGGACTCCTTATGAGGTGTTTAAGGAGCTAACCGGAGTAGATGCAAGAGAAGTCATGGGTTATGCATTTATTACTTGAATTCAAGAATATCAAAACGTACGTACAGTCTAATTATGATTACCTGATGCGTTTTTGGACGAGAACCAGCTATAAAGCTCACATCGGCAAAGCTGCGGTCAAACAGGCCGGAGGGGGCTGCCGCCGTGCTCAGGGTTTGGTCTCCCTTGTGGCGAACGACATCCCTCTGGTATTTCAGAATAACGTAACTGCCCGGACGCTGCACCAGGCGATGGGTATATTTATGGTCAATGATTTCATACTGCCCGGCGTCTTCACCCTGCATTTCAGGCGCCGGAATATGAATCAGCTCAACAGGTACTCCTTCCGTGAAGCGCAATCCCTGATCGATAACACAGTCATCTGGCCTGTGCTTCTTTCTGCGCTCATAGGTGATGGTTTCTGTTTCCGGAACCTCTGGAGACTCAATGTTCTTGAGTATATCCCCGAGAGCCAACTGGTTCGGGTTTACTATCAGTCTCTTTTCCGATTTTTCACCGAACAGCTGTTGTTTAAACCAGGCCAGCTGATGTTTGAGGGACTCGTTTTCCTGCTTCAGGTGTTCGTTCACAGATTTGTGTTCCTGCAACAGCACCTGCAACTGCTTGAGCAGCTGCAGGTGAGAGGGTTGACTGGCTGGAACAGGAAGATTCATAGCCCTCAAATGTAGCTGCTATTCAGAGGTTGTGCTGTTCGATGTATCAAGTTTTACATAACGTTTGTGATAGCGGATAGAACGGGTATCAACACCGTCAATGATCAGCTTCAGGTCGGTCAATGCCAGCAGTTGTTTAACCACCGGACCGGCGTGGGAGTGAAACTGACCCTGCTCCAGCCGTTTACTCCAGATGCAGTAACCGCTACGTTCAAAGTACAGCACCTTGCACTGGTTTCGGCGACGATTGATAAAGACGAACAACTGCCCACTCAACGGGTCTTCCTCAGGGGTATTTTTCACCAGGGCGACCAGGCCGTTGTATGACTTCCTCATATCGGTGGGGCGGTTTAAAGCCAGACCCGCACCTGTGATTCAGGAAAAAACATGATCAACGCCGCATACGCAGGGTTACACCACCGGGTAATTCGAGTTCAATTTCCCATGGAGGCAGGTCTGATGGTGTGTTGTGAAAATCAGTTTTAAATTCGAACCAGTCAGAGTCTGGTTGTGCTGGTTGATCAGGCCTTTCGGTTGCCTGCCTTAGTTTGCGCTTCCACAATGTGAAGGTGGGCAGGCAGATATTGCGCGAAAGGCAAACAGCTTTCTGGCTGATGCCGCTTTCCCGCTGCTGATCGATGAGGCCTTGCCACTGTTCAGGAGTGCGGCGGTTTGGTTGCTTTTGATTCACGGCTCGCTCCTGTTTTTGAAACAGGAGTTAGCGTGGCAGACAGATGATGGGTTTCGGTGCTTACAGTGAATAAGTATTCTAAAAATCTCGACTAGTCTTGTTTAAGCTTATTTGATTCCTTTTCATTCACTGTGAGAGTGACTTTGATATCTTGGTTGGGTAGTGACAGGATCATTATTATTTGCAGAATTTCTGTTTTGGAAGTAATTATATGTTTCATGTGATATTGCCACCATGCAATCCTCTTTTCCGGAGTTATGCCCATTCTGACATATGTGATTAACAGCAGTGCCAATAAAGCAACCAATACAACAATATGTAATGGTTTGACCCAGAAAGCATCCTGTAGCGAAGCCTGCAGCGCAGCCTAGTGATGAACCAACGGCTGAGTAGTTTATATTCCTGATGGACCATGTAGAAGCATTACATCCATCCTGTGTTTGTGTATTCTTCGTTTGCATATTGTTTCACCTGCAATTTACCAAGCGGAAATTTTATGATTTAAGTTTATAGGCTAATTACTTAATCATGAGCGTAAAGACAATAGTTTATGGTAATAGTTCACCTTGCCCGAGAGTTCACAGTTGTTGGCCAGGCTCATTTGGCAGTTCAGGTTTGAGTCAAATCTTGGCATTTTTGTTTGGTTCAGCTTTCTGCAACGGACTTAATCTCAACTGGTGCAAACCTTTAATTTCAAGGTGTACTGCGAGTCGAGCTGGTTCAGGTTTGTTGCAAAAGTCTGAGTTCTCAGTACTTTGCAAGTCGATCCGCTTCAGGTTTGGTGCAAAAGCCATAGATTACAAGTGTCGTCACAGCTAAATCGGGTAAGGGCTGGTCTTTCTCCAACCCTCCCCACAGCACCCGGCATGCGGGTCCGCACCGGGCGGTTCAACGATGGTGAAACCTGATCCATAAATCTTTCAATGAAACAAGCCCAGGTTTCGCGAGGTAACTGTTATTCAGTGCCTGTTGTACCGCATAGGTTTTACTCAGACGGTAATACCCTTTGCTGCTGGCTGCGATCTTGGCGGCGTTCACCTTATCAACACCTAACCTGACCGGATTCTTGAAACGGGTTTTCGGCTTGCACCATTGCTTCAGAAAGCAGCAACGGATTCGCCGACGTATCCATTGATCCAGCAGGGGAATTGGACGGTAATATTCCGATAACCGGAAATACCCCATCCAACCCCGGATATATTGCGCCAGTTTGCGTAACCGATGTTCCATTGAGACACCCCAGCGACGACGGTTGCTGTTTGTCTTGGTACACGACCATAAATTTCTTTTTGTCGTTTGACCATGGGAATGTACCGGTCAGAATCTGCCGGATTGCCTTTCTCTATTACCATATCCAGTATCAAACGACTTTTGCCCTGTGCAATGTTCAGCTTGTGCCCATACTGAACATCCCTGCGGTCTTTAACGATGATACCAGTATGGGACTCGTACAGGCTGACTGTTTTTTCTTGTGCAGGGACTTTCTCTCCCTTGAAAACTCTTCGATCTGTCTGGGAAACCACAGCATCGATCAGTGGTATCAACCGTTCGACGTTATCCAACCACTCTCGGATACGATCCGGGCACATACCCGCTTCCAGTACGTTAACCCGACTTAACTCAAAGCCAGTCTCAAGAAGTGCTTGACGGGTTGTTGGCCAATTGCAGAAGCTTCTCATAGTGTTTCGGTGTTTACAGCGGAACGGTTTTGTTTTTGGACGGGAACGAGCTAGAGTAGAACTAACACCTATTTGCGCACAACGCCAGCTAAATTGAAGCCGTTGGCGTCCCCTTGAAGCTCTTGTTATGCACTATGCTCCTATACTCGATTACCGTTAGCATCGAGAATTAATTGGCCATCTTCTTTTGAAAGCGGCCCCTCTGGCCAGGATTCTAATAAGTCGAGGACGCTTTCACTAGGTCTGCAAAGTTTAACACCTTTATTTGTGCATACGATGGGCCTATTAACCAAAACAGGGTGTACAAGCATTGCTTCCAGAATGTCTTCGTCTTTTACATCTTCTTCCAATAGACCAAGTGCCTCAGCAGGCGATTTGGTTTTTCGAAGTGCTGTTTTTGGAGTAAGTCCAGCTGCTGCAAATAACGCTAAAAGTTGAGGTTTGCTCCAACCTTCTTTTAAGTACTCAATAATAATTGGCTGATAACCCGCCTTATTGATAATTTCAAGAACATTTCTTGAAGTACCGCATTCCGGATTATGATGAATGACAATCATCTAAAAATATCTCCTACTGAATGGTGCATAACAGCTTTTAAACATCAAGCAAGTAATATTAGATACTGCACTCGCTTGAGATGTAACACCTCAAAACCTTTCTTATAAACTCAAGTGAGTTATAAGCCCTCATTTTTTCCATCTGACCCATCTGCTTGCTCCCTGCCCATAAAACCACCAATCCAGC